>DASTOD010000120.1:0-2223 GCA_035762645.1 Binatia bacterium | reverse complement strand
GTTGACGGAGCCGAGAGACCTGGCCGCCGCCATGCATGGCGAGCTGAATCAGCTGATTCCTTCTTTCGTCAAGCGCGCGCAATCGAGTGACTACCTTGCCGGCACGACAGCAGCTGCGAAGGCGTTGGCTGCGTGTTCGCTACCAACGATTCCGGCGGCGACGCCGGAAACAGTCACGCTGATTGACTATGACTCCGCCGCAGAAGAAAAGATTATCGCGGCGATTCTATACGGCCATGCGCGTCATCCGCTCGAACAGTTGCAGCAAATCGGCTCGGCGATGGGTCAAGAAGAGCGCCGGGAGATTATTCAAGAATTTTTCGGCAAGCGGCGGCACCGCCGGGACAAGCCTGCTCGCGCCTTCGAGAATGTCTATTACACGTTCGACATTCTCGGTAACCTGGGCTTGTATCGCGATCTTCATCGCCACCGAATCTTGACGCAGGAGCGCCAAGCATTCACCACGGTCCACGGCTACGACACGCCGCGAGAAATTGAAGAAGCCGGATTCAAACCGGAGTTCGACCGTTGTATGGCGCAGGCTGCGGAGCTCTATGAAAATGTGCAAGGCGACATGGCAAGCGAGGCTCAGTATGTCGTGCCGTTTGCTTACAAAATCCGCTGGTACATGAAAATGAACCTGCGCGAAGCGGTGCATCTCTGCGAGCTCCGCACCATGCCTCAAGGTCATCCCGATTACCGTTTCATCGCGCAGGAAATGTGGCGCAAGATTCAGGAAGTCCATCCGGCATTGGCTGAGGTCGGCAAGTTCATCGATTGGAAGAGGTATCGTCTGGGCCGGCTGCAATCGGAGATGCGCACGGAGTATAAGAGGTCGGTGTATGAAAAATAAGGCTGTTCGCCGCAACGTCTCCCAATCGACGATCGTACTCGAATCGCTGGAGCGAGCACTGGCGGATTCCGCTGCTCGCGACGAACCGAGTTGTGCCGATTTAGCAGGTGCCCTGATAGGATCGTTCCGAAGCGGGCGGCGCGACCTGTCGACCAGCAAAAAGCTGCTCGCCGACGCCATCGTTTCCAACGGACGTCGTGGCCGCAAGCGTCGTCGTTGATACCGGCCCGATGGTCGCGTTACTAGAGCCGATGATTAATACGGATTATCGAACTTACGTCTCAATCGACACTTTTTACGCTGGATTCAGATTTCGAGATCTACCGCCAAAAAGGACGACGTCTGATTCCCCTCTTGGCACCGCGATAGAAATATGAAGAGTTTCTGGACCCTTTCGATTCGTTGTCGGGATTAGGCGACCGGTATCCGCACGCCATGACCATGACACCCCGCCTCAGAAAGTTCGCGCTCACCGCGCATATCACTTTTTCGGTCGGCTGGCTCGGCGCGGTCGTTGCTTACCTGGCTCTCGCCATCGCCGGTCTGACCAGTCACGATGTGTCGATGGTGCGTGCCGCCTATCTCTCGATGGAGTTGATCGGCTGGTTCATCATCGTTCCATTCGGCCTCGCTGCACTGTTAACCGGGCTCGTCCAGTCACTCGGCACCCATTGGGGCCTGTTCCGGCACTATTGGATCCTGATGAAGTTCCTGCTGACCACCGGTGCCACCATTGTTTTGCTGCGGCACATGGAGGCAGTGAGCCGCATGTCAGACGTAGCGGCAGAGACGGCATTACCCGGCGCCGATTTCCGCGCGCTACGGATTCAACTCGTGGTCCACGCTGCGGGCGGCCTGCTGGTGTTGCTCGCGGCCACGACGCTGTCGGTGTACAAGCCGTGGGGGATGACCCCGTACGGGCGGCGTACGTTGTCGCAGGCTAACCTACGCTCATATCCCGACACGAGGCCGAGGCCAGACCACGGATCCACCACCATCGCACCGCGCTGGGTGTACGTGGTTGGCATCCATGCCATCGGCCTAGCCCTGCTGTTTGTCGTCTTGCACCTTGCCGGCGTTGTCCCGCACCATTGAGCATCGCATGAAGGGTCACGAAGATTGCCATTCGCGGCGTTTCTTGCGCGCTCTCACTTCGGCTTGATAGGTAGAAGACTAAATGTAATGAGTTCGGCCAAGATCGAAATTATCTTCACGGGAGAGCGGCTTGATGGAAAAACAAACTTCGACGAAGAAGAGCGATCCGATTATTGTCGAGCAGGCGGGAATGCGCATGACCATCGCTCACCGCCAAGGTCTCGGCGGCAGTGATGAAGGGCTGACGTTCGATATCACGACCGCAGGCCCAGAGG
>DASTOD010000119.1:0-21389 GCA_035762645.1 Binatia bacterium | reverse complement strand
AGCGCCTCCTAGCTCTACGCAACGATGTCGGGCTCCTGTCCGAAGGCTATGATCCGGGAAATAAACGGCTGCTCGGCAACTTTCCGCAGGCATTGAGCCATTTGGCATTGGTCAACACGGCATGTAACCTTTCCCGCGAACGCGGGCCGGCCGCTGATCGCCAGGAAAGCTGAGCCCTAGAATAAAGAGATCTAAGCTCAATGTCCCTGGTTTGAATTCAATTGGCATACGTCCCGCAACCCCCCTCATGAGTGTTTAAGATTCGGCGTTGCGTCTCATCGGCATCTTGCACGTACGGGAAAACTGGCGCTCTGGAGTGGTGGGGCACATTCTCTTTCGAGTTGTCGGGGAGTGTCCTGAACGCTTTCAGTTTCTTCTTTCTCGATAGACGCAGGTTTGCTAGGATGGCGGCCAGGCTCGATTCTAAGTGAGTCGCCGGGCGCCGAAACGGCGCTATTTGTGCCGAAAGCGCCCTTACAGTAAATCGTCTCACGGGCTAAAATGCGCGGGCGTGGAGGGAGCACAGGATGGATTACGATACTGCATTTCGTCCTTACCTGACGAAACGCATCGAACAGATCGAATCGGCGGATATCATTGTCGGCGTTCCGTGCTATAACAACGATTCGACGATCGCGAATGTGCTGAAGCAGGCCAGCCGCGGTCTGGCCAAGCACTATAAATCCGCCAGGTCGGTCATTTTGCTCTCCGATGGGGGATCCACCGATGATACTCGTGAAGTGGCTCGCGAAGAAGAGATCATGCCCTGGCAGGAGAAAGTTATTTTCATCTATCGCGGCATCGGGGGTAAAGGAACGGCGCTGCGCGCGATTTTTGAGGCGGCGGAGAAATTGAACGCCCGGGCATGCGCCGTCGTAGACGCGGATCTAAGAAGCATAACCCCCGACTGGGTGCGGTGGCTGTTGGAGCCGGTGCTTGAAAAAAACTACGACTTGGTCGCGCCCACCTATTCACGCTACAAATACGACGGGACGATCACCAACACCGTCGCCTATAATCTTACCCGCGCCCTCTATGGCAAGCGAATTCGCCAACCCATCGGCGGCGATTTCGGACTGTCACGGAAAGCGATCCAATCGTATCTCACGCACAACGTTTGGATGACGGATGTGGCGCGCTTCGGAATCGATATCTGGATGACCACACAAGCGATCGCCAGCGGCTTCAACGTGTGCCAGGCGAATCTGGGAATGAAAGTGCATGACCCCAAAGACCCCGGCCTGTCGCTCGGCGGTATGTTCCGGCAGGTGGTTCGGACGTTGTTCACGCTGATGGAGGAGCATGCGCCGATCTGGAAGGAAGTGCGCGGCAGCCATCCGGTGGAAACGTTCGGCGTGCTGGAGGCTGCCGAACCCGAGCCCATTAAAGTCAATCAGGAACTGCTGATCGAGAACTTCAAGCTTGGCTTCCGGCATTTCAGCGTGCTCTGGAGAGAGATCTTGAGCTCCGACTCCTACGCGACCGTGGAGAAGCTGGCCGGCAGAGACGGCAAAGCGTTTCTTTTGGACGTGACCCGTTGGGCGCACATTCTTTACGAAACCGCCGCTACGTTCCATCACTGGTCCAAGGACCGCTCGAAACTGGTGGACCTCATGAGCCCGCTCTACGAGGCGCGTGTCGCGTCTTTCATCAACGAGACTGCCAATATGACGACCGCGGAGGCGGAGCAGGTCATCGAGGCGCAGGCGGAGGTTTTCGAGAAAGAAAAACCCTACTTGGTGAGGGCTTGGGATTCTGGAGAAAAGGAGCCCAAGGCGAAGGGAATACTGCAAAGAGTTTTAGGTATCTGAGAAGGGGATTTCGCAGCAAGTCATGCAATGCGCAAAAGTTCTGATCCCGGTGGTCGATGCCACGGCCGCCCGCTTCAATCTTAAACTCGCCGCCTCGCTTCTGGCTCCCGACGGGAAAATTCTGGCTCTGAACGTGGTGCGGGTGCCGGAGGAGATTTCGCTCAGCGAGGGCGCCGTCGAGGCGCTCGACTCGCGCGCGGCCCTGGAGGAAATTCACTCGTTATTGCCCAACAAGCGCGTCGAGCTGCGGCCCCTGGTGCGAGTCTCGCATCGGCTTTCAGAAGGCATCGCGGAATGCGCCGGAGTCGAGGGTTGCGATTTACTTCTGCTGCCGTGGAAAGGCAGCGCGAGCTCCGACGAGTTGCTGTTCGGCCGCACGATCGACCGCCTCGTCGAGGCGCCGCCCTGTAACCTGCTCGTTGCCAGAGTCGGTGAGTTGGCCCGATGCAAGCGGATTCTCTTGCCCGTGCGCGGCGGTCCCTACGCGGAATTCGCTTTAGAAATTGCGGACCGGCTGGCCCGTTCGTTTAAGGCGGAGATTACGGTACTTCACTGCGACCAGCGTTTTGCTTCGCCGCAGTTCAACGAGACCCTCTACCATACTTTCATTCAACGGTTGCGCTTTCAGCCCAAGGTGAAGCGGCTCATGACGGTGGAGGGAGACCCGAAAGAAGTGATACTGCAAGAGGCGTCCCGTCACGATCTCGTCATCATCGGCGCCGGATCCCCGATGGAGCACCATTCGTTTTTTCTCGGGCCCATCGTCGAGCAAATCGCGAAGGCGACGGACAGGCCTCTGTTGGTAGTCAAGACGCCCGAGCCGTTCATCGCCTGGAGCCGCAAGCACAGTCTGGTGCGTCCCAAGGAACTGTCCGAGCGGGTGGATCAGTGGTTTGCCGAAAATACATTTCATCGCGATGAATTTGCGGAACTGAGCAAACTCGCCGACATGAAACGAAAGCAAGGGCTCACGATCAGCTTGGGGTTGCCGGCCCTCAATGAGGCCGAAACCGTCGGCGATATCATTCGCAGCGTCAAGACGATGCTCTTCGACGATATTCCGCTCTTGGATGAGATCGTGCTCATCGATTCCGGCTCAACCGACGACACCGTCAAAATAGCCCGGGACCTCGGCATCCCGGTGGTCGTTCATCAGGAGATTTTGCCCAACCAGGGCTCATTCAGCGGCAAAGGCGAAGCGTTGTGGAAAAGCCTTTACGCTCTCAATGGAGACATCGTCGCGTGGGTGGACACCGATATCAAGAACTTCTCGCCCGGTTTCGTCTACGGCCTTTTGGGCCCTCTACTGAGGGAGCCGGAGATCCAGTACGTCAAAGGTTTTTATCGCCGGCCCATCCGCGTCGACGGAAGTCTCGTATCCGAAGGCGGCGGTCGGGTGACCGAGCTTACCATCCGGCCGCTTTTCAACCTCTTTTATCCTGATCTCTCCGGGATGATTCAGCCGCTGGCGGGCGAATACGCCGGCCGCCGAAGGGCGTTGGAATGCGTCCCTTTCTTTACCGGCTACGGGGTGGAAACCGGGCTGCTGATCGACTTGTTCAACGAGTTTGGTTTGCGCGCCATCGCGCAAGTGGATCTGGAAGAGCGCGTCCATCGCAATCAATCGCTGCCGGCCCTCAGCCAAATGTCCTTCGCCATCGTGCAGGTCGTGATGGGGCGCCTGCAAGAAAAAAACCGCATGCAACTGATGGATGAATTCAACCGCAGCATGAAGCTGATTCAACACCGGCCCCGAGGATATGCCTTGGAGGTGAAAGAAATTCAAGATCGCGAGCGCCCGCCGATGGCGACGATTCCGGAATACCAGGCTAAATTCGCGGGGCGGCGGCAGGCGCAGAGGCGCGAATCGCTTTGAGCCCCATTCCGCTCGTCATTATCACCGACCTGGACGGCAGCCTGCTGGACCAACGGAGCTATAGTTATCAGGCAAGCCTTCCGGCGATCCGAAAAGTTCAATCGTTAAAAATTCCGCTGGTTCTCTGTTCGAGCAAAACCCGGACTGAAACCGAAGCGCTCTGGAAAGAATTGCGGCTGCACGATCCTTTCATCGTGGAAAACGGCGGCGCGGTCTATTTTCGCCGCGACTATTTCCCCTTTCCCGTTGACAACACGACGCTCGAAGGGGGTCTGCAAAAATTGGTTTTGGGCGAAAGCGTTGCGGTTTTGCGCGGCGCTCTGTTCGATGGCGCGCGACAATTGAGGGTGCACGTGCGGTGCTTCGGCGATATGACACTGGAGGAAATATCGGATCTCACGGGACTGCCGCGGGACTGGGCGCGGGCAGCGGCGGAACGAGAGTACGACGAGCCCTTCATCGTCGAGAGGGGCAACAGCGAACGGCTCTTTACCGCTTTGAGAACCAAAGGATACAAGATCACCCAGGGCGATCGGTTCTTTCATCTCACCGGCGGCAGCGACAAAGGAAAAGCGGCCTGCGCGTTGCTGCAGTTGTACCGGCGATCGAACCCGTCAATCGTCAGCGCCGGCCTGGGCAACTCGCCAAACGATGTATCTTTTCTGCTTCAAGTGAATTATCCGATTTTGATCAGGAATCCGGACGGCTTGTGGGATTCCACCGTCCTGCAGAACGTTTCGCGCTTGCGGCGAACGTTCAAGATCGGACCGGAGGGATGGAGAGAGGGGGTGGAGGAGCTGCTCTCACAAATACCGTCAGGCGTTAGGCGTGAGAGGTGAGGCGCGAATTTTCTCCGTGAGTCTTTGGCGCCTAACGCCTGACGCCTCACCCCTGACCGGTTGGCGCCTTACGCCTGACCCCTCACGCCTAACGGTGTTCTCTACACCAGTCGAACCCAGGATTTTTGCAGCGATGTAGCGTAGCCAACTTGGGAGGCGTCTTTGATGCCCGCGCCGTGAAGCTCTTCGAGCAGCTTGGCTGCCTGTCCCTTTGCGATCGCCATCAGAAGGCCTCCCGACGTTTGCGGGTCCAGCGCGACTTCGACGAGCCCTTCGCGAAGCGACGGCTCGATGGTGATCTTATCGCTCAGATATTCGCGGTTCCGCTTACAACCCCCGGTGATATAGCCCTTCTCGGCGAGTCGCGGAGCGCCCGGCAGCAACGGCAGCTTGGCGGATTCGATGATCAAAGTGACGCCGCTGCCGCTTGCCATTTCCAGCGCGTGGCCAAGAATGCCGTAACCCGTCACATCGGAACAGGCATGGACCGAAAACCTGCGCATGACAGCCGACGCTACGTTATTCAACGTGGTCATGGCGGCGACTGCTTCGTCAACGCTTTCTTTGGAGGCTTTGCCCTTTTTCAAGGCGGTTGAAATGATCCCCGTCCCCAGGGGTTTGGTTAAAACCAGAACGTCGCCTTCCTGCACTCCGACGTTGCGAAAGATGCGGTCGGGATGAATGACGCCGGTGATCGCCATCCCGTATTTGATTTCTTCGTCAATGATGCTGTGCCCGCCGATAATGACGGCGCCGCTCTCTTTGACCTTGTCGGCGCCGCCTCTGAGTATCTCCGCGAGGATTTCCATTTCCAGCTTGCCTTTGGGAAAACAGACGATGTTCATCGCGGTCTTGGGGTCGCCGCCCATGGCGTAGACGTCGCTGAGCGAGTTGGTGGCTGCAATTTGGCCGAAGGTGTAAGGGTCGTCGACGATTGGGGTAAAAAAATCGACCGTGTTGACGATCGCGAGGTCGGGACGCAGACGATACACACCGGCGTCGTCGGACGTTTCCGTCCCGACCAGCATGTCGGCATTATCGAACTTGGGCAGATCGTGCAAAACTTGCACGAGGTCGGCGGGGCCGAGCTTGGCGGCTCAACCCGCGGCTTTGACCTGCTGCGTCAGCCGAACGGCTTTGTTGGCTCTGCGATTCATAAATGAGAGTTCACTCTAATTCGATCCGCGCGCGTTTGCAATTAGGGGCGGTGAGGCGTCAGGCGTGAGGGGTAAGGCGCAACCCTCGCCCTCTGGGAGGGAAGGGTGAGGGTTCTGCCCCCTTACGCCTGACCCCTCACGCCTGACGCTTTCCGACTGGGCCCGAAGATTTGCGGCGGCGAATGTCGCCGATTCTCATGGTCGTGCCTTCGCGATCAAAATATTCCAAGAGCGCGATCGTATATTTGCGGCTGGAACCGAGGCAGTCGCGAAAGGAGGCCGCGGTAATCTCGCCTTTCTCCGAGAGATATTGGTTTAGAATATTCCGCACCCGGTCAACGCAGCCGGAGAGAAAATAGAGATCGGTTGCGACGCGAACGACCGATCCGTCACGTTCGAGCAGACGAATGACTTCAGCCAACTTCGCGCGATTGACCCCCAGCTGTTTTTCGATTTCTCTCAAGTCGGGCGGCGCCATGGGCTGCTCGCCGAGAATCTTTTTGATTCGCTCCATGAGCGATTTTTCTTGACCGCCGAGCTGCACGCGGTGTTGCGACAGGCGCAGCAGATTTTCTTCCTTGATCACGGTGTTTTCTCGGACGAGAATTTCGACCAGTGTGCGAAAGATTTTCGGCGAGATGGCATAACCGAGCTTGGCTCGCAACTCCTCCATATCCATCCCGGGAACCAGCGGATGCGCCGTATGAAACTGGCCCAGTGTCTTAAGGATAGAGTCGCTGAGACGGCGCCACTTGGTCTCGGTCGTGTAAACTTTTTCACCCTCCGCGCTGAAAACACGCAGGTTGTTCAACTGCTCGAGCCGTTCGAGCGTGGCGTTTTCGGTCAGGTTGAGGAAATGATGAATCGATTCGAGCGGTAGCGCGAACGCTTCGCTCTCGTTCAGGAACGTCTCCACCAGGCGCGTCACTTCTCCGGCGTGAAGCGATTTTAATCTGCTTTGCAGGTCGGCCTCTCGCCGCTTGTGTCTTTTGGCCCAGGGATGAATCACCGTCCCGCCGCCGAGCGTGCGCTGGGCGGTTTCGTCTCTGACGATGAAATGATCGCCGCGCAAAACCAGCAGCGGCTCGGCCAGTGTGATCTGGCAATAGGAGGATTGCTTCGGTTGGACCGTTTCTTCGGACCCGAGCACGATGATTTTCGCCAAGCGTTCGGCGGCTCCCATGTGGATGCGGACGCGTTGGTGGTTCTTGATACCCTTCCCTGCCGCCGGTCTGACCTCCAGAAACGCATCAAAGCGCTCGGTTGTTGACGTGAGCTTTTCATGGCAAATGACGTGGCCACGCTCGACGGCCGCGCGGTCCGGTCCGGTGAGATTCAGCGCCACCCGTTGGCCCCAGCCCGCGGCATTGACCGACTTCCCATGCACCTGAAGGCTGCGCACGCGAAAAATCTGGTCTCCCGGCAAGCAGCGCACCCGCTCGCCGCATTTGATCTCGCCGCTCAGAGCCGTGCCGGTTACGACCACGCCGTGTCCCTGGAGCACGAACGCTCTGTCCACTGGCAGCCGAAAATAGCCGCTGGGGACCGGCTTGTCGCATCGCTTGAGCGTTTGCGTAATCTGTTCGAGCAGTTCCGGCAGGCCCTGTCCGGTCACCGTTGAGACGGGAACGATCGGAGAAGTTTCCATCAGCGTGCCCAGTGTAAGGATTTTGATTTCTTCTTCGACCTCGGATAGGCGCGCGGGAGGAACCAGGTCCGTTTTGGTAATCACGAAGATGGCCATTTTGACGCCGAGCAAATGGACGATATCGAGGTGCTCTTCGGTCTGCGGCATGACGCCGTCATCGGCGGCGACCGTGAAGAGGACCAGGTCAATGCCATGGGCGCCGGCCAGCATGTTCTTGATGAACCGCTCGTGGCCCGGCACATCGACGATTCCGGCTGACGTGCCATCGGCGAGATCCAGATGCGCGAACCCCAGATCGATGGAAATGCCGCGCTCTTTTTCCTCTTTGAGCCGGTCCGTATCCTGCCCGGTGAGCGCCTTGATGAGGCTCGTTTTGCCGTGATCGATGTGTCCGGCGGTACCGATGATGTAGGGCATGATCTATTTTAAATTGCCGATTTTCGCAGGCTGTTGAAAAAGGCTCATTTGCTTCGTTGCGCTCGATCGCCTCACTCCAACGTACTGCACAAGTACGCCTCCGTTCGTCGATCTTGCGCGCGCCTTGCAACTGAAACCTTTTTGAACAGCCTGCAAGAGTTTTTTAACACTGTTGGACTCTCAGAAACAAAATTCTTACTTCCGACTTGCCTCGGCGGCGAACTTCGGGATGATATCCTCAGGATTGAAGATGGCTCGCAGGTCCAACAAGAAGCGGTCATCGTTGATTCGTCCGATGATCGGCGGATTGGCGGCACGAAATGTTTCTGCGATTCGAGTCGCGCTCAGGTTTCGGTGTTCAACGGTCACCACGACCGTCGGCAGCTCTTCGGTTGGCAGGGCGCCGCTCCCGATCTGGCAAGTCGAACGCTCTAATTTAATCCGAAACCCTTCACCCAGAGCCGCTTCGAGTTTTGGCAAAATCTGTTGTCCCACTTCGAGTATCTCATCCACCGGCCGGGTGAATGCATGCAGCGTCGGAATCGCTTGCGTGATGTCGGGCGATTGCCGGTAGAGCCGCAACGTTGCCTCCAGCGCGGCCAGCGTCAGCTTCCCGCAGCGGAGCGCGCGCTGCAGAGGGTTCTTGTTCATCTTAGCGACCGGACTTTTTTTGCCGACCATCAAACCGGCCTGGGGCCCGCCGAGGATCTTATCGCCGCTGAAGGTGATGATATCCGCGCCGGCCCGAACGCGCTCGGCGACGACCGGCTCCTTCGGCAGGCCATACCGGCTCAAGTCGATCAGCGCGCCGCTGCCGAGATCTTCCATGACCGGGATTTGATGCTTCTTCCCGATGGCCACGAGCTGTTCGAGCGCGACCTCCGCGGAAAAGCCGACGATCCGATAGTTGCTCGTATGGACTTTGAGGAGCAGGGCCGTTTTGTCGTTGATGGCCCTTTCATAGTCTTCCGCGTGGGTGCGGTTGGTGCTTCCGACTTCTTTCAGGATCGCTCCGCTTTTGGCCATGATCTCGGGAATGCGGAAGGAGCCGCCGATCTCGATCAACTCGCCGCGGGAAACGATAACTTCTTTGCCTTCGGCAAGCGTGTTCAAGCTCAGCAGCACGGCCGCTGCGTTGTTGTTCACGACGGTCGCGGCTTCGGCTCCGGTCAGCTCTATGAGGAGCTTCTCGATAGTCTGCTCGCGCCGTCCCCGTTTGCCGGCCGCGAGGTCGTACTCGAGGTTGACCGGTTGGCCGCCGACCGCCGAAACGGCGTCGATTGCCGCCTGCGAGAGGAGCGCGCGTCCGAGATTGGTATGCAGGATCGTGCCGGTGGCGTTGACGACACGCAGGAGTCCGGGTCGGCCCTCCAAACCTATTCGCCTTTCAATGCGTGCCAGGAGTACGTCGTCCCTGAGCTCATCGGCTGAGATGTTCTTGCTTTGCTTGATCTCACCCCGTACCTCATCGAGGATCTCGCGGCATTTTTGAATGACATACTCCCGCTTGTAGAGGCCCAGCAGAGGCTCGCAGCGGCCGTGCTTGAGCAGTCGGTCGACCGACGGGAGTTCTCGCAAGCTACTGGCAGGTTGTTCCGGCATGAGGAAAAAAGGTTTGCACAAGGAGGGTGTAATTTCAACGCCTCTGTTTTTTGCGCGAGGCGTGAGGAGTTAGGGGGCCCGCCCCTTACGCCTGACGTTTCACGCCTCACGTCCTTCGATGAGTTGTACGTTGACAGCGTTTTGGCTTATAGCTTAACGAAAAGCGCGGAACCATAAGCCATAAGCCATAAGCCAGAAGCTATAAGCCTTCTAGCCATGCCCATGAAGGGGGGATCAAATGCAGAGTAAAAAACTCTGGAATTCAATCGTTGGGATTGGGGTTTTCCTCGTAACTTCTTCCGTGGCCGCCCAAGAGGGATTGAAAAAGATTAGAATCGCCTATCCGAGCAATACAATTTGTTGTCTCCCGCTGTTTGGCGCCCTGCAGTGGAAGGTCTTCGAAGCCAACGGATTGCATGCGGAAATTATCCAAGTCAGATCTCAGGTCGCTTACCCGGCCCTGAGCAGTGGCGAGGTTCAGTACGTTGCGGGGGTCGGACCGGCCTCGGTGAGCGCAACGCTCAGGGGAATGCCGTCCCGGGCCGTCTGGTTCGCTACTGAAGAGCTTATCTACTCGCTTATGGTGCGACCGGACATTCACAACGTAAGGGACCTCAGGAACAAAAAAATCGCCCTGACAGGAATCGGGGGAACTTCTCACGTTTCGCTACAAATTGCTTTGGAAGCCATAGGTGAAAATCCAAAGAACTTCATCTATCTGGGGATGGGCGGCACGCAGTTACTGCCGGCGTTAGAGAGCGGAACGGTCGAAGGGGCGTTGCTGAGTCCGCCCATGCTATATTTTGCCAAGAAAAAAGGCTTCAGAGAACTGATCGATGTTGGTTCGCGCGCGAAAATGCCGCTCGGCGGCCTCACCGTAATGCTCTCGACACTGCGAAATCGGCCGGACGAATTAAAAAAGGTGATTCGATCGATGCAGTCGGCGAAGCAAGAGATTCTCAAATCGCGGGAGAAAAGTGTCGCCTTGATCTCTAGTTTTCTACAGGTGGATCGGGACGTTGCGGAAGATACGTACGCGGTTTATCGCAAGACGGTCAGCGGCAATGGAGTGCCGACTCATGAAGGAATGGATCAGATTATCAAATCACTCCAAGCCGCCGGTCAATTCACCGATAAAAAAGTGGCCTTCGAAGACATCGCCGATGACCGAATCGCCAAAGATGTCGCCAGAGAGCTCGGCTATAAAGTCCAGTGAAAGAAATAGGGAATGGAGTGTTGAAGTAGTGGAGTGATGGAGTGTTGAGCAGTCGAGGATTGAGAATGGAGGATGGAGGATCGAAGATCGAGGATCGCTGGTCCTGTCCGCGTCAATGACTAGATTTACCCTATGAACGAAGAATCGAAACCAGGCCTAAGCGGCGCCAGGAAAGCCGTTGTCGATGTGTTGCGTCATCGAACGAAGAAAGCGCGCTTTATAACCGAGCTAGCAGCTGCACTGGAAAGAGCGCGCATCAACGCCGGAGAGATGGAGCGGGCGCTCGCGGAACTGGAAGCGGAAGGGATCGTGATGATGCGCGATCACTTCTGCGCCGATCCGCACCTCGCGGGCGTTGATCTCCGAATCATCGCCCTGGTGGATAGCGGCGGCTCCGATGCACAGTTGAGGGCAATCCGCGAAATTGACCAAGCCTGGGACAAGTGGCTGGCCAGTTATCTCGCAAACCATCGCTGCAGCTAACAGGCTGCTGAAAAAGCCTCATATGCTTCGTTGCGCTCAATCGCCTCGCTACGACGTACTGGCCAAGTACGCCTCCGCTCGTCGATTTCTCGCGCGCCTCGCCTCTGAGATCTTTTTGAGCAGCCTGCAAACCGGGTTTTTTGGCAATCTGAGATCTGTAATTTGAGATTCTGAGCGGAGCGAAGAGATGCGCGTAGCGGTCGATATCGGGGGTACGTTTACAGACGTTGTCGTGTTCGACGAATCAAGAGGCTCCCTAGCCTTGGCGAAGGCGATTTCCACACCGGCCGAGCTGTCCAGGGGAGTTCGAGAGGGCTTGATCAAAGCGGCGATTCCCTTGGATCAAGTGTCGTCCTTGATCCATGGATCCACGATCGTGGTGAACGCGATCGTCGAGCGCAAGGGCGCGAAGACCGCGCTCATCACCACCCAGGGTTTTCGCGATGTCTACGAGATCGGCCGTATCAACCGGCCGGAATCGTTTAATCCGCGTTTTCGCAAGCACCGGCCTCTGGTTCCGCGCGAAATGATTTTCGAGGTGCCCGAGCGGATGCTCGCCGACGGTACCGTGCGCACCCCATTCGATGAGGGCGCAGCGCGAGAAGTGGCACAAATCCTTCGGGAAGAAAACGTCGAAGCCGTCGCCGTACTGTTCCTTCACTCGTACCGAGCGCCGGAGCATGAGATCCGGATGTGCCGGATTTTGCGCGAGACCGATCCAGATTTGTTTGTCAGCGCATCGCACGAACTCTCTCGCGAATATCGCGAGTACGAGCGGACATCGACTGTAGTGGCCAACGCCTACGTCGGTCCCAAGGTGAGCCAGTATCTCGGCCAGCTCGAGCGCGGTCTGAGCGGGGACGGCTTCTGTGGAAGCCTGATGATCATGCAGTCGAACGGCGGGCTCTCCGATATCGAGATGGCGCGGCGCCAGTGTATTCAGATGATGGAATCGGGGCCCGCGGGCGGTGTCGTCGGGACGATGGCCTATTGCGAAGCTCTCGATCTCGAGGCGGCCATTGCTTTCGACATGGGCGGTACGACCGCCAAGGCCAGCGTCATTCGCCGGGGCGAACCGAGTCTTTCGCCGGATTATTTTATCGGCGGCTACAACGAAGGCTTGGCCATTCGTATCCCGGTTCTCGACATCGTGGAGGTCGGCACCGGCGGAGGCAGCATCGCCTGGCTCGACGAAGGAGGCGCGCTACACGTTGGTCCGCGAAGCGCGGGTGCTGAGCCCGGTCCGGCCAGCTACGGTCGGGGCGGCACCGAGCCGACAATCACCGATGCGAACGTCATCCTCGGCCGCCTTTCCCCGGAGCGCTTTCTCGGCGGAGAGATGCGGCTCGATCGCGCCGCGGCGGAAAGAGCCTTGGGAGAAGGAGTCGCCGCTCCGCTCGGGGTGAGTCTCGAGCGAGCCGCCTCAGGGATGCTGCAGGTCGCTACCTCGGCTATGGCGAATGCCGTACGCCACGTGACGCTCGAGCGCGGGCTGGATCCCCGGGACTTTACTCTGGTGGCTTACGGAGGGGGCGGTCCGCTCCATGCTGCATCCGTCGCCAAGGAACTGTCGATCGGCACCGTCATTATTCCGCAGGCACCGGGCCATTTTTCGGCACTCGGAATGTTGATGGCCGACCTGCGGCGGGATTACGTGCAGACGCTGTTCGAGCATCTGGACGATGTCGACATGCGCGAGCTCGAGGAACAATTTCAAAGACTGGAAGCCGAAGGACGTGAAGCTCTCGAACGCTCGGGCATTACGACCGACCGGGTTGTCTTCGAGCGCGCCGCGGACATGCGCTACGTCGGCCAGGAACACGCGGTGGCGGTGCGCATGCCGGCGAAAGTGGCGGACGAGACGGCGCGGGACGAAATCAAGCGACTTTTCGACGAGGCACACGAGCAGCGCTACAGCCACAGCGCTCCCGAGGAGTCCGCTGATATCGTCAGCCTGCGGGTGTCCGCTGTCGGCCGGCTCGGTAAACCGCAGTTGCCCAAAATTCCGGCCGGGAAGGCAGCTCCACCTGCCGCTGCCCGCCGCGGCACCCGCTCGGTCGTCTTCGACGGATCAGGAGCGTTGGAAGCCACGGTGTTCGATCGCACGAAGTTGCTGCAGGGCAATGTGATCAACGGACCTGCCATCATAGAAGAGGTGGCTTCCACCACAGTGGTCGAGCCTGGCGACACGGTGACGGTCAATGAGTTTGGACATCTGGTCATGAGGCTTGGAGGGTTGTATGAGGGCAACGGTCCGGTTCCGTCATTCCCGTGAAAACGGGAATCCAGTGCTTTGATGGCAAAACAAGCGGCAGTTTACATTCTAGCCAGCAAGCGAAACGGTACCCTTTATATCGGTGTGACGAGTGACTTAACGAAAGGTATTTGGGAGCACAAGAACGATTCGGTTGAGGGCTTCACGAAGGAATATGGAGTTCATCGGCTCGTCTATTACGGAGTTGCACGACGACATTCGAGCGGCGATCACACGAGAAAAGCAACTAAAAAAATGGAAATCGGGCGTGGAAGTTGGAACTGATCGAAAAGGAAAATCCAGGTTGGAACGATTTATGGGAAGGAATTATCTAAGAGCAAATGGATTCCCGCTTTCGCGAGAATGACAGATAAAGCAACCGAAACATGAAGTCTGAATTCGTGAATTCCGCGCGCGGTGAGCAACCAGTTGATCCCTTCACCGCAGAGGTCATTCGCAACGCGGTGGTGGCCATCACCGGCGAGATGAAGACCAACCTGATGCGCACGGCGTATCACACGATCATCTACGAAGCCGAGGACTTCACAGTCGGGCTTTTTGACGCCGATGGCAACACGATCTCTATCGGTTTGGGACTGCCGATGTTCATTCGAGGACTATCCGATTCTATCAAGTCGAAGATCGCCTTTTGGGGCAAAGAAAACATTCACCCCGGCGACATTCTGCTCACCAATGATAGTTACACGATGGGCAGTCACCTAAATCACTTGATTTTTACGCTGCCCATTTTCAACGATGGGGAACTGATCGCATTTTCTTGTTCAATGGCCCACTGGCAGGACATCGGCGGGCAGCTCGGCGGTGTGACCCGGGATATTTTCTCCGAGGGTCTTCAGATCCCATTCGTAAAAATCTTCCGGGCCGGAAAAGAAAATCCCGAGATCACTTCGATTATCCGGGCCAACGTGCGCGTGCCTGCTCGCGCGATGGGAGACATGCGCGCGCAGCTCGCCTCGATCCGTACCGGCGAGCGGCGGCTCCTGCAATTGCTCAAACGCTACGGTAACCAGGCGTTCAAAGAGAGCGTCCGCCTGGTTTACCAGCAAAGCGAGAAGTTGGCGCGCGCGGCGGTGCGGCAGATTCCCGACGGCGTTTACGAAGCCGAGTCGTTCATGGACGACGACGGCGTCAATCTCGGCAAGCATATTCCGATCAAGGTCCGGGTCGAAGTGCGCGGCGACGAGATGACCATCGATTTGAGCGGTGTCAGCCCGCAGGTAGCGGGATTCTATAATTCCGGACCCACAGCGGGACGCTCCGCGGCCGAAGTCGTCTTCAAATGCATTACCGCGCCTCTACTGTTGCCCATTAACGAGGGGTCCTTCCGTCCGCTAACGATCATTCTTCCGCCGGGACGCGTGGTGAGTGCCACCAAGCCGGCACCCGTGCGGGTCTGGATGACGGTACCCATGACCGTCTGCGACACGATCTTTAGAGCGTTGGCGCCGGCTTGTGCCGATCGTACCATTGCCGGCCATTACGCCGACCTGTGCACCGTGAACCCGCACGGCTTCGACGCCGAGACCGGCCGCTTTTTCTGGTCGCATATCGGCCACCCCGGCGGCGGTTGGGGCGCAAAGCATGACGAGGACGGCATGAGCGCGACCGTCTGCCTCAACGACGGCGATACGCATAACGCGCCGGTGGAAGCCACCGAGGCCAAAAATCCCATCATCGTCGAACAGCGCGGGCTGCGCCAGGACTCCGGTGGTGCGGGGAAGTTTCGCGGCGGCCTGGGAGTATCGAACGAGGTCCGCATGCGCAGACCGGCGACCATTCACGCGCATGTGGAGCGAACGATTTGCGCGCCATGGGGCCTGCACGGCGGCAAGGATGCGCTGGCCAACCGGATCTCGATTTGTCGCAAAGATGGCACCGTTGAAAGATTTTCCACGGGCAAGATCCAGCCGACGGAGCTCGACGCGGGCGATGCGTTTCTAATCGAGACCGCGGGTGGCGGAGGGTTCTGGAATCCCCTGGAACGGCCGGCAGAGCGCGTCCTCGCCGACGTGCGTTCTGGGTACGTTTCGTTGGAAGCCGCGCGGTGCGACTACGGCGTGGTGATTCACCAGCAGGGACGGCACTTTGAAATCGACATTGAAGCGACCGTGGAACTGCGCCAAGGTCGACGATAGGCGTTGCAGAATTGAAATTGCAGAATGCAGATCGCAAAACGCAGAGTGCAGATTGAGTGCGTGGCCAGTAGTGAGATCACCCTCGCCCATTCTGATGGGAGAGGGAAGGGGTGAGGGTCCCTCCATGAAGACATGGTGAAGAGAGCGAGTGAGCGGAGAGTAGTTACCGGCAAAAAACAGGAGGAAACCCAATGGCTCAAATGATCGTTATCTGGCTACTGGCAACTTTCCTCCTGACAACTTTGCCGCTCGCCGATGCGCAGCAGCCGAAGAAAGTCCCGCGGATAGGGTATCTATCGTCGCTCGACCCAGCTCGTGAGTCCGCCCGTGCCGAGGCCATTCGGCTGGCTCTGCGCGAGTTTGGCTACATCGAAGGACAGAGCATCGCCACTGAGTACCGATATGGGGAGGGAAAGATCGATCGGGCCCTGAGCTTGCGGCCGAGCTGGTGCGTCTCAAGGTTGATATCATCGTGGTAGCAGGAGGAAGCAACTTATGGGTCCGGCCGGCCATGAATGCGACTAAGACGATTCCAATCGTTATGGTGGGCCCTGGGTCCGATCCTGTCGAGGCAGGCCTGGTTGACAGCCTTGCTCGTCCGGGCGGCAACCTCACCGGGATTACAATCCTTTCCAGAGAACTAGGCGGTAAGCGGCTGGAGCTGCTCAAAGAAGCCGTTCCCAAACTCGCCCGTGTCGCGATTCTCTACGATCCGGCCGTTCCGGGCACTGCACGCGAGGTGAAAGAGGATGTCCCAGTCGCGGCGCGTGCGTTGGGGTTAACTGTTCAGCCTTGGGAGGTACGAGCTGCGGAGAGTTTCGAGAAGGTATTCGCTGCGCTAAACAAGGAGCGCCCAGGTGGACTCTATGTACCCGGTGGGGGCCAGCTAATAAATGCTAACTTAAAACGGATCGCGGGCTTTGCGGTAAAGAGCCGGTTACCGTCGATGTACCAGAACAAAGAATCTGTAGAGGCTGGTGGGCTCATGTCCTACGGGGCGGACCTCGCGGACAGCTACCGGCGCGTCGCATATTACGTAGACAAGATCCTGAAAGGCGCCAAGCCTGCTGACCTCCCAGTGGAGCAGCCGACGAAGTTCGAGTTCATCATCAATCTCAAAACGGCGAAGCAGATCGGCCTCACGATTCCGCCGAACGTACTGGCCAGAGCGGACAAAGTAATTCGATGATCGAAGAAAATCTAAAATGGTTAGGCGATTCCACCGAATGTGTTGGCGCAGGCGGACAGAATCATAAAATGGAGCAAGGAGAGCAGCGAGGCTTCAAAAGACATAGAGACGGTTGGAGATCAGACTTAACCCTAATTATGAAATGAGGTTGATACCCCAACGTTAAAAAAGACGGATGAAGACGCCCAAGACTTTCTTAAGCCTGCAAGGTTTCCAACGCAAAGGGCGCGTACTTGC
The DNA here is from genome assembly GCA_035762645.1 of Binatia bacterium. Classification (GTDB taxonomy): domain Bacteria; phylum Desulfobacterota; class Binatia; order UBA9968; family UBA9968; genus DASTOD01. The sequence continues at coordinate 4,504 of DASTOD010000119.1, read as the reverse complement.
GGATCAGCGTGAAATCATCGACGTTCAGGGTGACTACCTTGGCGCCGACACTCTTGGCGCTTATCGCAATGAGCAAATCGTTAACAAAACTACCGGTAAGACGATCCTTTTGATCCATTCTCTTATCCCTGATAACTCCTAGAATCCGCCCCGCTTCTTTCCAGTTTGTATGGGATGGAGTTAGTATTCTGCGAGTGCGCTCAAAAGGCCGGTAAAAACCTTCAACCGTGGCCTGCCTCAATCTGTCAATAGCTCCGGCTAACAGTTCTTGCACCACGACCGAGTTGAAGAGCGTAAGTGGAATGTTTGCCTCGTAGCGTGAGCGGAAGCCGTCGGCGAAGGATTTGGAGCGCAGGATCTCAATATAAATGCTTGTATCGTAAATGACTTTCCCCTCACTCACGATCCGCCACTCTAAAGTTTGGATACTTCCCCGCCGCCCGATCATAGCCTTGCATAACCGCTTTACGGAAGGCCACTAGAGAAATAGCCTGACGCACGGCGTCAGACTCCGTCTTAGCCCTGAGTATTTTCTTGGCCCTTTTCAGCGCTCCCTCGTCTATAAGAAAGTTTTTTCGCTTCAGCGATCTCATGGCACTTTCCCGATAGTGTAACTTTTCTGTAAACATACATCATGGTTTCTGTCGGGTCAAGTTGCCGCCGCCGGGTAGTGACATTCTACCATCCTCGCCGTCCTCCTGCCGTCGAGTCCTACAAGTTGGCGTGGGAAGTTGCGCGATAGATGGGAATCCAGTTTTGTCGAGTGGCACATCGCTTCCGTCGAGGACCCTTCAGACGGGCGTGCAGGGCTTAGCACCGGGGAGGTCGGCCGGAAAAAAGGGGAGCGAAACCAAGGATTGGACCGTCTAGCGGAGCTTCAACTTTAGAAACCGCGCCAAATCCTTTTGTCGGGCGTCTCGGGTGAGAAGAGAAGATCGAGCGGCGTGAGCCATTGTCACAATCAAGCTGTCAATAGTCGGAATCATCACACCTCTCCTTCTCATTTTGACATGGTTTTCGGCCGCAGCGAGGTGAAGCGAGTAATCGGGCGCCGGAAGTCGATCAAAGCATTCTAGGTCAGCCTCAGCGAGAGCAAACTCTGTTGGACGATTAAGCCCTGCAAGTACTCTTGCACAATGATCGGAGCAGTCGTTGGCGGTGGCCCCTGTTCCAGGAGTTCATCCAGAATCGCACTTTCTCGAGTATTGATGCCGCTGAAGTAGTCAATGAGAACGCTTGTATCGACCAGCGGGCTTTCTCCATTCATGCGTTTCTTCCTCTCTCATTTTTTCAAGGTTGCCTCGCCAATGGAACTTGCCCCTGTGTTCTCTGACTCCCCGCAATCGCGCCAGGCGAATAAGCTCACGAAATCCAAGGTGGATCACTTCTTTCTTGGTTCTCGCTCTCGTTAGTTGCATGGCTTCGGCCAAGAGCTTTTCGTCCAAGTCGATGTTTGTATGGGCCACTAAGTACCCTCCTTTTGCAATGCACAAATATAACCTGATTTATGTGCATCACCAAGGACGCGCTGGGATGATGCAGGTGGGGGGTCATTGCCTGCCTTTGCACACCTGCGATAAATAGGATGTTGTATTTGCATACGGTTCGCGCAGGGATTGGGGCGAGGGAGAGGAGATCCGGCTCGAAGCAGTTTCGAAACAGCGGTTCGGAATTCTTTATGAAATCTGAGATTGCGAGCGTAGCAAGCTCCACCGTCGATGCCTTCACGGCGGAAGTCATCCGCAATGCCGTGGTGGCCATCACCAATGAGATGAAAACCAATCTCATGCGCACCGCCTACAACATGATCATCTACGAGGCCGAGGACTTCACCGTCGGTCTCTTTGACGCCGACGGCAACACTATCTCTATCGGTTTGGGATTGCCGATGTTCATTCGCGGGCTTTCGGATGCCATCAAGGCGAAGCTCGCCCACTGGGGCAAGGATAACATCGAGCCGGGCGACATCCTGCTCACCAATGACCCGCAGGTGATGGGGAGTCACCTGAACCATATGATTTTCACGCTGCCGATCTTCCACGACGGGGAGCTCGTCGCTTTTTCCTCTTCAATGGGCCATTGGCAGGACGTCGGCGGCGTTCTCGGCGCCGTCACGCGCGACATTTTTTCCGAGGGCCTGCAGATGCCCTTCGTGAAGATTTTTAAACGCGGCCGACAAGACCTCGAACTTACTTCGATCATCCGCAACAATTGCCGCCTGCCGGAGCTGGCCATGGGTGACTTCCGCGCGCAGATTGCGGCCATTCGCACCGGCGAGCGGCGCGTGGCGCAATTGTTCCAGCGCTACGGGGCGGAGACTTTCAAAGCGAGCGTGCGGCTCATCTTCGATCAGAGCGAAACGTTGGCGCGCGCTGCGGTAAAGAAAATTCCCGACGGGATCTACACAGCCGAGTCATTCATGGACGACGACGGCGTGAACGTTGGCAGACATATCCCGATCAGGGTCCGCGTCGAAGTCAACGATGACGAGATGACCATCGACTTGAGCGGCGTGAGCCCGCAGGTTGCCGGACCGTACAACTCGGGTGCCACCGCCGGTCGTTCGGCTTCCGAAGTCGCGTTTAAGTTTTTGACCACACCGCTCTTGTTGCCGATCAATGAAGGCTCGTTCCGGCCCCTGAAAGTCGTCTTGCCTCCCGGGCGCGTCGTGAGCGCGACCAAGCCCGCGCCGGTGCGCACCTGGATGACCGTACCCATGACAGTGGCCGATACAATATTCAAGGCGCTCGCTTTGGCCTGTCCCGACAACGTGATGGCCGGGCAACACGCGGACCTCGCGGCGCCGCGGACTTTTGGTCTCGACCCAAAGACCGGTCGCGCCTTTCATTTCCCTTCTATTCTTTCCGGCGGCGGGTGGGGTGCATTGAGCAACAGGGACGGCCAAAACGCGACTTTTTGCATCAACGACGGTGACACGCATAACACGCCAGTGGAAGCGGGGGAGGGCAAAGGACCGATTTTCATCGCCTACCGCAAGCTGCGGCAAGATTCCGGCGGCCCGGGAAAATTTCGCGGCGGGCTGGGTGTGGCACAGGAAGTGCGATTGCTCTCTACGGGGAGCGTTCAATCGGCCATGGAGCGAACGCTCTGCGCGCCCTGGGGGCTTCACGGCGGAAAAGATGCGATGGCCAATCGCTTCAGCATCGTACGCAAAGACGGCTCGGTTCAGAAACTTCCGACGGGAAAAACCGTCGGTCATGTCGTCCTCGAAGCCGGCGATGGCTTTGTGGTCGAAGTCGGTGGCGGGGGCGGTTTTTGGGACCCATTGGAGCGAAATCCCGAGCATGTGCTTGCCGATGTGCGTTCCGGATACGTGTCTGTCGAATCTGCGCGGCGCAACTACGGCGTGGTGATCTATCAGCATGGGCGGCATTTCGAGCTGGATATAGAGGCCACGACGGAGCTGCGCCAACGAATGACGAGCGAGACCCTCACCCTGCCCTCTCCCTAAAAGGGCGAGGGTTTCGAAAAAACTCTTCTCCCTAACAGGATGAGGGTTTTAAAAAAACTCCTCTCCCTCGAAGGGAGAGGACAGAGGTGAGGGATTCGCAGAACGCGAGAAGTTGAACTTTGAACCTGGAACCTTGAACAGAGATGTCAATGATCTCGCGCAAATCCGCAAAGCATGTCCTGAGCGACGTCGAAGAGACAGCTAAGGAAAAGATAGGAGAGAAGACATGAAAATCGTTGTTTTTGGTCCTGACCGGCGCATCGGCGCATTGGACGGGGAGCGAGTGATTGATCTGAATCGCGCGTTCGCCAGCTATCTGCGTGAGCAGCGAGGCGAGTCGAACGCGCAAGCCCGTGCCGACGAGAGAATTCCCGTGCGGCTGGAAGAGTTCATTGGACTGGGAGCGGAGGCCCTGGAGGATGCCGACCGAGCAATCCAACACGTCGTTGAATCTGGAGCGGGACTCGCCGCCATCGTCCACAACGCGAATAGCGTAAAGCTGCACGCTCCCTGGCCGGGGCGGCGGATCGCCTGCGTCGGCGGGAACTATGCCGCGCACCTTGCGGGGATGTGGGCGGGCCGCCCGGGTGTCACTGGCGATCTGGCGCAGATCGGCCAGGTGGCTAAAGAGGAAGGACAATGGGGATTCTGGAAGACTCCCGACGAGGTGGCCGGACCGGACGACGAGATCCCCTATCCAAAGCGTACCGCGCGTTTCGACTATGAGGGTGAAGTGGCCATCGTCATCGGCAAGCGCGGCAAGGATATTCCCGCCGACCGGATCGATGAGTACGTCTGGGGCATCACTTTGTTTCACGATTGGAGCATCCGCGATGCTGGATCCAGCGGCCCTCAAGGCAGGCCAATCAGTTACAATCTGGCAAAGAACTTTGACGGCTCCACTTCGATAGGGCCCTGTATCGTTGTCGGCGAGCTGGATCATCGCAACGTCAACGTGGAAACCCGCATCAACGGCGAGGTGCGCCAGCGGTACAACACCCAAGAGATGATTTGGCCGTTTGGCGAGGTTCT
>DASTOD010000118.1:0-18706 GCA_035762645.1 Binatia bacterium | reverse complement strand
TCCGACGCAAGGTAGATGTTCTCCTTGCCCTTGGCCGCCTTTTTCAGCTCATCAATGACTTTTTTCTTCGCTTGGATGACGTGAAAATCGGGCGCAAAATTTTTCTTGATGTCCACGCCGAGCTTGTTCTTCGGCAGGTCGACAATATGCCCGACAGACGCTTTGACTTGAAAATCCCTCCCCAGATATCTTTCCAAGGTCCTGGCCTTGGCCGGGGATTCGACGATAACTAAATTTTTCGCTGCCATAACTCTCGATTCGTTGCGCGCCAAAAAAGGATTGGCGCAACATTAGCCTTCCGCTACGTACCTCTTTCCTGGGAGCTGCAGCACCCAACCCCCGAGCTCCAAGTGCAATAAAATCTCCGCAATCTTCGAAGGCGGGAGGCCGCTCCGCTCGATGATTTCGTCTATGGGGAGGGGCCGTTCTTTGAGCCCTTCGACGATCTTGCGAACGTCGTCACTGACATGGGGCGGAAGCTCTCTTTTAGCCACACGGACCCCGCCGCCCGAACGGCTGAGCAGCTGCGGCGCGACCTCCTCGATGATATCCTCGACCTGTTCGACCAACTTCGCTCCCTGCCGAATCAGGCGGTGCGCCCCGCGGCTGCGACTTGCGCCGACGGCTCCCGGCACGGCAAAAACCTCCCGCCCTTGCTCCAACGCCAGAGCGGCCGTGATCAAGGAGCCGCTCTTCTCCGTCGCCTCGACCACGACGACGCCCAGCGACAAACCGCTGATCAGACGATTGCGCGCCGGAAAATTGAAAGCCAAGGGCCGCGTGCCGAGCGGCAATTCGGAAATCACCGCGCCGCTTTCAATGATCTTGGAATAGAGCGTCGCGTGCTCGGGCGGATAGGCGCGGTCGACCCCCGAGCCCATAACGGCGATGGTCCGGCCGCCGCTCTCGAGGGCGGTCTCATGAGCAACGCCGTCGATACCGCGCGCCATGCCACTCACCACAATAAATCCCGCAGCGGCGAGGCCGCGGCAGAGATCCCGCGCTACGCGGCGTCCATAGTCGCTCGCGCTGCGCGATCCGACGACGGCGACGGCTTTTTCGTCCCCGGCGCGCAATTCGCCTTTAACGTACAGGCAGGGCGGCGGATCGGGGATCATCCGGAGGCGCGCCGGATAACGCGAATCGCTGAACGGGATAATCCTCACTCCTGCTTTCTCCGCCCTATGAATTTCTTCCTCCACCTCGGTCCACGCGGAGAAACTGCGAACCGCCTCGATCAAGTTGGGGTCGAGCCCGCCGATGCCCGCCAGCTCGGCCGCCGAGGCGGAAAAGACCGCCGCCGGATCGGCAAAATGCGCCGCGAGCTTTTTGAAGCTCACGCACCCCATCCCCCTCACTCGGCTGAACGCGATCCATGGAGCATATTCATTGTGAGCCGGCATCAGCGACACAGGTTCTCCCAGCGGGATACGCAAGCCTCAACCATATCCATTTACGCTTTGTCAACTCCAGCCGTATACGGCTTGAAGCCGACCGCCTGGAAACGAATCACAAATGATAAGTCAATTTAAATTCGAACGCCAGTGCCTGGCTAGATTTTGGCGCGTTACCCGAAGCTCTTCGTATGTTGAACTTGCGATTAACGGAACGTTTCTCGCGACTTCAACCCTCGCTCCGTCCGCGTGTCATGACCTTCGCTCCTGCCGTTGTTCGCGGCGAGCGCGCAGGATCAATCTTACCGGCGCATACTGCAAGCCGAGATGCTGGCGTAGCTGATGGACGAGATATCTACGGTAGCTCTCGGGCACCGCCCGTGGCGAGTTGACAAACAAGGTGAACGTCGGCGGTCGGCTTCCGGTCTGCGTCCCATAATAGAATTTCACCGGTTTGCCTTTCGACAGCGCCGCCGGATGCGCGCGAACAGTCTCCTGCAGGATTTGATTGAACACCGAGGTCGATATCTTTCGTTGAAAGACCTTGATGACCTGCGCGGCGGTCGCAAGCATCTTCTCGACACCATAACCGGTCGCCGCCGAAATGAAGACCACCGGAACAAAATCCAAGAACGGGAGTCTATAATAGACCTCGTCGCGGTAGCCCGGCGCGGTGGCGCCCGTTTGGGCTACCAGATCCCATTTGTTCACCGCCACGAGCAGCGCCTTGCCGCGCTCAAAACCATAACTCAGGATCTGCGCATCCTGATCCGTAACTCCCTCCGGACCATCCAACAGATGGATCACCAGATCGCCGCGATCCACCGAACGAAGCGAGCGGTTGACGCTGAACCGTTCGACGCGGTCGTGGATTCGCGCCTTGCGCCGAATGCCCGCCGTGTCCACCAATGTGCAAGCCGCGCCCTTGAGCTCGAATGGCGCCTCCAAGGCGTCACGCGTCGTTCCGGGCGTCGGGTCGACGACCGACCGATCGAAGCCGAGAAGACGGTTGATGAGCGTCGACTTGCCCACATTCGGACGGCCGACCACGGCGATGCGCAGAGGCGCGGTGCCTTCCCGCTCCGGTGCCGCGCCGCGCTCCGCGTCGGCTGGAAACTGCTCGACCACGCTGTCCAGGAGCTCCGCTATACCCAGACCATGTTCGGCGGAAATGGAATACAGGCGTTCGAGTCCCAGGGCGTAGAATTCGTAGAGGTTTTGGGCTCGTTGGCTCGAGTCGAGCTTGTTAACGACGAATAAGACGGGCTTGTTCACCTTGCGCAGCGGCCGCACCGCTTCTTCATCGAGAGGATTCAGTCCGGCTTTGCCGTCGAAGAGAAACAGCACCACATCGGCTTCGGACAACGCCAGGCGACTTTGCTCTTGGATCCGCCGTTCGAGATGACCGCCGGCCTTGCGGTCGAAACCGCCGGTATCGATAAGCACAAACGGCCGGCCCCCCCATTCCGCCGCGCCGTAATTGCGGTCGCGCGTCACCCCGGGAACGTCATCGACGATCGCTTTACGTTCGCCGATCAGGCGGTTAAAGAGGGTGGACTTGCCGACGTTCGGCCGCCCGACGATCGCCACCACGGGGAGCTTGCGCTCCGCGGGCCTGCTCAGGGGCGCTGGATTCGCCATGTCACAACCCCATCTCCGTCAACGCGTGAGGATCCTGCGTCCATCCCCTGTCGACCCTGATGAACAGTTCCAAAAATATCCTCCATCCCAGCAACGCTTCCAATTCCTCCCGCGCCTGCTTGCCGATCCGCGTGAGCATCGCTCCCTTTTTGCCGATCAAAATCGGCTTGTGAGCATCGCGCTCGGTGTGGATCGTCGCCTTGATGACGATCACATTCTTGTCTTCCTTTTCGGTAAACTCATCGATAGTCACGGCGACGCCGTACGGAATCTCCTCGCGGGTCAAAAGAAAGACCTTCTCGCGAATGATCTCCGCCGTGATAAAACGCTCCGTCTGGTCCGTGAATTCTCCCTCGGGAAAATAGCGCGGTCCGGGCGGCAATTCCTTCTCCAGCAGATCGAGCAAAAGCGCCAGATTTTCTCCTTTGAGAGCGCTGATCGGCACGATCTCTTTGTCCGGGAGAAGCTCGGCGCAGCGCTGGATGAGCGGCAGCAAGTTTCCCTTCGCGACCAGATCTATCTTATTCAACAGGACGAATACCGGAACCTGCAACTCGCCCAAGGTTTGGGCAATCCTCTCGTCCTCGCGCCCGATTCTTTGATGGGCATCGAGCAACCACAGAACCGCGTCCACTTCGCGCAGCGTTTGCAGGGCCACGTCGACCATGCGCCGGTTCATCAACGAATGCGGCTGGTGGATACCCGGCGTGTCCAAGAAGACCATCTGCGAGCAGCCGGTCGTCCGAATTCCGGTAATCCGGTTGCGCGTGGTTTGGGGTCTCGGCGTCACAATGGCGACCTTCTCGCCCAGCAGCTGATTCAGCAACGTCGATTTGCCGACGTTGGGCCGCCCGACAATGGCGATGGTGCCGGAGCGGAAGGGCATCTCTTCTTCAGACTTGTTCTTGCGTTCTTCGTCTGTCATAAAGGTCAACGCGGACGAATCATTATGACATGCCCCGCCGCCGGTTCAAGATTTTACAGGCTGTTGTAAGTCATGCCGCTCGCACTCACGCCTTTAATGAAAAAACGGCTGACCCGCCGCGCTCGAGCCATGATCGAACGGTCGCTGATCTGTTTCCCCGAACTAGCCGGCAAAACGATTACCATTGGCTACACACGCGCCCACCTTGGCAGCGCAAGTCTGATCTATGACGCCGCGTCGCGGCCGCGACTCATCATCAGGCTCAAAATTCACAAACTTACCTATCAAACGATCGGCCACGAACTGACCCATCTGGTTCAGGGGCTGGCGCGCGGGGACCGTCGGGCGCGCTCGACGATAAGCGGCGAAAACATTCCTTCCGGTGAAAAGCAGTGCGATATATGGACGCTCGCCCGAGATGATTTGTTCTGCGACGATCCGCCGACCTACTTGCGTCTGCCGCGACAGCTGCGTGAACAATGGCAGAGTTATGCCGAATCGGTTCGCGCCCTCTGTATTGCCGCCATTAGTAAGCGGTCAACGCATCGCCGCTACATCCAATGGCTGGAAACCCAGATTAGAGCTCTCTCGATAACGCAACCCGAGAAGAAACGGGAGCAAGAGCAACTTTGGCTTTCGCTGAGATTTAGACGCCGATGAGAGCCGGCCCGGGGATCGATTGCCCCCAACAAAAACATCGATCAACCGGATCAAGTGCTTTTGGGCTGGCCACTACCCCTAACGCTTCACGCTTCGCGAGCTTTTGAGCTGCCACTATTGAGGAACGTGTCGATTTCCTTGAGCTCTTCGGAACTCAATTTCCACCCTGCGGCGTTGGCATTACTGGCAAGCTGATCCACCGATTTGGCTCCGGTGATGACCGAGCAGACCGGCGTTTGCGCCAGCAGCCAGGCTTGCGCCAGCTCGTTCAAATGACGACCGCGCGCCTTGGCCCAGTCGTTCAGTTTCGCCGCGATAGCGAAATTCGCTTCGGTCATTTGTCGCCGGACGTAATTGCTTTCTACGGCTCGTGAGCCCGGCGGCAGCGGCCGGCCTTTTTCGTACTTGCCGGTCAAGAAGCCGCCCGCCAACGGATAATACGGAACAAAGCCGACGCGATGCGCCCGGCAATAGGGCAAAACTTCGCGCTCGACGCCGCGTTCGAGCATGTTGTATTCCGACTGAAGGACGACAAACCGAGTCCATCCGCTGAGCTCGGCCAACACGTTCGCGTGGGCGAGTTGCCACGATGCGTAGGCCGACGCTCCGATGTAGCGCACCCTACCCATTCGAATGAGGTCATCGAGGGCGCGGAGCGTTTCCTCGATCGGCGTGGTCTCATCCCACCGATGCGTGTAATAAAGATCAATGTGATCGGCTTGCAGCCGGCGCAGGCTCGCCTCCACCGCTTGCATGAGTTGGTAGCGCGAGGCGCCCCAGCTGTTCGGACCCTCCTTCTTGGGAAATGAAAATTTCGTCGCCAGGACAACTCTGTCCATGCGCCCTCGCAGCGCATGGCCTAATGCCTCTTCCGAACGGCCGTCGATGTAGACGTTGGCCGTATCGATGAAGTTCACCCCCAGATCAAGGGCGAGATCGATGATTCTGTCCACCTCCGGCTGTGCCACCTCTGGCGCGCCGAAGCGGTTGGTGCCAAGCCCGATAATGGATACGCGGACCCCGGTGTGACCCAGCTGGCGATATTCCACGAATTGCTCCTTCAGATATATTTGGGGCTAGTCAGGACTGCTGAAGGCTCGAACTAAAATGGCCAACGCCGAAACGCTCCATAGGAACGCCGCGGCGCGCGACCGGCATCACACACGGGAAAACCCTAGCGATTCCTGCCCGCACAGGTCAGGACAGAGCGCGGTGCTTTCGGTCGCGGCGGGTGCCGCATTTCCAACACTCCGAGAACTGTCCTTCGACGGCCTCGCCACAGCCGTTGCATCGCCATAGCTTTTTGACTGACTGCAAAGGCGCGAGCGTCTTTTTGAGAATGGCTTCCGCTTCAGGATACTGCGCATCATTCACAACCCACAGCTCGGGCCAGCATTCGATGGGGGGCAGCTCGCCGGCCGCGCTCGAAAGATAGATATTCTTCGTTACACAATCGATCCCGAAGGTCGTCAGAACATTTTTTAGATGGCCGAGCATCAACGGATCTTTTGTCGTGTAAACTTTTTTCATGACCGCTTCCGGTCTCCCGTTATCCGCGCCGCAGTACACTCTCGTTAAGTTTAAGCTTTTCGCCGAGCCAAAGAGAACGCTCCAGGTGATCTCCGTAGCTGTCTCCCGTCGACGGATGCACGAGCACGCTCAGCCCTCCGCGGTTGAGCATGAGCCACGGAACGAGCTTGCCAAATTCCTCCGGCGCGAACAGTGCCTGGTACATCGCCTTCAGATGAGGCCCGACGGGCTCGTCATGCCAGCGGCCAAGTTGAACGTTGAACCCGGCGCCTAGACCCTCGCGCACCCGTGCCGCGACGTGCTTTGTCTCGGGATCGTAGTAGATGTGAGCGTGGTACTCTTTTACTAGGCGTGCGTCACTCATGAAATATTTCTTATCAAATCTCGAGGGTGTAAGCCAAACGAGACGGGCGAGAGTTTTAAACGCCCTTTAAAGTCGACGGCTCAGTGAAATTTGATCGTGCGGCGGGGTAAATGTGATTCAGCGAAAGGAACGCAACCCGAACTAACGAGGGATGGCTCGCGGTAAGGGGTCTACGGCTTCAGGGACAATTGCAGGGCCTAAGGGACCTATCCTTTGCTCGGCTCCGCCAGAACCTCTTCCGGGAACAGGTATTCGTCTCCCGCCGGTCCGAAATTGACCAGGATCAACTTTCTCCCCATGTTCTCAATGGCCCTGACAAAGACGCCCTCTCGCGGCAAAAGAACTCCAGTTTTTTGCGATCGAATCGGCTTTATGGTTTTCAATGCATCGCCCGGCCTCATATCTGCCTCCGTCGCCTTATTCACCATTGTGCGGCTGTTGTTTGCTCCACGTCGCCTTCTGAATTTTATCGTCGCCACCTTTCCTCTCCCCTTGAGATTGTCGGCCTCTGAATATTAGACGTTCGAAACAGCAAATAAGATGCCAGACAACCCTTAAAGAGGCTGATCAGATGCCCGAAACCGGCTACGCTGCGATCTACAAGAGGCGTAATATAAGGAAAACAGCTACTTGTAGCGTGACCTTCTATTCACCGGCGTTAGCGAACACCTTTACACTCATCGAAACGGCTGTAAGATTTTTTGACATTTAAAAGTCGGTGCTGCATAATTTTCGGACAGAAACGCAAGGCAAGTGAAGCTATCGGACAAATCTGACACAGCAGCAGGAAACGAACGGACGGTCAGTAAACCGGTTGAGGACGATCAAGCATCTGGATAGCGTTGCCTAAAGATGGGGTCAGCGAAAGAACACTTCGGCCGATCAGTGAATACGGCCGCAATTATACGTTGCCTAGCGTTCAGAAATCAATGAAAAAATATCGGCAGAACAGTTTTTGGATTGAGCCTGAACTCGATCGGATGCTAGAAAGCCCGCGGCGCCACCGTAACGCGCTCTCGGCCCGGCCAGCTTCTGAGCACCAGGTCAGCAAGGAACAACAATAAACCGAGTCCGGCAAGAGGCCACCACGTCTCCTGCCCGCGTGTGCTTTTACCCGGACTTGGCGTGTAAAGCCGCTTTACACCTTCTTCGATCTTGTCCGGCTCGAGCATTTCACCGCCCGTTTCTTCAGCGAGACGGCTGAGCAGAGCCATGTTCGGCTTGAGCTCGCGGTATTCTTTGGGGTAAGGCGCGATGTAGGGAACAGTCGTGACCGGCACAGGAGCTTCTCCGGCTTGACCTTCCGCGTAGAGCGTAAGGAGATGAATGCCTCGTTGCGCCGGTCTGAACTGGGTCTGATAGCGCCCGGGCGCCGTTTGCTGAAAGACTTGCTCGTGGGTGGCGCGATTCGGCGCGGCGATGTTGCTCCTGAGTTTCAAGTAATTATGAAAGCCGCCGGCTTTGGAAACAAAGTCGGCGGTGACTTTTACCGAATCCCCTACTGAGTGAAATTCCGCGCGCATCGTTGTCTCCAGCATCTTGCGCATCGTGTCGCGCGATAGCTGGCTCGCCCACTGCGGAAAGCCTTGCCAGGCGACCCATTCCTTTCCCCATCGGCCGCTCAGATCCGAGGTGAAAGCCATGACGCGCCCCAAGCCGTAGCGCCACGAGACCAGCAGCGGATCCCTTTCGGCATTCATGAGCAGTTCGGCGCGGGGCTTGGGATAGGTGAGCACATAGCCACGCAGGGAAGGCCACTGCGCGCCCGCTAGACCCTTCAGCGGTCCGGTCCAGGCGACCACGGTCGGCGTGAATGTCTTTTCCACCAATAGGTCGCGCGATATCAGGAGCGTCTCGGTGGTAAAAATCTGCGGAATGGTTTGCGGATCGAGCGCGACGTATCCCCTGCCCTTGCCATGCTTGGCGATGTCGGCCATGAGTTGCACATCGGCATCGTTTCCCACCGAGACCGTCGAGACCGTAACGTTGTCCCGCGCCATTTTCTCGACCAATCCATGAAAGTCGGCCTTGTCGGTGAGCCCGTCGGAGAGCACCAACACATGCTTGATCGCGGCTTGCTTGCTGGCAATAGAACGATAGGCCTCCACCATCGCCTTGTAGAGATCCGTGCCGCCGTCGGATTGCAGACCCGCAAGCCGCTCGGAGATCCATTCTCCCTTGCCGACGGCACGAAACGGAAGGACCCAATCAAACGACGCGTCAAAAGCCAAAATTCCGACCTGATCCGTTGGGTTCATCACGTCCGCAGCCGCGATCGCCGCCGCCTTAGCCAGATCCAGCTTGGTGCTCCCTTCGGCCCCCGCCCCCATGCTGCCCGATTTATCGATCACAAACAGTAGCGCGACGTGCGGCAAGTCGAGACGCGCGGGCGGCCTCATATCCACGGGAAGAACCCTTTCCAGCGGCGTTCGATAGTAGCCGCCGGCGCCGTAGCTCTGCGAGCCGCCGATGACCAGCAAGCCACCGCCCAGATCCCTGACATACTTTTCGATGTTCTCCATTTTTGAGTGCGACAGCTGGAACGCCGGCACGTTATCGAGAACCATCAAGTCGAACGAGGAAAGCTCGGGAAGCGAAAGCGAATGAGCTTCGGCGGCCGCTTCCACCACCGAATAACCCTGGACCTGGAGAACGCGGGAGAGAAAGCGCTGGCTTTCCTTTTGCGCGGAAAGCAGCAAAACTCTCGGCGGACCTTTCACCTCGACGACGCCCTGGACCAGATTGTTCTCGGCGAAAGTATCGTCGGGAGACTCAACCAAAAATTCATAACTATGGCTGCCCCGCTCTCTTAGGCTGTCGCTGAACTTCACCGCGTTGGAGCCGGCCGCGAGCTTGATCTCGTGCTCGTTTTGCAGCACGCCGTCGCGCAGCAATTTGACGCGCGCCGGGGCACTGCGCAAGCTCTCGATATTGGCCGTGATCTCAAAGCCTTGAGCGCTGTCGACCTGGCGCGGCAACTGAAAATCGCCCACATAGACCTCGTTCTTACCGCGCCACACGTTCACGGGCAGGGTCCATACCTGGGCTCCCTGGGAATGCAGCAGCGGCAGGACTCGGGCAATAGCGCCGCGATTTTCGTTGCCGTCGGAGATCAGCAGTATTTTTCCTTGGCGCCCCTCGCCGATCTGCGCCGCCGCCGCCTGCATCGCCGCTTGAATGTCGGTCTCGTCGCGCTCAAAGCGCGACGCAAAATCCGCTACTGGAAAATTCTCACGCGGTCCAAATTCCCACTCCGGTGAGCGTCCGAACAGGAGCACTCCGGTGCGCGTTTCAGGGCCTTTGAGACGACCGGCGGCCTCGAGAATTTGGCGCGCCTTCTCCCGCCCCTCCTGCCCGACGCTGCGCGAGACATCGACGCTCACGATGACGTCCAGGGCATCGGTCGCCGTGAAAATCCTCAGATCTATCAACGCCAGCGCCAGGACGGTTAATGCCGCGCCCCGCACCACAATGGGGTAAATCGGAGTCGAGACACGGTAGGCGAGAAAAATCTCCAGCGCGAGCACGATCAGGACGGCACCCAGCAGCCACGGCCAGAGAGACAAATGGGCTGCCAGTCCTCCCGCGCGTTCGGTCGCCGGGCGGGCGGCGGTGGAGAGTTGCAAGCGCGAAGCAATCTGTGATTCGCCTTCGTCACCGAGATTGACGGCGAAACGGCCCTCGCGGCTGGCGCTTTTGTATCGGTAAAAACCCGCCTCCATCGTCTCGGTAAACACCACCGGGCTGGTGACGGCTTTCAAGACTTCTTTGTTGCCCGTAGGATTGGTTATTTCCAGTTCGCCATCCGCCGCCGGCAAATGGAGCGCAAATGGGTTTCCCGCCTGAACGGTCTGCGCCGGGAATTCCGGTCGCTGGGGTTGAAACCATTCGAGGGCATTATGGAACAAAAGCGGAAAGGCAACTCTGAGCGGCAGATCTGAGGCCATGAGATCGAAGCCGATCAGGAGCAGCCGGAGGCCGCGCTTTTCCAAAGCAAAGAGCAGCGGCGTTTCAGCGGCCCGTGCCAGGACGGTGCCCTCGCCCTGGAGCGTCATTCGTGGCGCTTCCCTGACGTTGAGATCGACTAGACTCAGTCCATCGGTAATGGGGTGTTTCGCCAGTGGACCGACGACCCGGGAGGTTCGAACGGGAGCCTGCATCTGCAGGGGCAAGTTCGGCGCGCTCGTGTTGATCAGGATAAAATTTCCGCGCGTCAGAGCGGGGACTGCGACACGATCCAAAATTACCAGGTCGTAGGTTTGTTGCGATTGAGACCCCTCCCAGCGCTCCGCGGTGGCCAGCTGCACCTGGGGAAAAAAACGCAGCAAGTTGCTGAGCAACGGGTTCCCCGGCCCGACATAAAGGAGGCGCACCGGCGGCGCGTCGGTCACGGCCAAATAGGATTGATTATCCGTAGCAAAATCGTCTTGGATCTCCAGGCGGGCGACCAGTGTTCCCGCAAGCTTTCCCGCCAATGGATAGATTAAAACCCGCCGGCCCAGCGGTTCCATCTCGACCGTCTCTCGCACCAGCGTCTGGTCACTCAAAGCCAGAGCCACCGGCACGGTCACGGCTCTCGTCGTGAAATTTCTCAGGTGCACCATGACTTCGACTTGAGCGGAGCGGTCTGGCCGGCGCCGGGCCTCGAACGCAACGATGCCAACGTTGTCCCTTCCGCCATCGACTGTGATGAACTGAAGATGCGCGGCTTGCCGGGTAAACTCTTCCGCGCCGTCGAAAGCCCCGTCGCTGATCACGACGACGCGATCGGGACTACCGCGTTTGAGAAAGCCATGGGCGAAAAGAATCGCCTCTTTGACCTGCCCCGGAGCGTCCGTCGCCGCCAGGCGGCGTCCCGTCTCCCGCAGCCTTTGCTTGTCGGCCGTGAACGGAACCATGAGACGCGTTTGCGCCCCGGCCCCGACGACCATCATTTTCTGCCCCGAGGCCAAACCCTCGACCAAGGAGAGAAACTCCTTTCGGCCGGCATCAAAGCGACTTCCAAAACGGCCTTTCGCTTTCATGCTCGCGCTCAAATCGACCACCACGACGAGATCTCCCGATGGCGTTCCGAGATGAAGGAGCGAAGGATCGGCAAGCGCGACGATAAGCAGGGCAGCGGCCAGGAGCTGCAGCATCAAGAGCAGATTCTTTTTAAAGAGCCAGCCGAGCCGCGTCGCCAACGGCCGCTCCTTCATCACCCGCTCCCATAAAAAGAGCGTCGTCGTCCTGACCTTGAGCCCTTTGGGTTTGAGACTATTGAGAAAGAGAATGAGCGGAATCGCCCCCAATGAGAGCAGCAGAGCGTATGGAAGTCCCCAGAGCATGGTTCACGTCACGCTGCTCACCTGACGCAGCGTGTGCAGGACAAATTCATCGAAAGGTGTTTGCGTCGTCGTCCGCAGGTAATCCATCTGCCGCGCGGCGCAGACAGCTTCGATTTCCCTGAAGTAGGCCGCAAGTTCTTCGTTGAAGCGCCGGATGAGCTCCGCGTCCAAAAAGAATCTGCGTTCCCGGCCGCTCTCGACATCGTGCAGCGCCACATCGCCCGAAACGGTCGGACGGATCTCCCGATCGTCAACGATATGAATGACCAGGAGCTGGTATCTCTTTTTGGCCAGTTCCTCAAAAGCCCCGCGCCAGCCGGCGGGATCGAACAAATCGCTCACGATCACCACCAGGCCGGGGTGGGGGAAAAGAGCCGAGAACGAGTGAACGGCGGCCTGCAGGTTCGTCTCGCCGCTGCACGAAAGGCCGCCGACGAACCTGAATAGGGCAAGAATTTGCTGCCGTCCTCTGCCCATCGTGAGCGGCAGTTGGACGGCCGTTGAAAACGACGCGCCGCCCACGCGATCGAGATTCTTTAGCCCGATGTAACCCACGGCCGCAGCGACCTGCTTGGCATAGTCGATTTTCGGCGGGCTTCCCTCGGCCATCGAGCGGCTCGTGTCGATCAGGAGGTACACATTCATCTCTTCCTCGGCCGTGAACACCTTCAGCAGTAGCCGGTCGAGTCGCCGGTAAATATTCCAGTCGACGTAGCGCAGGTCGTCGCCGGGCTGATATTTCCGATAATCGGCGAACTCCAAACTGAAACCTTTGCGCGACGAGGGATGCTCGCCTTTGGCGCTCGCCCAACTGAGTCGCTTGGCCATCAGGCGAAGCCGCTCGAGCTTTCTCAGGAACTCGGCGTCGAAGAAGGTTTCGCGTTTCGCGTCTCGGGTCTCGGGAGCGAGGGAAAAAGCCGGAGGAAGATCTCCGCCGCCCGGGCCGGCGTTGCGATGTCCCCGTAAGCGATTCTGAACCACGTCAAGGATCCCGGAAAGAGACCGCAAGATTCGTCGTCGATCCAGCTTCTCGGAATAGCCGCCGAGGCGGCTTTCGAGCGCTCGCTTCGCTCGCAACCCCAAACCCCAAACTCGCGACCCGATCCCCATGCTATGGCACCTCGGGAACCTGCTCCAGCACTTGGGCTAAAATCTTGTCAGTGCCCACTCCCTCGGCATCCGCTTCCAAATTGAGGATCAGCCGATGGCGCAGGCTGGGGGGCAGCATCGCGCGAATATCGTCGAAAGCCACATTGGGTCTTCCCGCGAAAAGGGCGCGCGCTTTGGCGGCCAGGATCAAGCTCTGCAGCCCTCTCGGGCTGGAGCCATAAAGAACATATTTTTCCGCCAAAGGCGCAGCGCCAGTTCCCCCTTGCTGGCGCCCGTGCGTAGCGAGCACTAGGCGAACCGCATAATCTTTCACGACTTCGGCCAACGGCACCTCCCGGACCCATTGTCGCATGAGGAGGATGGCCGCGGCGTCCAGAACTTCCCGCAGCTCCGCCAGCGGCGCGGCGGTGGTCAGATCGGCAATGCGGCCCAACTCTTCACGGCTGGGATAGTGAAGCACCAGCTTGAAAAAAAACCGATCCACCTGAGCCTCCGGAAGCGGGTAGGTCCCTTCCATTTCGATTGGATTTTGAGTGGCGAGCACGATGAACGGATTCTCCAGACGATGGAGTTTGCCGCCGACCGTGACGCTTTGTTCCTGCATGGCTTCCAACAGAGCCGATTGCGTTTTTGGCGTCGCGCGATTGATCTCATCGGCCAAAACAATATGAGCAAAGACGGGCCCGCGCTGAAAATCGAAGATTTTCCTGCCGGAAGGATCATCGGTGAGAACGTTGGTGCCGGTGATGTCGGCGGGCATGAGATCGGGCGTGAACTGAATCCGCGAGAAACTGAGACTCAGTACCTCGCCGAAACTCCGCACCATGAGAGTCTTGCCCAGTCCCGGAACTCCCTCGAGCAGGCAGTGGCCGCCGCAAACCAGGGCGATGAAAACCTGTTCGATGAGCTCCCCATGGCCGACGATCACGCGCGCCATCTCGGCTTTCAATGCTTCAAAGGAACGCCGCGCGCTATCCATTCGTTCTTCGACTTGTGCCACGGCTTCCATCATTTCTTCTCCCGTCGAGCTAGCGCTCCACCGGCTGCTGATCGCTCATCGTTGATTTCTTTTCCTCACCCATGCCCAGGGAAAGAAAGTAATGTTTGATGATATCCTTCAGAGATTCCGGCACCTGCTCCGCCTCGAGCTCCGCTTCGGCTTGCCGTCGGTAGGTGGCCACCACTTCATCCTGGGAGATCTCACTCTTTCCAGGCGAAGGCTTCCCTTTAAACGCCATTCCGCTGCTGGCGCCCTCGGCGAGCAGACCCTTGAGCTGTGTCGCCGCCGCTGCCGGTAGCTGCGGGGGAGCAGCAAAAACGTCTTCCCGGCGGCCAGGCTCGTCGCCGGGCAGATGGCCTTTGGTCTTGGCCTTTTCCCCATCGGTGGGGCGTTGCTGCTCGCCTCGTCCGGCGAGGCGGGCTTCAGTTTCACCCTTCTCGCCTTTTCCTTGCTTCGTGAGCTGTTCGAGAAACTGCTGCGCATCGAGCACCGTTCGGCGATCCAGCTCGCGGGTCACCTGATCGTTCAATTTATCGAGATACGACCTCAGCTCGTTTTCGCCAAGCGACCGCCCCTGGAGTTGCGGATCGAATTGCTTTTTGAGTTGGGGCAGCGCCGCCAATCGCTCCAGCCACTTTTGGCCGGAACCTTGCGCGCCCTTGGCGCCCTCGGAAAAATTCAGGAGATCTCGCGCCGCTTCCACTTCGGCCTTGAGATCCTTGAGATTCTGTTCGGTCTCTGCCCTGAAGCCCTGGTGCCGATCGGCGGCCGGTAGCCGCGCCGTTTCCATTTTTTTGGCGATCCCGGCCAATTCGCGTTTGAACGGCTCATCGCCGCTTTGCGCCTCGATTCCCTTCTGCGCCGCCTTTTCCAATTCCCGGCCCCATCGCAGGCTCTCGCGCAAGCCGTCGCTCTTCGCCTTCTCCTGGAGCTCCCGGGAGAATTCTCGGATCTGGTGGGCCAGCGTTGCCGGAGCCGGCAGACCGCGGCCGAACCGTAGTTCGACATCGAACCAAACCATCGCGAACCAGAGAACAAAGAGCGGTAAAGCGACATAGGCCTGCCAGTTCCCGCTCCTCGGAAACAACGCCCTGGCAGCGCCGGGATGGATTTTTTCACTGGCTTGCTTCAAGACGAGAAGCGCCGTGCCGCCGGTCTCCTTCCGCTCCAACAACTCCCACGCGGTGATCGCCCGCTCCTCAAGCCGCAACGTTTTATCGAGGCGCGCCAAAGCTCGCAGTGAATGCAACGGCTGCCAACGCCGGCGAATAAGAAATACCGGCGCCAGCGCGGCGATAAACAGCGCCGGAATAAACCATCGAAGCACATGGGCGGGCAACCACCCGTGCAGCGGCAGAGCGACCAGAGCCGCTAGCAGCGCATAGAACAAAACCTCCGAGAGAATCTGCTCCCGGCGTTTGCGCCGCTCCCAGCGCAAAAGCTCCGCCAGCTCCCTATGCAGCACTCGGGTATCGAAATCCAACCGTTACTCCCTCGTCAAGGCCCAACGGTGCGCCGCCCACCCGGCGCCGCCGAGCAGCACGTGAAACGTGAAATGGACCGCAGCTGCGGGCATTCTCGCTCCGGCCAGAGTCAGCGGTGCCAGTTCCTGATGGCTCAAGTAAGCCAGCAAAAACGCCACCGGATTAAGCGGCAGATAAAACAACGCCGAGAACACGACCAGAGAAAAGAAAAAGCACCGGATGAAAACCTGCCGCGTTTCCGCCCGGCGCTCCCACAGCGCTAAAGTAACGAGCCCCCAAACCCCATAACAGAGCGCATAAAATAGCAGGAGCAAGAAGGTGACGCCGACGCGCGGCAGCGGCGTGCGAGCGATCGCTCCCGCCCAGACTAGAAAAGGCGCGCAAAGGAGCACGGAGAAAGCGCAGTGCAGGGAAAGAAAGACCAGTTGGCCGCGACGCACGGCGGCGACTGGGATCCCGGCCTCGCGGATCCAGCGCTTAATGGACTTGAAGCGCCACGGCGCAAACTCCTGATTGGCGACCCTCAAGGCCAGGTAGACGGTCAGCAGCAACGCGGTCACCGAGCAAACTTTAAACAGGCTCGCCGAGCCGCTCCACACCTGAGCATCGAGCGAGGGCAGATAGAGCGAGATGAATTCTATCGGCGCGAGGATGATCAGCAGGTAAAAATAAGCGGCAAAGCCATGGCCCTCGCCGAAAAAGACGTCGAAACTCTCCTGCAGCACCGGATTGTCTCTCATTCGTCCTCCGCCGCGCCCAGGGGAATAATCGTGCGAAAGAGCGCGTAGTCGTAGGTCCGAAGACGGTCATCCTCGACCGACACCCATCGTTCGGGGTTTTTCACCCAGCCAAAAAACACCGCAGCGCCGCTGCTCCACCGCCCGGCAGCGTCGTCACGGGGAAACATCGACGAGTGAAACAATACTTCGTGGGCTTTGTCCTTGAAAGGCAAGTCGCGGAAGTCCACGCTGGCGACTCGGCTCGAGCCGCTCATTTGATCGGCGGGCGGGACCAGCGAAAACTCTCTCGTCCAATTGGCGCCGCGCGCAATATCGCCCAAGGCATAGCGCTGGCCCGGCACCAGCAACCAGCAATCCGAAAGATCCTTGGCGCTGCGGTTGTCGATTTTCATGACCAAGGTGTCGCCTTGCTGCTCGAATTCGGCGCGCAGGGAAAGCCGGTCCACAAAGCGCATACGAAACAGCCTATAATCCCACTCTCGAAGCGGCAATTGGAAGCGGCTGGAACTTTCGCCGTCTTCGATCATCACAGCCGGCCCGGCGTTGTCTCTGACCGAAGCAGAGACGGGCAGCCATTCCGTCCAGCCGCTCTTTAACCGCAGAATGTACTGGCGGGTCTGAGTCGAAAATAAAGCCACATTCGACTGGGCTTCCGCGTAACCATCTACGCTGTTTTCCAGAACCGTGGATGACAGGAGCACCCCGTCGGGAATGTTGCCGCCGCGACTGAAAGCAAGATGGCCTGCGGCGCTGGCAACGGCCACAAAACTCAGGAGCGCCCCGGCCACCCTGCCGGGCTTGACGCGCTGCGATTGCCAGAGCCAGGCAAACAACCCGATGCCGCCCAGATATGTGATGATCGCGAGGAGTAGCGCGCCGGCGGGCACGTAGCTAGAGGCAAAGGAGGGGCTCATGATGAGCTGTGAGAAAACCGCATCGTCCCATCGCGTCCGTGGCGGCGGATCGTCACCGAAAGACGGCGCCAGTAAAGTACGCACGAATTTCGCCAGGCCATCCCATCGAGACAGAGGCGGACGCCCGACATCGAGGGACAGATAGGTGATCCGGCCTTTACCACGGTTCGTTTCCACCAGCACCGGGACGCCTTGCGCCTCGGCCAAAATCTTCCCCCTAACGAGCGTCGAGGTCTGCGCCCACACCTCGCCCACAGGCGGCCGTTCGCTGTCCCCGAGCGGCGACACGAGCGAAATTCGTTTGATTCCGGTAACGCGAACCGGAAGAAATCGGCTGATCGCCGGCTCCTGATAGAGGGCGTAGTTCAAACTGCCGAGAATGACCATCCTGCCGCCAGCGGTGAGCCAGGAGTCGAGGGCGCGAAGCTGTGAGCGAGACAGGTCGCGCAAAGAAGAATCGTAGAGAATCAAATGCGAGACGCCGAGCAAACCGCGCCCGTCCGACGGCAATTCCGCCAATCCAATCCCGACCACCCGATTAGGTGAAGCCGAACCAAGGAAAACCGGCGGCATGGCGTTGCCGTCGCCAGCGAGCAAGATGATCGGTGCCGGGGAAAAATGACGGCGCAGATCGACCTCACGCGATACTTTGCCCAGAGGGCTCGAAAACGTGATCGTTAGCGGCCGGCTGACGAAGTCCGGATCGACGGTGAGTTGGATGTTCTTGCGCGACTGGGGGGCGACGTAAACTTCTCTTCGATAATCGAGAGGATAAGGAGGGCCGCCCTTCGCGGCACCGCCTTTCCACACCCGAATCGCTAAAACTCCGTCGGCGGGCCGGCCAGCGTTGCTCAACTCGACTTGGAGTGGAAAAGGGCGGCCGAGTTGGAAGACCCCATGAAAGCCGACTCGCGGTTCAATCAATATCTCTGCGGCCGCGAGAGAGGAGGAGAGCGAAAACGACAACAAACCGAACGACAGCGCGGCGGCGCGAGCCAGCCGCAGACGAACGAAGCGCCTTAGGTAAAAAAACCCGGAATTCGCGCTGGGCGGATGGGTTGTGATGCGGCAACCACAAGGAGACTTTCCGCGCGAAAAGGACATTACCCCGTTCTCGAAAGGCCCCGGCCCACGAACAGCAGCGCGTTAATCGATATACTCTACACTCAAGATCTCGAACGACCGCACGCCCGTGGGGGTGTGGACCTGGACTTCGTCTCCTTCGCTCTTGCCGATCAAAGCGCGAGCGACCGGAGAGCTAATGGAAATCTTTCCGTTCTTCGGCTCCGCCTCATGATCACCCACGATCTGATATACCACCTTGTCGCCGGTATCACCATCGGCCAGAGACACGGTCGCGCCGAAGACAATCTTATCGCCGGAAAGTTTCGCGACCTCGATCACCTGCGCGCGCGCCAGGCGGTCTTCAATTTCGCGGATTTGCACGTCCAGGAGCGACTGCCGCTCCTTGGCGGCGTGGAATTCGGCGTTTTCGGACAGATCTCCATGGCCTCTGGCCTCCTCGATCTCCTGAACCAGTTTCGGTCTCTCAACGGCTTTCAGACGCTTTAACTCTTCCATCAGCCGTTGATATCCCTGACTTGTCATGGGCACGCG
>DASTOD010000117.1:0-7107 GCA_035762645.1 Binatia bacterium | reverse complement strand
CCGTTTTATCGCGTCGTCGAGCTGACCGACGATACCGAAGACCCGGCGGTGTGGGGCAAGAATTTCCCGCTGCAGTACGACGACTACAAACGCACGGTGGATCAGGTGCGCACCCGCTTCGGCGGCAGCGAGGCCTTGCCGCGCACGCCGACCAAGGCAGATCCGCGCTCGGTGGTTTCGCAGTCAAAGATCGAGGAAGACCCGCGTTTGAAGGCGATGTGGGCCGGCTACGCCTTTGCCAAAGATTTTCGCGAGGAGCGCGGCCACGCCTACATGCTCTCAGATCAGACCCTTACCGAGCGCCAGCAAGTGGTCAAACAACCCGGCACGTGCATCCAATGCCACGCATCGGTCTACGTGCCGTACAAGAAAGCCGGCAACGGCGACCTCATCGCGGGTTTTGAAAAACTAAACCAGATGCCTTTCTTCGAAGCTCGCAAGCTGGTGTCGCACCCGGTGACCTGCATCGATTGCCACGATCCGAGTACGATGCAGTTGTGGGTTACCCGGCCCGGCTTCATCGAAGGCATCCGCGCCTTCAAAGCTTCGCAGGGGATTCAGAACTATGACGTCAACAAACAAGCGACCCGCCAGGAGATGCGGGCCTACGTCTGCGGCCAGTGCCACGTCGAGTATTATTTCAAGGGACCGGAGAAGCGCCTCGTCTATCCGTGGGCCAAAGGGCTCAAGGTCGAGAATATTCAGGCTTACTACGACGAGGCGCAGTTCAAAGACTGGACCCACGCCGACACCGGCGCCTCGGTTCTCAAAGCGCAACATCCGGAGTTCGAGCTGTGGAATCAAGGGATTCACGCGCGTTCGGGCGTGACTTGCGCGGACTGTCATATGCCTTACAAGCGCGAAGGGGCGCTCAAAATCAGCGACCACCATGTGCGCAGCCCGGTGCTCAACATCAACCGCGCTTGCCAGACGTGCCACAAGTGGCCGGAGGAAGAGCTCAAGGCGAGGATCGAGACCATTCAAGAGCGCACCTTCAAGCTGCGGAACGTGGCGATGGATGCGCTGATGGATTTGATCAAGGATCTCAAAGCCGCCAAGGGCGCGGGCAAGAGCGACGCCGAGCTTGCAACCGCGCAGAACTTTCAGCGCAAGGCGCAGTTCTATCTGGATTTCGTCGAGGCCGAAAATTCTACGGGCTTCCACGCGCCGCAAGAGGCCGCGCGGATTCTCGGCGAGTCGATTGATTTTTCCAGGAAAGGCCAGAACGCGCTGCGCGATGGTAAAGGTGAAGCGCGGCCGCAAGCGGCTAAACGCTGAGCGGCATTCGCGTGCTGAGAGTTAAACATATCTCTGCTCAAGAACGCGGCGTCGCAATCGGATATTCGTCCTCGAGAGGATTAGGACGAACAAGGAATGGTTGATTGTGCTGCCAGGCAATTTCGGTAGTGGCAGGTTCTTGACAGGGTTTTGAAAAACTCTCTAGGAGTCCTTCGACAGGCTCAGGACGAACGGATGGGTCATTGATCTCGTTGATGTTTTTCCGTTCATGCTGAGGCACTCGAAGCATTCCGAACGTTTTTCAACAGCCTCTCGAACCATGAACCGAATTGACGCGCTCTGAAAGCTCCGCGATTCCCCGCTTCTAAAATCGTCCGCTTCTTCCGGCGCCCTCTACAATCCCGGACCGATTTCCTTAATTCCCGGCCCGCCAGTTAAAAGAGATACCCGGGCACTCTTACTAGGGTATTTGGAACGCCGAAATCAGGGGATTCCCGATAACAGAACGTGAGGTGATATGAAAAGAATGGAATCAACATATGCTCGCGTTTCTTTTTGTCGCCGTACTCATTATCCCCACAATTTGGCTGTGGCTGCATATCAAATGGTATACAGAAGACACGCAAGTGAAAGGGACGAACAAAACTGAAAACATTAAATTCGTCGCCAATCCTCTCGCAACATTCCGTTCCCGACTACCCTAGCATTTTCCGTATTGGACCAAAGTCCAATATCCTGACCGCTTCGCATTCTGATATTCAATCAAAAAGTCAGGCGATTTTGCGGCTGTTGGGATCAACCTCGCAGATTGACAATCTGCGCATTTTCCTCCGCCGTGATCCTGCGGCGATGACGAAACCCCGTGGACGTCCCAAGCTGCCGCTAAATTCCGTGTGCCCCCAAGCAATCGGCTAGCAGCACACAGAGGGCAGAGATGAAAAACAAAAACCAAGACGAACGGAAACCGGACGACAATGATGACGCAGTCAATGCCGCGCGGCCGACGCGCCGCCAGTTCCTCAAAGGGTTGACCACCGGCACGGTGGCGATCGGCGCCTTAACTCAGTCCGGCTGCGCCCCCGCGATTCCGCCGCTGAAAACTCGCGGCGCAACCGCTACCACGACAGTCTGCCCTTTCTGCGGCGTCGGGTGTGGCCAAGTTGTCTCCACGAAGAACGGTAAAGTAATCCACATCGAAGGCGATCCGCAGCATCCCATCAGCGAAGGCACCTTGTGCAGCAAGGGAGCGGCGGGCATCCAGGTGGTGAACAATTCGCGGCGGCTGCAAAAAGTCCTCTACCGCAAACCTAACGGCGCGGCGTGGGAAGAAAAGAGCTGGGATTGGGCGCTGGAGCGGATCGCCGCTCGCGTCAAAGAAACGCGCGACAAAACCTTCAAGACAACGATGGACGGGCGGGTCGTAAATCGCACCGAGGCCATCGCCTGTCTCGGCGGCTCGGCATTGGACAACGAGGAGGCCTACGTCCTCGTAAAACTCATGAGGGCCCTCGGCCTGGTGTACGTCGAGCACCAGGCCCGGCTCTGACACAGCTCCACGGTCGCCGGTCTGGCGGCCTCGTTCGGCAGAGGGGCGATGACTAACCATTGGGTCGATATGCTGAACGCCGATGTCGTCCTGATCATGGGCGGAAATCCGGCGGAAGATCACCCCATCGCGATGAACTGGCTGGCGCGCGCCAAGGAGCAAGGCACCTATATCCTGCACGTGGACCCCCGATTCAATCGCACCAGCTCGATCGCCGACGTGTTCGCCAAACTGCGCTCGGGCACCGACATCGCTTTCGTCGGCGGCATGATCAACTACGCCATTGAACATAACCGCATTCAGCAGGAATACGTACGCGAGTACACCAACGCCTCCTGGATCGTCGGCGACGGCTACAGCTTCACGGACGGGCTGTTTGCCGGCTACGATCCCAAAACCAGACGCTACGATAAATCCCAGTGGACCTACGCGCTGGACGGGCAGGGACGGCCGCGGCGCGATCCCACGCTCAAACATCCCCGCTGCGTGTTTCAACTATTGAAGCAGCACTTCTCGCGCTACGACGCCGACGCGGTGTGCCGCATCACGGGCACACCTAAAGAAAACTATCTACGGGTGTGTGATCTCTATACTTCTACGTTCGCTCCCGACCGGGCCGGCACCTGGCTGTATGCCATGGGCACGGCGCAGCACAGCCACGGCACGCAGAACATCCGCTCTTACGCCATCCTGCAATTACTGCTCGGCAACATCGGGGTTGCCGGCGGCGGCGTCAACGCGATGCGCGGCGAATCCAATGTACAGGGTTCGACGGATCAGGGGCTCAACTGGGACGGCCTGCCGGGATACCTGCGGCTTCCCGTCGAGGCTGATGCAGATTTGAAAACCTATCTCTCACGCGTAACGCCCACCAGCCTCGATCCTGCCAACAGCGCAAACTGGCTGCAGAACACACCAAAATATGTCGTGAGTTTGCTTAAAGCGTGGTGGGGAGAACACGCTACCAGCGAGAATGATTTTGCGCTTAATTACCTGCCGAAGCTTGGCGCCGGATTTCAAGGACAGGGCTACGCTTTTCTCGCGCTTACCCACGCCATGCTTGCCGGCGAAATAAAAGGGCTCTTCTGCTTCGGCCAAAACCCCGTGGTGGGCGGCGCCAACGCGCGTCTGATCCGTGCGGGTATGGATAAGCTCGATTGGCTGGTGGTCGCGGACTTGTTCGAGCACGAAACCGCGGGCTTTTGGAAACGCCCCGGCGTCGACCCGGCGAAAATTCCAACCGAGGTGTTCGTCCTGCCGGCCTGTTCCGGCGTCGAGAAGGAAGGCAGCATCGTCAACAGCGGCCGGTGGGCGCAGTGGCGCCATCAGGCCGTAAAACCCATCGCCGACAGCCGTCCCGACCTCGATATTGTCGACGGCCTCGCAAAAGCTATGAAGCGGGCCTATGAGAAAGACGGAGTGTTTCCCGAGCCGATCCGCCACCTCGCGTGGGATTATGGAGAGCACGCCGACCCTCACCGCGTCGCGCGTGAGCTCAACGGACGCTTCCTGGTAAACGTAACCGAAAAAGACGGCAAAGAGTTCGCCGCCGGCAAGCAGGTGCCAGGGTTCGCACAGCTGCGCGACGACGGCAGCACGATGTCGGGGAACTGGATCTACTGCGGCGGCTACACCGAAGAAGGCAACCTGGCCGCGCGCCGCGATACGTCCGATGCGCCGAACAAGATCGGACTCCATCCGAAGTGGGGATGGACGTGGCCGATGAACCGGAGGATTCTCTACAACCGTGCGTCGGTCAATCGCAAAGGCGAGCCGTTCAACCCGCGCAAATGGGTGATCCGCTGGAACGCCGAGCAAAAAGCATGGGAAGGTGACGTCCCCGACGGCGGCATGCCGCCGGGCGAGATGAATCCCTTTATCATGCTGGCATCGGGGGTTGGGCAACTCTACTCGCCGGATGTCGCGGACGGCCCATTCCCCGAGCACTACGAACCCGTGGAGAGCCCGGTGAAAAATCCGTTCTCCAAGATCCAGTCGAGTCCCTGCGCCCAGGTTTGGCAGTCCACCGAGTTTGATAAATACGGCAAGCCGGATGTCTTTCCGATCGTCGCGACCACGTACCGGGTTTCCGAGCACTGGCAGACCGGCGCGATGAGCCGCAACATGCCCTGGCTCGCGGGCCTCGTGCCCAGCGCATTCGTTGAGATCGGCACGGCGCTGGCCAACCGCGAGGGGATCAAGAACGGCGACAAGGTGATCGTCAGCAGCGCGCGGGGTTCCATCGAGGTCTACGCGCTTGTGACCGAACGGTTCCAGCCGTTCTTTATCGAAGGTCAGACGATCGACGAGATCGGCCTTCCGTGGCACTGGGGCTATGCGGGCATTGTGCCGGGCGACATCTGCAATGATCTTACCGCCAGTGTCGGCGACGCCAACTCGCACATCCCTGAGACCAAAGTATTTCTCTGCAACATCAAGAAAAAGAACCGTACATCAGCCTAGCGCACAGAGGCGGAAATGGAATGGATGACTCACTAAGACCACGAAGATCACGAAGGAAAGAAAAAAATTTCAATAAATCGTTTTCCGAACTTCGTGGCCTTGGTGGTGAAATTGAGCGTCCGGAAAAAGTTGCTTTAACACGACAAAGGGACCGCAAATGAGCACATCGACAGTCAAACCGAAAGTGATGATTCAGGACAATACCCGGTGCATCGGGTGCCGGGCGTGCATGGTGGCGTGCAAATCGTGGAACGACCGGCCGGAGGACAAGACGGATTTCTTCGCCGGCGCAGGCTATCAAAACCCGCGCGATCTCGACGCCAACAACTATAACCTCATCACCTTTAACGAGATCGTGACTGGCGCCAAGCCCGACTGGGTATTCGGGCGACAGCTCTGCATGCATTGCGAGCATCCCGCTTGCGCGTCGGCGTGCCCGACCACGGCGATGTTCAAAACGGATCTCGGCCCCGTGGTGTTCGATGAATCCCGCTGCATCGGCTGTCGCGCCTGCATGCAGGCATGCCCGTTCATCATTCCCAAATACGATTACGACAGCTTCGCGCCGAAGATCCACAAGTGCACCTTCTGCGCCGACCGTCTCGAGGTTGGCATGGACCCCGCGTGCGCAACGGTGTGCCCCACCGGCG
This sequence comes from Binatia bacterium, assembly GCA_035762645.1. Classification (GTDB taxonomy): domain Bacteria; phylum Desulfobacterota; class Binatia; order UBA9968; family UBA9968; genus DASTOD01. Next base: position 1,209 of record DASTOD010000117.1, on the reverse strand, counting down.
CCATCACTTTCGGCGACCGCGACGATATGGTGACCGAAGCGAAGCGGCGCATCGCGACCGCTCCCGGCACTTACATTCCTGAAATCTATGGGCTGGAAGAGGTCGGCGGCACCAGCGTGCTGCACCTTTCATCCGTGCCCTTCGAGCAGATCGGCTACATCACCGGCCTGCCGAAGACGCCGATGCCCGACCTCACGCACCGATGGCTGCGCGTCACCGCGCCGGTGTTCGCTGTGTTGTACGCGGTGTTCGGCGCGCTCAACTGGATCGTCCGCCGGCGCATGCGCCGCCAAGGGCATGACGGAGAGCATACATGAACTGGCGAATCCGGCTGACCTGGTGGGATAAATTGCTGCTCGCGATCATGGCGGCGGCCGCCGTCGTCGCCTTCGTGCGGTTTGCGACCGGCATCGGCACGATTGCCAATATCAACAACGCCTATCCGTGGGGATGGTGGGTCGGCTATGGGATCATGACGATGATTGCCATCGGCGGCGTCGGCTTCACGATTACGGCGTTAGTCGAGATCTTGGGCGTGCATCGTTACCACTCGTTCCTGCGCCCCGCCGTGCTCATGGCTTTTCTCTGCTACGCCGGTGCCATTACCATGCTCATGGTGGAGCTTGGCCGCCCGTGGATGGTCTGGATGGTCCTCGTCTCTTGGGCACCGACCTCCGCGTTGTTCGAAGTAGGCTGGTGCGCGTTCCTCTATCTCACGGTGCTCGCTTTGGAATTTTCGCAGGTGCCGCTCGAGCAGGCTGGCTGGGATCGCACGTTTCGCATCGTGCGCGCGATTTACATTCCAATCATGCTTCTGGGTGTCACGCTGTCGCACCTGCATCAGTCGTCGCTCGGGACTCTCATGACACTCATCCCACACAAGATCAACGCCCTCTGGTGGTCGGATAATTTGCCGTTGCTGTATCTGTTTTCCGCCATGATGGCCGGCCCGGCCATGGCGATTCTCGAACATCTCGCCGCGGCTCGTTGGCTCGGCTTCGCTCCACGCATGGATCTACTCGCCGGTCTCGCCAAGATCGAAGCTTGGCTCGTCGGGCTCTTCTTTGCGTTTCAGATGGGCGATCTTTTTTATCGGGGCGCCGCTGACGCCATGTTCATCGCGTCGTGGTTCGCGGTCTCGTTCTGGGTGGAAATCGCTTTTGGCCTGATGCTTCCCTTTGTTCTGCTGATGATGCCGGAGGTACGCGA
>DASTOD010000116.1:0-2454 GCA_035762645.1 Binatia bacterium | reverse complement strand
ATTCAGGGTGAAAGAGATTCTCCCAGCAGCGCGTGGGCTAGGGTTAACTGTTCGGTCTTGGGAGGTACGAGGCACGGACGGTTTCGAGAAGGTATTCGCTGGGCTCCGTAAGGAGCGCCCGGATGGGCTCTACCTGTCTCCGAGCCCGCTAATGAATGCTAACGAAAAACGGACCGTTGGCTTTGCGTTAAAGAGCCGGTTACCGTCGATATACGCCAGAAGATCAGCCGTAGACGCCGGCGGGCTCATGTCGTATGGGGCCGACGAAGCGGAAAGCGACCGGCGCGTTGCCACCTACGTGGACAGAATCCTGAAGGGAGCCAAGCCTGCTGATTTGCCGGTCGAGCGGCCGACAAAGTTTGAGTTGGTGATTAATCTCAAGACCGCGAAACAGATCGGTCTAACTATTCCATCTCACGTGCTGCTGCGCGCGGACAAGGTGATCAAGTAACCCCGCGGCAAATCGCAGGATTGAATTGTTTTCTCCATCGAATGAACCTGAGGCATTTGTCTGAGACTGTCTTACATTGCAATCTCCTAAATTTGGTCTTTTCCCGCGACGAAACGTTGCCGCCTTCCGCCGTAAATCACACTTTTCTTTATCCCTATCCGCGTGATAGATAACGCTCGAAACGAGGTGCGCAGTGAAGAAGGCTGCCGTGCCATCAATCCTTGTTGCAGTGGTGCTGCTCGCTCTTGGAGTGATGGCCGAGGCACAGCAGCCGACAAAAATCCCGCGGATTGGATATCTGATTGCTGGTTCGCCGTCCTCTTCTGCGGCCCGTACCGAGGCATTCCACCAGGGTCTCCGCGAGCTTGGATACGTGAAGGGCAAGAACATTGTCATTGAGTATCGATATGCAGAAGGACAACTCGACCGCCTCCCGGCGCTTGCGGCCGAGCTAGTGCGTCTCAAGGTAGACATCATCGTCACCGCCGGCGGGGCAGTAACCCGTGCCGCCAAGGAATCAACTGCTACCATTCCCATTGTCATGGCGTTTGATAATGACCCTGTTGGCAATAGGTTCGTGGCTAGTCTTGCGCGACCTGGCGGGAACATCACGGGATTGTCAACCCATTACCCGGAGATCAGCGGAAAACAACTGGAGCTTTTGAAGGAGATCGTTCCCAAGCTCTCCCGCGTGGCGGTCCTCGGGACTTCGAGCGGCCCGGTCACCGCACAATAGTTAAGAGAGATCGACCTGGCCGCCAGGGCGTTCGGGGTGACGCTTCAACACCTCGACGTTCTGAGCCCCAAGGATATTGAGACTACATTCCGAGCCGCAACTAACGGACGAGCTGACGCAGTGCTCGTGCTGGTAGGCGGCGTCTTCCTTTCTCAGCGAAAACAAATTGCAGACATCGCGGTAAAGAATCGGCTTCCGGCGATATATGGCAGACCAGAATTTGTGGAAGACGGGGGGCTCATGACCTACGGCGTGAACGTTGCCGACTTGTTCCGTCGCGCCGCAGTCTACATCGACAAAATTTTGAAGGGCGCTAAGCCTGCCGATTTGCCCGTTGAGCAACCATTAAAATTCGAGTTCATCGTCAATCTCAAAGCGGCCAAGCAGATTGGATTGACAATCCCTCCAAACGTGCTGGCGAGGGCGGACAAAGTAATCCGGTAAGGAGTGAGTGGTAAGGGGTTAGGCGTGAAGCAAGAGAATTCGATGAAAGTGTTCAGTAGTCAGTGGTCAGTGATCGGCACGGGCATCTTGTGGTTTTTGCTTAGTGCGCTCGTTCTTACCCTATGCGCGTCCGCGCATGGGCAGCACAGACGGGAAAAATTTTCCGTGTCGCCATCCTGGATACTAGCACTGCTTCCGGTAGCGCAATTCTCCTCGATGCGTTCCGCCAAGAGTTGCGAAAGCTTGGATGGGTCGAGGGAAAGAATATCGCCTTCGAATACCGGTTTGCAGAACAAAAGCCTGAACGGCTACCTGAGCTTGCGGCGGAGCTGGTTCGTCTTAAGGTTGATCTGATCGTGACCACAGGGGGACCGCCGACGTTGGCAGCGAAGGGAGCAACCAGTACCGTCCCCATCGTGATGGCCAACGCTGCGGATCCCGTGGGTGTTGGTCTGGTTGCTAGTCTGGCGCGGCCGGGAGGGAATGTCACCGGACTATCGAGTTTAGGTACGGAGCTAAACAGCAAAAGGCTAGAGGTACTCAAGGACGCGGTCCCCAAGCTTGCCCGTGTGGGACTTCTGCGGTCGCGGACAGTAGTAGGAGACGAGCAAGTGAAAGAGAGCAGTGCTACGTCCGGCGTAGCAGGAGGCTCCCAATTGAAAGATCTCAGGCTTGCGGCTGTGGCACTGAAGCTAAAATTGGAGGAGATCGAAACTCAAGCCGACGCCAAAGGTTTAGAGAGCGCTTTTCAAACCGCAAAACGAAAAGAGGTGGGCGCGATTATGGCAATGCCCACTCGCACTTTGTTCGCCGAAAGAAAGCG
>DASTOD010000115.1:0-6268 GCA_035762645.1 Binatia bacterium | reverse complement strand
CTAATTCTTGGTCGCCTGAATGCTTCCGTTGCGCCTAAGGATATGAAACTCCCGCGTTTGGAGTTACACGAACTGAAAGGCAACCGGAGCGGCACTTGGGCGCTGAAGGTTAGTGGCAACTGGCGCGTGACTTTTAAGTTTGTTGGAAAAGACGCTACAGACGTGAATTACGAAGATTACCATTGAGGATGTTTATGGCGATGCATAATCCGCCCCATCCGGGCGAGGTCCTGAGAAAACTGTGTCTCGAGCCGTTAAACCTGAGCGTAACGGAAGCCGCAAAGGCCCTGGGTGTTAGCCGCAAAACTTTGTCCAGCATCTTGAATGGTCGCACGGGAATTAGTCCCGAGATGGCCGTTCGCCTGTCGATTGCCTTTGACACGACTGCGGAAAGTTGGCTGAACCAACAGGTCCAGTATGACCTTTGGCGGGTAGAACGCCGGCGCAAAAAATTGCGCGTTGGCCGGTTGTCGGCGGCATAGGAGGCGACACCGTCCTATGGTATGGTGCTCAACCGACCGCGCTTGCAACTAAAAAAGTATCCGAGTTGAGTTGGCCACCGAATTGTGTTTTTTGACACTGTCCGGTTCATCCTTTACATTGGACTTTATTACCCGCGGAGCTACAGACCTTCATGGTTGACATGGACAAAATTGTTTCGCTGTCCAAGCGGCGCGGCTTTATTTTTCAGTCGAGCGAAATTTACGGCGGCCTCGGCTCGGCGTGGGATTACGGGCCGCTGGGAGTCGAGTTCAAAAACAACGTCAAGCGGCTATGGTGGCGCGATAACGTTCACCTGAGAGACGACATGGTGGGACTCGATGCCGCGATCACCATGCATCCCAAAGTTTGGGAAGCAAGCGGCCATCTGGCGAGTTTCTCGGACCCGTTTACAGGCTGCGCGGAATGCGGGCGGCATTATCGCGCTGACCAGATCTACGACGCCATTTGGAGTTCGAAATGGTTCCGCTCGCTGCATAAGGTACTCGAAGGACCGGCAGCCCAGCGGGATCCTTGGAAAGCAATTGTCAATTGGGCGCAAAGCGACGGCAAGAAAATCGCGCCGAACTTTCCGCAAGCCCGTCTAACTGGGGATATCCGATTACCGATAGAGGGGGCGAACGATCCCAGTTTTCGACAGCTACTCCGGACGATAGCCCATGAAACGAATGGCAACGTAAAGGGTTATCTTTGTCCCAACTGTGGCAGTGTTAAGTTATCCGAGCCGCGTCCGGCAAGCCTCATGTTGGAAACCTTTCTAGGGCCGGTGAAGGAGACGGCGATCAAGACATACCTGCGGCCGGAAACGGCGCAAGGGATCTTCGTCAATTTCGACAATGTCTTGCAGGCCTCCCGCAAGAAGCTGCCGTTCGGTATCGCGCAGATCGGCAAGAGCTTCAGAAACGAGATCACACCGGGAAACTTTACATTTCGCACTCGCGAGTTCGAGCAGATGGAGATCGAGTTCTTCGTCATGCCGGGCACGGATGAAGAATGGCATCAACGGTGGATTGATGAAAGATTCGCCTGGTATCAAAAATACGGCATGCGTAAAGAAAATATCCGGTTGCGCGAACATGAACCAGACGAGCTCGCTCACTATGCCAAGCGCTGCGTTGACGTCGAATATCTCTTCCCGATGGGCTGGAGCGAGCTGGAAGGCATCGCCAATCGGACCGATTACGATTTGAAACAGCACTCGCAGTTTAGCGGCAAGGCGCTCGAATATTTCGACGAGGAGACGAAGCAGAAGCTCGTCCCTTACGTCATCGAACCGGCGGCAGGGGCCGATCGATCCACTCTCGCATTTCTGGTCGATGCCTATCACGAAGAAGAGGTCAAAGGAGAGAAGCGGGTCGTGCTGAAATTTCATCCCGAGCTCGCGCCGGTCAAAATCGCCGTGCTGCCGCTCTTGAAAAAGAACGACCGCATCGTCGAAACGGCCAAGAAAATCCGCGCCGACCTGGGCAAATGCTGGTATGCCGTGTACGACGACACGGCGTCCATCGGCCGTCTCTATCGCCGGCAAGACGAAGTCGGCACGCCGTTCTGCGTCACCGTGGACGTTCAGACGGTCGGGGATGAAAAGGCGCCGGCGGATGAAAAAGTCACGATCCGCGATCGCGACACGATGCAGCAGATCCGAGCCCCGATCACGGCGCTGGAAGCGGTGATGGAGCGACTCATGGCCGGAAAGTGGTCGGACGTAGCTCGGGAACTCGGCCTCTTCAAAGAGTGACTCTCAGCTTCCAAGACACAAGGACGCAGCGATTCTTCGCTATTATTACCGCATTCAGTTTTTAGTCGAGCGTTACCGGCGTTTCCTGATCCTCGGGGTGCTCTCGTTGATCGCCACCGATCTGGCCGGCATGGCGCTTCCCTGGCTCATCAAGGAAGGGATCGACTCGGCATTGCACAAAGGAGCGGCCGATGGATTTCGGCTCAGATATCCGTTGTTGATTTTAGGCGCCGCCGCGCTCCAGGGCCTCTTTCGCTATTGCTGGCGCGTGAACATCCACGGTTTTTCTCGCCGCTCCGAGGCGGACCTGCGTGATCGGGTCTTTTCTCACTTGCAGAAGCTTCCCTTGAGCTATTTTCAACGCATCAAGACCGGCGACCTGATGTCGCGTCTGACCAACGACATTCAAGCCGTGCGCGAGCTCATGGGATTCGGCTCATTGGCGATCGTCGATGCGATGGTGGTGATTGTTTTCAGTCTGGCGCTCATGATCACCATCAATCCCTGGCTCACGCTGTGGTCGATGTTGGCGATGCCGCTGATTACCGTGGTGGTGCGATTTTTTGGCCGCCATATCTTTCGGTGGTCGCGCGACCGGCAGGAGCAACTGAGCGTGATGAGCGCTTACGTGCAGGAAAATCTCTCGGGGATTCGGGTCGTCCAGGCCTACGCGCAGGAAGATAATCAGATCAGCGGCTTCGACGCCATCAGCTCGGGGTACAGGCACAAGAGCATGTGGCTCGCCACGCTCTGGGGAATTTTTTGGCCGCTGATGCAAGTGCTTTCCGGAATCGCCGCCGCAACCGTTCTCTGGTTGGGTGGCCGCGAGGTCTTGCGGGGCACCATGACGTTGGGAGAGTTCGTCGCCTTTAACGGTTATCTGGCGATGCTGACCTGGCCTTTAATGGCCGTCGGCTATGTCGTGAACCAGTACCAGCGCGGCACCGCCGCGTTGAGTAGAGTCTGTGAAATCCTCGACGCGCCGATCTCGCCGCGGTATCAGAATACGTCTACGGCGAGCGAGACGGCGGCAACCCAGGGCTCCATCGAAATCCGCGATCTGACATTCGCTTATAACGCCGATCAGGCGCCGGTGCTGAAGCACGTGAGCCTCACGATCCCTGCCGGAAAGATCTGCGGCGTCGTCGGCGAAACCGGCGCGGGCAAGAGCACGCTCGTCAGTCTGATCCTGAGATTATTTGAGCCGCCTGCGGGGACGATTTTCATCGACGGCGTGGACATCCGGCAATTGTCGCTACGCCACCTGGAAACCACCATCGGCTTCGTATCGCAAGACATTTTTCTCTTCTCCGGCTCGATCCGTGAAAATATTCTCTTCGGCATTGAAAACGGCGAAGCTCAGAAAGTCGAAGAGGCCGCGCGCGTCGCCCGCTTGCTGCCGACCATTCAATCTTTCGGCGCTCAATTCGACACGGTTATCGGCGAGCGCGGGGTGCGCCTCTCCGGCGGCCAGAAGCAGAGGACGGCGCTGGCGCGGGCGATCATCAAGGATCCGCCGATTCTCATTCTCGATGACGCATTTTCCAGCGTCGACGTGGAAACCGAAGAGGAAATCCTGAAGGAATTGCGGCGGTACCTGGAGGGACGCACCACTCTCTTGATCTCGCATCGAATCTCCACCGTGCGGGAGGCCGACTGGATCGTCTATCTGAGCGGCGGAGAAATTATCGAGCAGGGAACCCACGACCAGCTGCTTGCCCAAGGCGGAGTCTACTATCAGCTTTATCAGCGGCAGAGTTTGGCGCGCGAAGTCGAGTCGATGAAACACACGGAAGAAACGCGGTGAACGAAGCCATTCATCAAGAAGACGAGATTCTGGGCAAGGCCTACGACGCGCGGCTCATGGCGCGGATTTTGCGCTATTTGCGTCCCTATTGGAAATTGCTGGCGCTCTCCTTCACGTTTCTCTTGCTTCACACGGGCACACAGCTCCTGGGGCCGTACATCACCAAGGTCGCCATCGATCGCTACATAGCGCACCAGGATATCGAGGGGCTGGATCTCATGGCGCTGACTTACCTCGGCGTTGTAGCGCTGGGCTTTGTTTTTCTCTTCATTCAAACCTACGCCACCGAATATACCGGCCAACGCGCGATGCACGACCTCAGGATGGAAATATTCTCGCACTTGCAGAAGCAGGATCTCGCCTATTTCGACCGCAACCCGGTAGGGCGGTTGATGACGCGGACCATCAATGACGTTGAAACGCTCAATGAGCTCTTCAGCACGGGCGTGGTCGGTCTTATCAGCGATCTGTTTATTGTTTTCGGGATCGCGCTCACCATGCTGTGGCTCGATTGGCAACTGGCCGTCCTCAGCCTTGCGGCGTTTCCGTTGATTCTTTACGTCAGCGGTTTTTACCGGCGCCGCGCCCGCGAGGTTTACCGCGAGAGCCGGTTGATCCTGGCGCGGCTCAATGCCGCCCTGCAGGAAAACATCGCCGGTATGGGAACGATTCAAGCGTTCGGTCAGGAACGAAAGATGTACCGCCGTTTTCAAAAGATCAATGGCGGATATCGCGACGTCTTGCTGCGCACGGTCCGAAACAACGCCATGTTTTTTCCCATCATCGAAATCTTCAGCGCGCTGACGATTGGATTGCTGTTGTGGTATGGCGGCGGCCTCATCGTGCAAAATCTCGTCCAGGCTGGGGTTATCGTCGCTTTCATCCAGTATATTCAGCGGATGTATCAGCCGATTCGCGATTTGGCCGAGAAATACAACATCATGCAGGCCGCCATGGCTTCCGCTGAGCGGATCTTCGTGCTTTTGGATACACCGGAAACGATACACAACCCTACTGAGCCGAAACGGCCCAAGACTTTCCGCGGCGAAATCGAGTTCCAAGACGTCTGGCTTTCCTACCATCCGGGCGAGGCCGTGCTCAAAGGCCTCTCCTTTCGCGTGCGCCCGGGAGAAAAAATTGCTCTGGTGGGAGCGACCGGTGGCGGGAAAACTTCGATTATATCGGCGCTTTGCCGGTTCTATGACGTCGACCGCGGGGTCATTTTAGTTGACGGGATCGATATCCGGCAATGGGACAAGCAGGAACTCAGGCGGCATTTGGGGCTCGTCCTACAGGATGTCTTTCTTTTTTCCGGCGATATCGCCGCCAACATAACGCTCGGAGACTCGCGCGTTAGCGAACAGCGCATGATCGAGGCCTCCGAGCGGGTGCATATTGCCCCATTTGTCGAGGCGCTGCCGGGCGGCTATCAAGAAGAGGTCCAGGAAAGAGGATCCACTTTCTCCCAAGGGCAGCGCCAACTGCTGTCCTTTGCCCGGGCGCTTGCCTTTGATCCGAAGATTCTCATCCTCGATGAAGCGACCAGCTCCGTGGACACGCAAACGGAGATGCTGGTTCAAGACGCGCTGCAAGAGCTCTTGCGGAACCGCACCGCTTTGATTATTGCGCACCGGCTCTCCACGATTAAAAACGCCGATCGCATTTTGGTCATCCACAAAGGCGAGATCTGGGAGCAGGGCACGCACGAGGAGCTGCTGGCGCGCGACGGACTGTACTCGCGCCTCTACGAGCTGCAGTATCAGGTCCGGACCCGAAATGGCGAGAGCGAAGCCGACGCCACCCCGCCCCTCTCCTAGAGAATAAGGCGTCAGCTATTCCGCAATGGGTTTCAGCGATATGGCTCTCCCGCTCGTCTGACACCTCAACCGCCTCCGAAACGTGACGCCGGTAATCATTCACCTCGCTCGCCATCACGTGTTCTGCTCCATTCACCTATGCAAGCCTGACCCGGAATCCTCCACGACTTAACCCTGCTCACTTGAGTGACGGTCGTTCCTCGGTGATGACCAGCAGCTTGTAAGGTGCGGCAGCTTCCTCGATCTCCTTGAGCAAGCGCTCCTGCTCAACGTTGCTGACAGGAGAAACGTAGACGGAGACGGCATTCTGGCCGCGCCGGATTCCTACGGCGTGGATCCCGCCTCGCCCGAGGTACTGAGCCTTGATCTTTTCCTTCACCTCTTCGAGTGGTATCGACACTTGGT
>DASTOD010000114.1:0-27321 GCA_035762645.1 Binatia bacterium | reverse complement strand
AACGCGAGACCGTGCGCAGCGCTTCCAACAAATGGTGCAACACCTCACCGACGCGCGCCTGTTTCGCCGGCTCCTTGATTAGCGTAAACGGCGCGGTCTGCACGATATAGCGGTTGGCGTGATCGAGTGCCCCCCACACAGCCTCTAAGGCCCGATGGAACTGCAATTCTTCCATCTGGCTCTTGAGGTCAAATTCGGCACGAGCGAACGCATCTCGCAACTTGACATCTTCGCTCGGCCAGTCCGCGCCTAATGGCTGTACGACGCCGCCGAAATATTTGTCCTGCATCGCCAAGACACGGCTGACGAAATTGCCAAGATTGTTGGCAAGATCGGCGTTGACTCTTGTCACCAACGCCTCTTCGGAAAACTTTGCATCCTGTCCGAAGGCCATTTCGCGCAGCAAGAAGTAGCGGAAGGCATCCATGCCAAAGCGTTGCTTCATTTCCAGCGGTCGTACAACGTTACCCAAACTCTTCGACATCTTAGCCGAGTCCATGACCCAATAACCGTGGACATTCAGCTGTTTGTAGAGCGGCAACCGAGCCGCCATCAGCATGGTTGGCCAGTAAATGGCATGGGGTTTGAGAATATCCTTGGCGATCAAATGGTTGGCGGTTGGCCAAAGGGAGTGAAATACATTTTCGCCACGATATTGCAACGCGCTCACGTAATTTATTAACGCGTCGAACCACACATAGGTTACGTAATCGGAGTCGAACGGTAGCGGAATACCCCACTGTAAGCGGCTCGTCGGGCGCGAAATACAGAGATCTTCCAGCGGTTCTCGGAGGAAGGCCAGGACCTCGGTGCGGTATCGTTCAGGATGGAGGAAGTGGGGGTTAGTTTGAATATGATCGACGAGCCGACCTTGATATTTGCTCATCCGGAAAAAATAATTCTTCTCGCTGAGGTAGTCTGGTGCTTTCTGATGATCCGGGCACTTGCCGTCGACAAGTTCTTTCTCCGTGTAGAAACGTTCGCATCCATAGCAATAGAAGCCACCGTATTCCCCGAAGTAAATGTCGCCGGCCTCATAGATCTTCTGCAGCATCTGTTGCACATACTCTTTATGGTACGAGTCCGTGGTCCTAATGAAATGATCGTAGGCGATACCGCAGCTATCCCAGGTGGAGCGGAAAAGTCCACTAATGCGATCCGCATAAGCCTTGGGATCCATGCCCTCAGCCTGCGCTGCTTGGGCAATCTTGTCGCCATGTTCATCGGTTCCGGTAAGTAAGAAAGTCTCGTAGCCGATCGAGCGGTAATAGCGCTTCAAGGTGTCTGCCAAGATAGTCGTATAGGTATGGCCCAGGTGGGGCTCGGCGTTGACGTAGTAAAGCGGCGTGGTGATGTAAATACGGCTCATCGGCGCTCCGCGGCGATCTTGAACAGCAATTCTTCAAGGACCATGCGGCGATTCAGATTGCGTTGAATTCGGGCGCCAGCCTGTGTCGTTTCGCCGATACAGAAGAGCATGTGCTCCAGGGTACCACGAGCGGACTCATCTTCAAGCCGCGCCATCAGGTCCCGGTTGACAAGATCCCGCGAATCCCGGGTCACGGTGTAAATCAACAGGTCCCGATACCAGCTTTCGGCCCATTCGATAAATTTTAAAGGCTCGTCTCGATGGCTGGCGAGAGCGTCCGCGGCACCCAGCGCGGCCCGGTAATCGCCCGGTCGTAAAGACGCGAGCCAATCGATCCACGCTCGCCGATTTTCCCGTAGCTCTTCGTTGTCCATTTTGACAGCCGCCCCGATGCTTCCCATCGCCAGGGCCGCTAAAAAATCCGCCTCCTCTTTGTTTACGGCCTTGCGCGCCGTCAAAAAATCGGCCAGTACCTCGCGGCGCAGAGGACCGAAAGAGAGCCGCAAGCAACGCGATCGCAAGGTCGGGAGGAGGGCTCCGGAGTTGCCGGCAACCAGAATCAGCAGGCAGTTTGGCGGCGGCTCTTCCAACGTTTTCAGGAGCGCGTTCTGACCCGGCAGGTTCATCAGTGTGGCCGGATCCACGATGGCGATTTTTGTCCCTCCCGAAAACGACCGAAGATTGAGATTCTTCTCGATCTCGCGTACTTGCTGAATGCTGATTTCTTTTTTCCCGGCCTGCGGTTCGATCACGCGGACATCCGGATGATTGCCGTCTTGAATGCGCGCGCAGTCGATGCAACAGCCGCAAAAATCGCCGGTCTTCTGGGCGCAGTGGATCGCCTTCGCCAAGCCCAGAGCGATCGTTTTCTTGCCGACACCTTCAGGGCCGACAAACAGATACGCATGATGCAGCCGCCCGCTTGCCACACTTGCACGGAGTGCTTGTAGCTGTTTCTCATGCCCGATAATTTGTGAAAAAGACATGTGTCGTTGGATGGCCGATCGTTGAAAAAGCGCGTTACGCGAGCCTCTCGTCTACCATCCTCTGGATGTCCGCGGAAATGTCACCGGCGGGCCGCACGGCATCGATGACGCGAAACCGATTTGGCTCTGCTCGGGCCAATTGGAGAAAGCCGGCGCGAACGCGCTCATGGAATTCCAGCGCCTCGCGCTCGAAGCGATCTTCGCGGTTGCCGCCGGCAGGGGCATTTAACTGCCGTTGAGCCGTTCGCGCCAGTCCCAGCTCCACCGGGCAATCGAGCAGGAAAGTCAGATCGGGTTGAACGCCGCGATTGGCGAGTTCGTTTAAGCGGCGCAGCAACTCGAGGTCTATGCCACGCCCGTAACCCTGGTAAGCCAGCGTGGAATCCGTATAGCGGTCGCAGAGGACGATTTGGCCGGCAGTGAGCGAAGGCAAAATGACCTCTTGCACATGCTGCGCGCGGTCCGCCAAGTAGAGAAACAGCTCCGTCGGCCGTGCCACGGGCTGCTTGCCGGCTTCCAGCAAAACCCGGCGGATGAGTTGTCCCAAGGGCGTGCCACCGGGTTCACGGGTGATGAGGCACGGCCAACCCCGGTCCTTCAGATGCTGCTCGAGAGCTTTGACTTGAGTCGTTTTACCGCTTCCGTCACCGCCCTCGAAAGAAATGAAACGAATCATGAGAAGAGCCCGAAAAACCACATTTCATGCTTCGACGGGCCCAGCATGAACGGAAGACGCCCCGTACTGTAGTCAGTAAAAGCCCCGTTCGCCCTGAGCATGGTCGAAGGGCAAAACGGGTGTTTCACCCGGAAGTCTTATCGGCTTCGACAGGACCGAGACGCTTTAGCGCAGGATCTAACTCTTGCCTTCTCCCAAAAGCAGATTGATACCATTGACGAGTTGAGTGCTAGTGAAGGGTTTGGTGATGTAATAATCGGCCCCGAGTTTGTATCCTCCCAGCACATCCTCATATTGCACCTTAGCGGTCAACAGGATGACCGGAATGCTCGCCGTTTCGGTTACGCCTTTCAGGCGGGTCAACACTTCAAGGCCGTCCATTTCCGGCATCATGATGTCTAAAATGATCAGATCCGGCTTGGTGCTTTCCAGCAGATTCAGGAGTTCAGCACCACTAGAAGCGCTCAGCACATTGTAGCCTTTACCTTCCAAAATGGTCTTGACGATCGTAATAATGTCAGGGTTATCGTCAACTACCATGATGGTCTTTTTCATGTCCATGCGCTCTCCTGTACGCCCCTGTTCGGATCAGATTCCGGAAGCTAGCGCGGCTGTTCGCCGCCGATGGCAGAGTCACCGAACTTGCAGAACCATACCCAAGCAGCAAATGCATCCAAGCATTTTAGAGGCGTAATTTAGCATCTTCGGACGATAATGTAAATTGAATGATGGGCTCGGAGGTAGGCTAAGGCGTCACCGTCTTCCAATAATTTTGTGTAACGGAGGAAGGAAGCGCTTTGTAGGCACTGCCGAGGGTCGACGTGGGAATCAACTCTGCGGCTCGCATCAGAGCCGGTCGGCTGAACAGCAGTCTTAAAGCTCCTTGGATGTCTAAAAGACTGACTCCCGTTACCGGACTGCCCGTTTCGTTGACCAATAATGAACCGAGAATTTGCTTGCTAGCCGTGCCGGTTGCCTTGAACCCGACGTTGTTTCCGGTAACGATCACCCATCCCTCCCAATGAAACGATCCTTGCGCCAGAACTTCCGCATTTCTGATCACCAAAATACCGGCTCCGGTTATATTACCGCCCAACTGAACGGAATCGCCGGAGCCGGAAAGCCCTTCGATGCAGCGTAATTGCGGCGATGACCGGCTCCCCCACGTCTGATTTTCCAAAAACAAGATCCCGTTGGCCGGGACGCCCGTGGACAGCGCGTGAGCCGCGCTGCACAGGTCATTCGCGAGTTCTACAATGGCCGGAGCTGAGATGAACTCGGTTTTCGCGACTGCTGGCACATCGGCGCCGCCGCCGGTAATCTGAGATGACGGCTCGCCGCCGATGGCAGCCTCGACAACTTGTCGCAGCTTGTCGTCGGACACGGAAATGGCGTGGCGCGGTTTAGCGCCCGAGATGACGGCGCCGTTCGCCGGGTCGTGGTCCATGCCGGAAACCAAATACGCATCTCCGCTGAAACCGACATGATCGGCAAGGCCTCGAAGCCCCACGGCACTATCTGCAAGATCGTAGCTTTTGGTGATTTGCGCTCGAATGGTCTGCGAAGACATGGCTACGGTCCCGGTCGAGTCGAGACCAATCTTGGCGACCAACGGCGTGACCGCTGTCGGAGAATGAAAAGAGACGCGAAAGATTCCAGAGGAAAAAGTCTGCGAGTGATTTGCCGGGCTCGGGGGATGACTAACGGTTTGGGCGAGGCGATGCTTGGCCCATTCGATGCCGGCATCCGCCACATAAAACGCTTCGGTGCTGGCTCTCAAGTTGGCCAGAATTTTATTATCGTTTTGCAACATCACCCGCCCGCCCACACCGACAATGATCAATAAGGAAAGGATCAAAAGCGAACTCAACAAAACCAGACCCCGCTCATTGCGGATCGACTGCTGAATGGTGTTCATTTGACGTTTGACGGCTTGTCGGAGATCTCCTGTTCGCAGCTGATCCATACATCACTCCATTACTCCACCACTCCAGTACTCCGGTATCGGCCTGTCAATTCCTGAGTTCAACGCTGCTCGAGACCATCGAAGCCAGCGTGCCGCCGATCTTGGGATCCGGGTTCTTTGCCTCGACGGCAAAGGCGATGCGGATTCTCTTGATCGCGTCCAGCGCCGGGGTATCGCCGAGATCCACGCCTGCGCTGTCGTAATAAGCAAACAGTTTGCCCGCGAACGGCGTCGTCACGTTAGCGACGAGACAATCGCCATTGCGTCGAATAACTTTTGAACCCGGGCAGGTCGGGGTCGGACCCGCGAGCTCGTAGCGGGCATTCTCTCTCGGTTCATTGTCCGCGCAGGTGCCGTTGCCGTTTAGATCCATTTGTACATGAATCATGCTCGGGCTTGCGGCGTAAACCCGATTACAGGAGCCATCGGCATCGCCGTCGGGGTCGTCTGCGCCCCCGGCTTCCAGCGGCGCACTGCCCGTGCCCCACGAACCCGCGTTCGCTAGCTCGCGCACCATGATGTGCAGCGCGCCCCTGGCGTCTTCCAGATTCGCGGTCTTTGTCTGTTGTCCCACGTGATGATACAGCTCGGCGCGGTACAACTGGTAGAGAGCGGTGATAACGAAGGCTCCGATAAAAAGCGCCATGAGTTGCTCGGCCAAGGCCACGCCGCGATGATCTTTGAGCATCAGCATCATAAGGAGCCGATATAAACGAGGGTAGAGAGAGTCACCTGATGATCTCCATAGTCGGTCCAAGACACCGTGACGTCGACTTGCTTCAGCTTTCCGCCGAGCGGTGAATCGGCAATCCTCCAACAGCGATTGAATATTCCGCCGGGTAGCCCCGACGGCAAAAGATCCCGGTCACCGCCTCCCGGGCAGAGATTTTCATTTGCGATCCCACGGCGCGACTTGAGCTGTTCCATCTTGTCCTGGGCGAGCTGGATGGCAACGGTCAAATGATCAGAAACCTTTTGCGTTCGAATCCCTTCCAAACTGCTGACCGAGTAACCGAGGATGGCCACAGCCGCAATGGTAATGGCGACCAACACTTCGTTAAAGGTAAAGCCCGCTTCGCGCATGATGCCGCTGCCTGGATCCGTCATAACGTCAGCAATCGCCGCTGCAGTCGCCTGGTTTGCAAATGCGGATTCTACCCGTGTGACTCACGACGACCTGTCTACACTCACCTGCTTGGTTTCGTAGCCTCACTCGGTTGGCGCCGGCTGTGCCCCTGGGCGAGAACGAGATGCTCCCGGCGTTCGCAATGACGACCCCCTCGATCAGGGGTTTTGTGACCGAGACAGACAAGCCGTTCTGAATGGTGTACGCCGACGCCCCGCTTGCGTAGACGAACTGAACGCCCACGTTCTCGGCGGCCGCCCGCATCTTGAGGCTGTGGAGTTCCGACTGTACTTGGCGCGTCGCGCTATCGAGTTGAAAGGACGGTAGCAGTTTGCTCCAGCCGGGTAAGGCGATTGCTGCAATGATCGCCATCAAAGCCAGAACAACGAGGGTTTCGGTCAGAGAAAATCCGGCATCGTTCGTGAAGCGCATGGCCCGCTCCGGTGGCGGACAATACTGCCGGCCGCGCTTGTGTGTCAAGAGGCGAATTTGGGGTCATTCCGCCAATCGGCCCGGCCCTCCGTGACAGCCTTTCAGCGCCATTCATGCTTCGGATACTTGCGCCGAAGTTCCTGTTTGAGTTTCGGATAAGTTTCACGCCAAAAACCCGACAGATTGTCGGTGACCTGTAGCGGGCGGTTACTTGGCGCGAGTACCTGGATCGAGACGGCAACGCGGCGGCTGGCAATCCAGACCACATCTTTGATCCCGTAGAGATCCTGGATGCGGGCCGCAATCGTCGGTGCGCCGTTGGCGGAATAGACTATCGTCACTGTACGGGCGTGAGGCAACTTGATCCGCTCGGGCGCATACTCTTCTATCCACGCCTGTTGCTGGCGGGACAGCCATGATTTGACGACGGGCAAAACGGGGCGACCTTTGACTTCTAGGTGGCTGAAGGCGCCGTGGCAAATGAGCTCGAGCATGGCTCTACGGTCCTCCTCTCCGATAGCGGGCAACGCCAGCTCCGGCATCCATTCGCGCAACCGATTTACGCGGAGGATCCACTGTTCAACCGATTCGTTCCAGTTGTCGAGGGAGCAGCGCCCGGCCGCAATTTGCCGCGCCAGAATCGCGGCGGCCTCTTCGGCCGGTGGATTGTCGGAGAGTTTTTGTTCCAGAACGAGATCGCGGAATCGCTTCTCCGCCCGCGCAACAACGCGCCGCAACGCCGGGTCATAGACAACGGCAAGGACTTCCTTGAAGTCCTCGGGAAACAGTTCGCGCAGCCACTCCTCCTTGATTGCGGTCGCCAGATTGAGGACGACGTTCAATGAGCGGTCCCCGCGGCCGCCGCTGTCCACCTCCCGCACCTCGGAGGCAACGAAGAGAGGCGCCTTGACGACGCTCTCGCGCGCCAACACGCCACGCCCGCCATGGACCAGCTCGCAGCGTTGCGAGCCGGAGTGGAGACGCTTGGCGAGATGATCGGAAAACCCGACCAGCACGCAGCGCTGCACGGCATCAACCGCGAACGGCTCGTCGCAGATGTCCAAGCCCTCGGCTGCGGCGATGCTCAAGAACTGCTCGAACAGCGGCCCGACTTGGCGCGCCGCCTGCGCGTGCACGCCGACTCGCCGGCAACGCTCGATTTCATAACGGTTGCGCTCGGCATACCGCCAGGCGCGCATCAGCACAAAAAAATCCGACGCTGTCTCGTCAGCGAACAGATCGTCGCGCGCGTCGTCAACTTGCTTTCCCTGCCGGCGCGCGAGCAAGTCCCGCCCTTGCGTCAGCGCGGCGATCAACGCGACAGGCCGCACGCAACCATAGTCGTGGGCAGCGAGCAGCATGCGCGCGTAGCGTGGATGCGCTGGAAACGCGAGCATCCGCCGTCCGAGCGCGGTGATCGCGCCCGTCGCGGCGTCAATCGCTCCCAAGTCGGTGAGCAGCCTCTCGGCGCGTTCCAGCGCGCGAGCGTCTGGGGCCTCCAGCCAGCGGAATGTCTTTACGTCGGTTACGCCGCTCGCTTTGAGCGTGAGGATCACCTCCGAGAGATCCAGACGTTTCACCTCGGAAAGTTCCTGGGCGGGACGCGCGGCCTGTTCATGCGCTGTCCATAGGCGCAAGCAGTGGCCGGGTTCGGTGCGTCCCGCGCGACCCGCCCGCTGGTCGGCGGCCGCGCGGCTGATTTTTTCGACCAGCAACGTGTTGATGCCGCGATAGGGGTCATACCGGGGCCGGCGCGCCAAACCGCTGTCGATCACCAGGCGCACGCCGTCGATGGTGAGCGAGGTTTCCGCGACGTTCGTAGCGACGACGACTTTGCGTCGGTCATATCGGGCGACCGCCGCGTCCTGATCGATCGGCGGTAATTCGCCGTGCAACGGAAGCACGAGGAATGGGTCTCCGAGCGTATCGCGCGCCGCTTGCACGGTGCGCGCGATCTCATAGGCGCCGGGCATAAAAACCAGAGCGTCGCCTTGGGGATGCTCGCGTACCAGACGCTGGAGCTCTTTGGCCGCAAGTTGCCAGACCGGGCGGTCGCCGGCAGGCTTGGAGAGATACTCGACGGTGACCGGGAAAGTCCGGCCTTCCGCCACCACCACCGCGCAAGGGGCAAGATACTTCTGCACTGTGGCGACATCGAGCGTGGCGGACATGACGAGAATGACGAGATCGGGCCGCGTCGATTCCTGAATTTCCATAGCGCGCGCGAGCGTGATATCGCCGTAGAGATGGCGTTCGTGAAATTCGTCGAACACGATCGCGGCCACATCCTTCAAGTCGGGATCAGCCAGCATCCGGCGAAGCAGCACGCCTTCGGTCGCATAGCAGATCCTCGTCGCGGCAGAGGTGACGTTGTCGAGGCGCATCTGATAGCCCACTTCGCCGCCGAGTGTTACGCCGCGAGCTTGCGCGACCCACGCCGCGAGCATTCGCGCGGGCAAACGGCGCGGCTGCAAGACGGTCACCCGCCCACTCTGCAGCAAACCGCCGTCGAGCAGCATTTGCGGCACTTGGGTGGATTTGCCCGAGCCGGTCGGCGCCGTGAGGACCAGCCGCTTCTCAGTGCGCAGGGTTTCGAGCAATCGCCGCTCGATTTCAAAGATGGGTAAATCTAGCTTCCGCATCGCTTGAGGTCACCTTAACATAATCGGACCCCCACCTCTTTCCTCCCCCACGCCGGCCGCGGGGGAGGATTACTGAGGGGGAACGGTTTGATCTCTCGATCTATCAATATAAACTGAGCCTATGATTATTCGTTTGAAAACCGAGTCTCGCGCTTGTTTGCTTGACAGCACCCAACCCGGATCTCTCGTGCACGATGTTCTCGCCGGGGCTCCCGTTATCCGAAGGCCCGGCGACCCACCCGGTGGGCTTTACGAAATCGACTGCAGCGACAGGGACTGCCAGGAGCTCATGATGGTCGCCTCAAGGCACTGTCCCGACGCTCTTGTTGAGATCGAAACGGCAATCGGCCGCCAGACTCGCGGATGAGCGTCCTATCGGTTTTCATCACACGACCGCAGTCAGGGCGATATGAAACGGAGTTCCAATCATACCGCGGAGGCCCAAAAATTGGCGATCTCTAATTTATGGCTCGGCATCCTCTTGATGGCCGCGATATTGATGACCGCGACCGGGTCGGAAGCGGAGTCAACCCGGCTCGAGCCCACCTTGGAGGCGCGCGCCTTGCAACGGGCGAACGGCCTGCCCCGGCTCCGGAGCTTACTGGTCTCGATCGACGGAAAGCTGGTCGAAGAACGCTACTTCAACGGCGCTCGCCCCACGCAGACGGCGAATCTCAAGTCGGCTTCCAAGAGTCTTCTCTCAGCGCTCATCGGCATTGCTGTCGATCGCGGGCACCTGAAGAGCCTTCAGGACGGCATCGGAAAATTCTTCCCCGAGCACCTTACAGACAAAGATGATGCAAAAAAGAAAACAATCACCATCGAAGACTTATTGACGATGCGTTCCGGCCTCGAGAGCACCAGCATCACCAACTATGCGCGTTGGGTGCAGAGCAGCAACTGGGTCCGTCACGTGCTGGCGCGCCCGCTGGTCGACCAACCAGGCGGGCGGATGATCTACAGCACGGGCAATTCGCATCTGCTTTCGGCGATCCTGACGAAAGCTAGCAAGATGAGCACCTTCGAATTTGCGCAGCGCTATTTGGCCGATCCGGTCGGGATCGCAATGCCGCCGTGGATGCGCGATCCACAGGGCATCTACTTCGGCGGTAATGAGATGCATCTGACGCCTCGCGGGATGCTCGCATTCGGGGAACTGTATCTAAATGGCGGTCGAGCCAGAGACAAGCGGGTCGTGTCAGAAACGTGGGTCAAAGAGTCTCTCAAGCCCCGCACCCGCTCGAGCTGGAGTGGACGAGAATACGGTTACGGCTGGTGGATCGACACCCTCGGTGGCCACCCGAGCTATTACGCATGGGGACACGGAGGGCAGTTCATTTTCGTAGTGCCGACTCTGAAATTGGTGGTGGCTGCAACATCGTTACCGTTACCGGGAGAAGGCCGGCGGGAGCACCAGCACGCGATCTACGATCTCATCGAGCAGGATCTCATACCGGCAGTGGAGCATCGGTGGCAATCAGCCGCGCCCAACACCTCGGCGAACTCGGCGTCTCTTTGGTGAACGCGCATCCGAACCACCGCGTCACAGCGTGTCGGCGTCGTAACTCGCGAGGCAACGCTCGACCAACGCCTCGGCAGCCGCCCAATCAAAGGTACGGAACTCGCGCCCCTGGATAGAGGCGGGCTCGCCCGCATAGAACATCTCGTACTGCAAATGCCGCGAGCCGAACTCCGAGCCGAGAGCGTCCCACAAGAGCTTCAGCAGCTTCACTCGCTCGCGGCCGCTTGCTTTGGGCCAGCGCACGTAGCGCTCGATATCCGCCGCCGTGCCGGGCTCGCGCAGCTCTCTCACCGTTGCCGGCAACTGGATCACGCTGCCGCTCATCAGCCCGCGGATCTGGTTGAGCAGCGCCGGATACATCGCCTGCTGGAACACCTGACTAGCGTAGAGCAGCGAATCCTTGGGCCGCATCACCCCGAACGGGTCGGGCTCCGCCGCCGCCTCGGCGCCAAGGATCATCCCCTCGACAATCGAAACACGGGTGGCGAGGTCGCCGAGTTGGGCCACGGTGTCGCTCGCGACCGAGCGCCCGCTGAGATCCATGCAGCGCTTAACCAGCCCTACCAGGAACTGCAGCTTCGCCCACGATCGGATGTGCGACTGGGTGTTGCCGAGCACGTGAGCCGCGGTCACGCTGAACTGACCCGCCGTCAATTCCAGGTTCTTGTAGACGAATACATCTTCCCACGGCACGAAGACATCGTCGAACACGACCAGTGAATCGGTCTCATCGAAGCGGCTCGACAACGGGTAGTCGAACACGCTACTGGGTCCGAGCGCATATGGCCGCCGCGGGTAGAGCTTCAGGCCAGGTGCACCATTCGGCACCACGCAGGAGATCGCGTAGTCTTCGTCGCCGGGCCGCAGCGGCAAGATCACCGTGACCAGCACGTAGTCTGACATCACCGAGCCCGTGCCGAGCATCTGCGCCCCACGAATGACGATACCGTTGTCGCGCTCGGCGGCGACGCCGGCGTAGAGGTATGGCTCGGCCTGCTGGTGCGCCGGTTTGGCGCGGTCGACAGTGGGATGGACGATGACGTAGCTCAAGTATAGGTCCTCGTCGGCGGCCTTGGCAGCGAAGCGCAACAGGTTGTCGGCGAACCGTTGGCCGCCGCGCGCGTAGAACGCGGGCGAGCCCGCGAAGCCGGCGAAAAACGACGCCACGTGATCCGGCGAACGCCCGAGCAAGCCATAGGTGATATCGGCCCAGAACTTGATCGCGCGCCGCCGCGCCGCCAAGTCCTCGCGGGTGCGCGGTACCATCCAGCACTTGTTGATGGGCCGGCCATCGCGCGGCGAGGGATAGGTCATCAGCTCGCGGTTGGCCGGATCGTGGGCGAGATCGTAGAGCTCAGCGACCGTGCGTATTCCGGCCGCGAAGGCCGGATGCGCCGTCACGTCGGTCACTCGCTCACCGTTGAACAGGACCGTGCGCCCATCCCGCAAACCGCGCACATACTCGTCCCCACCCCGAGTCATAAGGCTCCCTTTCTGACGGAGGGAATTTCCTGAATCAATTTAACCTCCGATTGACATAATAAAAGGCGTTTGCGGTCAAGGAGATCTCGCCGCTGATCAAATTGCCCGTGAGTTCTCTATGACTTGCCCCTTTTCTCTTCCGTTTATCACGGCATCACCTGTTTGTAGACCTATTGACTATTGAATAGATATCTTTTGGCCTTGACGCTTCGTCAAGGACGGCGATATAGGTGCCCTAAGAGAAGCATAGAACCGGGAATTTTTCACTTGAGATAAACGAGCCGCCGAAGCCAAGAGTTGGAACGGCGGCACATCGGTGCTTCGGAGGTAACATGAACGTTCTCAAGACCGCGATCGCGACTTACCCGCACACGAAAGGATTGAAGGATGGCACCGTCTCGGTGCCCGGCGTCCAGTTCGAGCACGTCGAGATCTCGCCGATCATCGGCGCTTTTCGCCGCATGTGCCGCACGCTGGAATTCGACCTCTGTGAGATGGCGATCACGACGTACCTAACCGCCAAGGCTCACGACAAACCGTTCACGGCGCTGCCGGTCTTCGTCTTGCGCCACTTTCACCACTCCCCCATCGTTTACAACGTAAAGGCGGGCGTCGAGTCGCCGAAGGATTTGGAGGGCAAGAAGGTGGGCGTGCGCGCCTACACCGTCACGACCGGCGTCTGGGCGCGCGGGATTCTCGCGACGGAGTACGACGTCGACCTAAGCAAGATCACCTGGGTGGTGGTCGACGAAGAACACGTTCAGGAGTACCGCAAGCCCGCCAATGTGATGGAGCGACCTGGGGCGAACTTGGCCAAGATGCTCATGGACGGTGAACTCGCGGCCGCGATAGGCGTCGGGAAAATCGACTCTCCGGACGTCAAACCACTTATTTCGGACGCGGCCGCGGCGGAGGCCGCCTGGTACCGGAAGACCGGCATCTATCCCATCAACCACACGGTCGTGGTCAAAGACGCGCTGCTCCGGTCCGATCCCTCGCTCGCGCCCCGCCTGTTCGCCGGCTTCGAGGCCGCCAAGACACAGTTCGTGAAGCAGCTTAGCTCCGGCGCGGATCTCCCGGCAGACGCACAAGTTCTGGCCAAGCGTCGAACGATCGTGGGTGACGATCCGCTCCCCAACGGTCTCGCACCCAACCGCAAGGCGCTCGAGGCGATCGTCCGGTTCGCGCACGAGCAAAAAATCCTGCCGCGCAGGGTCGAGCCGGAGGAGATGTTCGCCGCAGAAAAGTTATCCTTAAATCCAGGTCAATTGTGAAGCGCTGAAATTGACTCTCGTTGTTTTGACCGATAACCAAAATCGTTTTCAGTACGGTGCGCCCTGAATTCTGTCGTCCAAAGGCCGGCAGGACAACTCTCGCCCCATGCGCAGCGCTGCCTCGACACCTTGGTAGTAACCGGGAAGGTGACCAAGCGCGCGATAGCCCATGCGCTTATAGAAGAGCTGGGCCCCTTCGTTTTCCGCGCGCACTTCAAGCGTGACGCTGAATATCCCCGCTACGACGGCGCATTTCTCGAGCCATTCGAGGAGCCGTCGTCCGACGCCTGTTCGTCTAAAGGGCGGAGCCACAGCGAGAAGATCCAGGTGCGCGTCATCGTCTCCATAGCGCATGATCGCAAACCCGGCGATGTCAGCGCGACTACATGCGAGGAGTACGTTAATATCCGGGGCGCGAATGCTCGCTGCTACCCGCACGGGCGTCCAACGCCAGCGGAGACCGTATTCAATCAAATCCCGCGACAAATTGGCAATAGCGGTCGCCTCTGCCGGGCGTGCCAATCTGAGCGATAACTCGCAATTCGTCATGCGGTGTATGGCCTCACGAACTGTTTTATCCTCAAAGCTTCGGACCAATCAAGTTCTGCGTCCCTAAAAACTTTCGCTCTACCTTTCCTTGGTCACGTCATCTGGTAGAGTATTCACTATCGATGCTGCAATATCTGAGGCGCCATCGCCGGAACGGAAGGAGCAGAGATGAACTCCTCATCGATCGAACTGGGTCCGATTGGAATCTGGACGGCACAGTTTGATTATCAGCCGGCCGCAAAAGTCCGAGAAGCTGCCGCGGAACTCGAACAGCTCGGGTTCGCAGCAATCTGGTTCCCCGAAAGCGTGGGCCGCGAATCGCTCACCCATGCCGCGTTCCTTCTCGGCGCAACCAGCCAAATAGTCATTGCCACAGGGATTGCAAATATTTACGCCCGCGATCCCGTAACGACGGCCGCCGGACAGAATACTCTGGCCGAAGCCTATCCGGGGCGATTCCTCCTCGGTCTCGGTGTCAGCCACATTCCGCTGGTTGAACAGATAAGAGGCCATAGCTACGGCAAACCCGTCGCTACAATGCGGGCATACCTCGATCGAATGGACCGGGCTCCATACCGGGCGGTGCCTCCGAGTGTGAAACCCGTGAGAGTCTTAGCGGCACTCGGACCTGAAATGCTGCGCTTAGCCCGAGACCGAGCCGGCGGCGCGCATCCTTATTTCGTCCCTCCCGAACACACCGCGCGCGCCCGCGAGATCTTGGGCAGGGACCGACTCCTGGCCGTGGAGCAGGCAGTCGTATTTGAAACCGCGTCAACCAAAGCGCGAGAAATCGCGCGAGCGCACACCTCCAGGTATCTCGCGTTGCCGAACTATGTGAATAACTTGCGCCGCCTCGGATTCGGTGAGGCGGACGTCGTCGACGGTGGCAGTGACCGGCTGGTCGACGCTATCGTCGCCTGGGGTGATATGACTGCCGTTATCAATCGGGTTCGCGCCCATCAGTCCGCCGGCGCGAACCATGTGTGCGTTCAGGTGCTGCCAGCGGACCCGCAGGCACTGCCGCTTCCACAATGGCGCGAAGTTGCATCCGCCCTGCTAAGATCGAAGTGAAAGGCAATTCGGTCCCCAACTCTTCAGTGATAGTTGCGGACCTGCGCAATTGAGCAACCACCGCCAGCGCGCTGCCGTCCGAAAGCCGTGGTCAAATCAAAAATTTAATTGCACCAAACCCCATCGCTCCCACTACAATCAGAGCCAAAACAACCAGCAGGATCTTCAATGCGGGCGAAGCGCGACGCCATGCACGCAAACTCCAGATGAGCAGCTTTCGCAAGCGGACCTCGGTCCAGTCCAGCGCGCGCGCCGCCAGCAAGGACTGCTGCGCGATCAAGATTGCTCCGAACAAGACAATCAGCAGCCCGGGTCCAGGGACAAAAAGAAAAAAAAGCCCCACTGCGATAAGCAATATGCCGCCACCCAGGAAAAGCACTTTTTGGATGTGACTGCGGCTGGACTGTCGGCGGCGGTTGAACTGGTCCTGAAAACGGCAACCAGGGGTGCTCGCTTTGAAACGCTGCCAGCTTCGCTTGAGCCTTTCGAACATCGATGATCACCGCTTCACTTCTTAGTGTAGCGGATTTCGCTGCACAGCCAAGCACCTGATCTCAAGCGGTTTACTCGAAACCCGAGACCCGAAGCTCGGAACGAGACTATTCGGCCGCGGTCACAGCCATGCCTACTGTATTTTGGCGGCGCGTTCCAGATGTGGAACATGGACGGATGGTCTTTCGGTGCTCTGGGACAGTGCCGTTTTGCACATGGCAAGAAACACGGCTTTGTGACATATGACTCGATCGACTCGGATGGCATATCCGTTGCTTCTCTTATCCGCAGAGGAGGTAGCTAAAAAATGGCACGGTGTGAAGTTTGTGGGAATGAATACGATAAACCGTTCGAGATCCGTTTAGCAGGAAGATCCCATGTCTTCGATAGCTTCGAATGTGCAATTCACGCCTTAGCGCCAGAGTGTGCGCACTGCGGCTGCAAGGTTATCGGGCATGGGGTAGAAGCAAACGGAGCGGTCTTTTGTTGCGCTCACTGCGCGGGTCAAGAAGGCGTTCGGGACGTAGCCGATCGAAGCGAAGAACCCGCACGCCAGCCTTCATAAGGGCAGTGGAGTGTCGATGGTCACTCGCGCGGGAGCGAAAGCGCGCGCAAGCGCGGACAATTGACTGCGGTCGCAAAACGCGGGGATCACGATTCTGGCGCCAGTGGCATGCACTAAGGCAGCGTTGTCTGAAATCCTGGGGTGGACATTCCAGCGTAGAAAGCTGGCACGCCCGCCTTTCACCAGCCGTTCCGCGGGCGTGCCGGGCGGAACATATCCGGTAAAGACGATCGCAGGATCCGGCGCGTGCTCCCATTTGGCCACCAGGCGTGCGGCTTCTCCATCGGTCGCATCGGCGCGGCTCGCAAGCATGATGCCCCGTGGCCCATCGATGCTTCCGGCCCTGTCCGCGATCTGCGCGAGTTCGGCGGCGACTCCTTCGTGAAGCGACGGGCTGCCAATCTCCGCCAACTGCCGCAGCGCCGAACGCATCGCCTCATCGACTCGTAGGTTCGTATAACCGCTGCGGGACAAATAGAGCGCGATTTCTGGCCCGCGGCCGTCCGTGGGAACCGGCAATAACACTCCCGGTGACGTAAACAACGGATGAAATTGTTCGAGACGCGCCGCAAGCGGGGTGTCGTCACCGCCGTACGAAGCATCGATGATCGCCGTTTTCGCTTGCGCGGGCTCATCATAGGCATACAGTATCGACTCTCTCGAGTGGTCCCCCATGTAGAGCAGACCGTCAGCGATCGCGAAACGGATCCAAATCCCACCCGGCGCATGGCCGGAGCGGCCCGTTTCGACCCGCACGCCCAACATTTCGGCGCTTCCGCGTAGAGGCATTATTCTCACGTCAATCCCGGGAGGCAGGCCACGCGCAACAATTTCTGTGGCGTATACCGGCGGGTTCCCGATTTGTGGCAGCAAAGATAACCCGCCGGCATGATCTCTGTGACCGTGACTGAGTATGAGCGCATCGATGTTGCCGACGCCATCGACGTTGGGGAGCAGCCCCGGCTGCGGGCCATAACCGAGATCGAGCATGATTCGCCCTTCGCGCGCCTCTATAAGAAAGCAGGCCGGCCCCTTCCCGCCGGCCCCGGAGATTGCCCTGACCGTTGCTTCTGAGTTCATACGACGTTTCCCAGCCAGCTATTTTGCTCTGATCGTGAACCGTAACCGCTTATTGGGTCGATAGGTTCTGCGCAAAAACGACGACGGACTGCGAACGACAGACCACGCACGCGGTGGTTTTTCAAGAGCCTGCAAGATAGAAGTGTCGGGCGGGGGTAAGGTCCTCGTTCAGCTCATAGACAAGAGGGACCCCCGTGGGGATTTCCACCTTGACGATTTCCTCATCCGGAATAGCATCGAGATGTTTGATCAATCCGCGAAGGCTGTTCCCATGAGCAACGATCAGCACACGTTTTCCATCGCGGAGCGAAGCCGAAATAACCTGCTCCCAATATGGCATCAACCGCGCCACCGTATCTTTAAGACTCTCAGTTAGGGGAATCTCGTTGGGCTGAAGATGCGCATATCGAGGGTCCTTCGACGGATTTCGGGCATCATCAGGAGTCAACTCCGGCGGCGGCACGGCGTAGCTGCGGCGCCAAATCTGTACCTGTTCGGGACCATAACGCTCAGCCGTGTCGGCTTTGTTGAGTCCCTGCAACGCTCCGTAATGCCGCTCGTTCAAGCGCCAGCTTTGCTTTATCGGGATCCACATCAGATCCATCTCTTCCAGAACGATCCAGAGCGTCCTGATGGCCCGTTTGAGGACCGAGGTGTACGCGACATCGAACGTGTAACCGCTCCGCTTCAGCGCGAGCCCCGCGTCGCGAGCCTCCTGGATCCCCTTATCCGTCAAGCCGACATCAACCCAGCCGGTAAAGCGGTTTTCTTCATTCCATGCGCTCTCGCCATGACGGATCAGTACGAGTTTATTCATTGATGCCTCATCTCCGGTTGCCCGGAACTTCCCCTAGAGCAGCTCCCGCGCTCGCGCATCCATATAGAATTGTTTTCTGGCCATCAGCTCGGCGCCAAGTCCGGAAAGGATAACCAGCAAAACGAACAACCATCCAACGATCGGGATCAGGGCTATCATATAATACAGAACCAATCCTAGGACAAAAGCCCATCTTTTTCGAGTGGCTAGTAGCGCCTCTCCGATCCGGCTGATCACAAAAATCCGTCCCCAATAGAGAAGGATGCAGAAAGCGGCGAGAAGGATCAACGCCACCGGAACCGTGAAGATCAGGGCGAACAGCAGCGCACAGACGGCCGGAATGACTACCGCCGCGACAAAACCGATGCCGAGAGAGACCCCTGGCCTGGCTTTGAGAATATCGACCGCCAATTCGTGGTACTTCGGCAAGAAGCTCAGCGAAAGGAGTCCAAGGATCAACGTCGAAACAAAGCTCGTGAGCAACAGAAACAACCCGAGGCCCGTCAGGAAAGCAAAAATCCTTTCCCGTGTTAGCTGCGCTACTTGCGGTGGCACGTTGCGGGTAAGTTTCCCTTGAATTCGGGCCCCCTGCTGGACCTCAGCGTCTTGATGGCTGACATAATTAACGTCGCCCAGAATTTCCGCATTGGACGTGATCCGTAAACTTCCCACCGCTGCGTCCACTTTGGCTCCCACTCGGTTAGAAATGAGGAGGCTTCCTGCCGCGATCTTTGCCGTTCCTTTTACGGGCGCGGCAAGGTGGATGTTGCCTCCCGTGGCAACCACGCCGCCGCCGATTGAAGCGGCAGGGCTCAATTCTACATTGCCTCCCGCAGCCGTTACATTCCTACCGATGTTTCCAGTGATGGTAATTTGTCCGCCCGCAATTCGAGTATCTTGGCCCACAGTCCCGGAGATGCTAATCCTGCCGCCCGCGACCAGCAGATCACCGTTCACCCGGCCATCGATGAAAACCTGGCCTCCAAAAGCGTAGAGATCACCATTCACCGTTCCAGAAATCGTGACCACCGGGCCGAAGGCAAAATGGTCGCCGTGAATGACTTCGCCGGCGGCAACACTCGCCTGTCTCCGCTTCAATCCGTCACTATGATCTTGGGCAAAAATAGACAACGGGCATGCGTTAAAAAGGAACATAACAACAGTGAAGAGGATCACTTGTACGACCCGACTTGATCTCATGCCATCTACCATCTTGAACACTATCCTGTGCTGCCATTCTAGCATTGCGCCAGGGCTGAACGTCAATATTTCAATTGAGATCGAAGAAAAAATGGCCAAGGACTTTTCTTGGGCAGCTTACCTGCCTTCCGGAATAATCTCTGCGAGAAACGCGAGGCAGTTGACAATTCGCACGAGCGACAAAAAAACGCCGGCTGTTCGCATTACTAAGAGAGCGAATGTCACGCTCCCGCACGAGAGGTAAAGACTGCCAAGGCCTCCTAAAATCGCTTGGTTAGCGAGCGAAGCAATTCCCGAGCCCTCGAATGACCAATGGCACAAAAGTTGCCGTTACGTTTCTTGGCGTTCGTCACGAATAGTTTTCGAGAACCAGGAGTGCCTTGTCTGAATGGCTTTCTCAGCCTTTAAGGGAGAGAATTATGGATACCAATGAAGTCGTAAAAACGGCTCTTGCGTCGTTAACGCATGTGGGCTTCATGGTTGTCGCGGCCATCATACTTTTGATTATCGGCAGGTGGCTGATTGCTTTTGCTGTAAACCTCATCACGCGGTCGCTCGAGAAGCAGCGCGTCGATCCAACGCCGCTTTCCAGCTTGGCGAGATCGGTCTCACGCTTGACACTCACACGATTATGGCAGACCTCGTAGTCATTAAGGAGATTGTTGTCTCAGCGCCGGAGGTGACTTACGAGCTTGGACCTCAAGGCAGCAATATCGACGCCATCAAACAGAACGTCGATGCTTACACCGATGCCAGGCGGAGCACAGATCCGGCCGAAAGCGCTCGCACGTCGGGCAAAGCCGCCGGCCGCCGTGTCGTGATAGAACACCTCTACATTCGCGGTGGCAAGGTCAACATTGGTTCTACCCTTTCGGATAGAACAATGAGTGCGCCTATACCGGACATTAACCTCACCAATATCGGAAGGGAAAAAAGTGGCGCCACGCCGGGTGAAGTCACAGAAAAAATAATCGAGGCGCTGGCAAAAACTGTGAATACGACGGTGGCAAGCGTGGACACGAGTAAGGTACTGGGCGAGGCCAAGAAACAATTCGCTGCCGCCCAAGGCGCGATCGAAGAGAAGGGGAAAGGTGCAGCCGGTACTGTGAAGGGACTGTTTGGCAAGTGAGACTTGACCATGCCGCGGTCGGCTTGCTAGCGGTTCGCATGAGCTGCTAAGGTACCCATTACCTCGGCGTCAAGTTTTGTCCAATGCTGGGTGAACGAGACAGGCTATGAGATTAAAAGAGCAGTCATTAAAAAAACTTTCTGCCACTGTTAAATTTTTAAACGCGGATATCTGGCGTCTACAAGCGCATAAACTACCACCGCGCCGGTCGTTTTGGATCACCCAGCTAAGAATTCTTCTCTTAGCCGTTCGCCGCTTCAATCTAGACAAATGTGAGCTACGCGCTTCGGCTCTGACGTTTTATTCCCTGCTGTCGATTGTGCCGGTCGTTGCGCTGGCTTTCGCGGTGGCAAAAGGATTCGGTGTCGAGAAGATCCTCGGCGAACAGCTCATGGCAAAACTACAAGGCCACGAGGAGGTAGCGGAGCAGATCATCGGCTTTGCTCAATCTCTGTTGGAGAACACCAGAGGCGGCGCCATCGCGGGAGTTGGCATCGTTCTTTTGTTTTGGACCGTCATCAAAGTTTTGGGCAACATCGAGAAATCTTTTAACGACATCTGGGGGGTAAAAACTCCGAGAACTATGGGTCGCAAACTCGCCGACTATTTGTCGGTGATGATGATCTGTCCGGTCTTGTTGATCACCGCCAGCAGCGTCACGGTGTTGCTTACGGCCCAGCTTACGGTGATGCTGGAGCGACTTTCATTTTTAGGATACTTGGCCGACGTGCTTATCGTGTTCTTAAAGATCTTGCCCTACGGCGTCATCTGGCTTGTCTTTACGTTTATTTACGTTTTTATGCCCAATACAAAAGTGGGCATTAAATCAGCCCTATGGGGCGGTATCCTTGCAGGGACAATTTATCAACTTGTGCAACTGGCCTACATTTCATTCCAGATCGGCGTTTCAAATTATGGCGCCATTTACGGCAGCTTTGCCGCCTTACCCTTATTTTTAGTATGGCTTCAACTTAGCTGGTTGATCGTCCTCTTGGGTGCGGAAATTTCTTTTGCTCATCAAAATGTCGCCACCTACGAATTTGAACAGGACTGTCTAAGCGTAAGTTACTCGTTCAAAAGAATGATCGCTCTCATGATTACGTCTCTCTGCGTGAAAAACTTTCTAAACGCAGAAAAGCCTTCGACCGCTGAAGATATTTCTCGGGAATTGGAGGTTCCTATCCGCCTTGTTCGTTCGGTGCTGTCCGAGTTAACGGACGCGCGACTTCTTTCCGAGGTTTGTTTGGACCACGGCGAAGATGTCGCGTACCAGCCGGCTTGCGATATTGATCGTCTGACAGTCGCGGCGATCGTGGAACGGCTAGACCAACGTGGCATTGACAATATACCCATTGGAGAATCGAGCAGCCTGAACAAGCTCCGGGAAACCCTGAGCCGATTTCGCGAAATGAACGAAAAATCGACCGTTAATTTAAAACTTCAAGAGCTATGTCTAGACGCTCAATCCAAACAGCTTGTTGCCTAGTTGAATTCGCTCTTCATTAAAAATCGCCCGCCCTCGACATTGCTCGAGGGCGAACCGACGGCCTCACTCATCTAGTCGAGCATCTCGATCAGATCCCAAACCAGTGTTCGCTGGATAATCCTGTCCTTCGGCACCTCGAGACGTTTGATTTCTTTGGTCTGCCCATTGAACGTGGCCTTTACCGAGTAATTGCCCGGAGGAAGCTGGATGTAAAACAACGGGCCGGGCGTTGTGATCGCGACGATCTGGGCGGCTTTGGAGCCTTCTATCACGAGCCTCACGTCGGAAAGGTAGGGTCCTCTCTTCTCCGCAAACGAGAGTCTAACGTTGTAGGCTTTGGCCAGGCTTTCAATCACTTCTCTCTCGTTGCTGCTCACTCCACCGGAAATATAAGAAAACCCCTGCTCTGTTTTTCCCTGCGTGATCATGACTCCGGGCGGAGATTTTTGCGCAAACGTCGTCGGTATTCCGCATCTAAAAGGCTCGACGCTCAAAGCCAAAAATAATGCCGTTGCGGCGAATGTAAAATGACGCATATTAATCCCTCCTCAGTATTCTTTAGCTTCCTTGTTAAGCCGTTCCAATTTCTTTACTGGCTTTCCAGCTCCGCCTCTGAGCACTTGAGCTGCTTCTCCTAACGAACGCTCACCGACCGTGGTGTCTGACCGGTGTCACCGTACTCGCCTGCGGGCCCTTTTCACCGAGCTCCTCGACAAAGTGTACTTCCGTGCCGATCTCAAGACCCTTAAACCCGGAGTCTAACACGCTGTTCTCGTGGAAATAGATCTCCCGTCCGTCAGGCGTTTCCAGGAAACCAAAACCGTCATCTGGGAAGAGCTTGCTCACGCGGGCGTGCGGTGAGCCCTCGTGGAGCTTCACAACTCCGCGTCGACGGCGGGCATAATCCTGAAGCTTACGGCGCGCCGCGTCAAAGGCGTCCCGGATTGCAAGTTGGATATCATCGTGGGCGGCATACTTGCTCGGTTCTCGGCTCTCTGCCGGCTCCACATCTTCGGGCTCCTTTCGATAGCGCAAGGGTCTGTCGGTGATTAGCCTTGGAGCACGCTTGATGACAAACTCGCCACCCGGAACGGTTAGATCGATGCGCACGTGATATTGCTTCCGTTTGCGATGGTGCTGATGCGGCGTTTCCACCAGCACCCGGCAACCCATGATCTCATCGTAAAACAAGTCCAGCTTTTGTGTTGCCTCGCGGATGTGGCCTTCGACCACTTCCGAGGGTGCCATGTTTTTGAACGTAACCTGTAGTGGAATTTTAATGATCCACCTCCTTCTGATGAATTCAAGCGAGCATCTTTATACCGTGCACATTCGATGCCAATGAATCGATTGGGTTGTTCCTAAACCGCCGCTGAGTCAGCCCGCGCTGATTAATGCTGCTGTCGTGCTCGCCTTGTCGGCTGTCTCCAAAAAAAGACTGCTGCGATAGAGCGCATCAGACCGTCAAAATCTTCGCGCTCGACAGGTCCGCACATCAAGATCATGGGTAGGTTTTTGCGACGGGGGGACCGTAGGTCTTGCCTCTTGCACCGCTCCTCTACACCCCGGGCTCCGGCTCTAAAGCTTCGCAAATTTGAAGACGAAAAAACGTTTTTTTTCACCGCTGCGAATTCACGAGTTGTGCAACCAAGTTACTTCTGGTTCGGTGCATAATACATACCAAAATCGAAACGCCCGAGGTTTCACCCCCAATGCCTGGCATACACTTTGCCACTGGATGAGAGCGAGAAGCTTTTTTGCGAGGTGATACCATGGATCGAAACGACTTAGACTCATTCGCGGAGTCATTGCGTAAACAGCGCAAGAGATATTTGGACCAATTTAGAGGAGCGGAACGGGACCTAGACTCGATTGCTGAAGAGCGCGAGAGCGAACTAGAAGAACACGCTCAAGAAGAACAGTCCGCCCGACTACTGGCTCGTATGGATGACCGAACGCTACATGCAGTAAAAGAGATCGATGCGGCTTTGCAACGAGTCCTGAAGGGCAATTACTCAATCTGCGAGGCATGCGGACAGAGCGTGGCGGTGACCCGTCTTCGCGCTCTGCCCGCGACCCGCTATTGCGCGGATTGCGCGGGGCAATACGAAAGACCATCCGTAACCCCAGCTGCAGAGACGGTGAGTTTGTCAACCGTGCCGGTTCCCGAAGATTTGAGCGGGCTCGATGACACTGAGCTCGCTGAAGTTATTCGCGAGCACCTAAAAGAGGATGGTCGCATCGACACCCAAGAGCTGCGGATTCTCTGCCGAAGGGGGGTGGTTCACCTGTCGGGAGCTCTTCCCAGCGAGGCCGAGCGCCAGATCCTGCTTGAGACTGTAACGGACGTCCTCGGCCTCAAGGAGGTCGTCGATCGGATTCAAGTGGAAGAGCTGCTATGGGAACGCGAAAGCCGCACCAAAGAGAAACCGACAGAGGTGCTGGCGCCTGGGCAAGAGCCTGCGGGAACTGAAGACATCGTGGAGAGCAGCGAAGAGGGGAAAGAATTCATAGCCCCGGCGGAGCCGACCCCTAAAGAGGAATGAAGCTCCCGAATTTGCGCAAGCTACGAAAACTTTCAACTATACTAATACGAAGGTTTTGAAATAAAAACTTCGTCGTGTGACTGGATTAGAGCAATTGCCGGGCCATGAAGCTTTTGAAGTGCAGGCTGGGCGGAAGTTCACAAATTCTTGTAAAAAAATCTTTTCCATCGCGGTTTTGATTATCTCTCCTGAACCGCGTCTTGTCGTGCGCGCTTGATCGGGATGTCCGTAGCTTCACCAGACTCTTTGACCGGCCGATGAGAGATCGGCGTTTCGAACCAGATCCGCCAGGGGCCATCCGTAGGAAAGCAAGATCAAAACGATCGTCCCGATCAGCCAGGGTTTCCAGGCGTCCAACCATCCCGGAGTTTCTTGCGGATCGCGCACGGCCTCCGCAACCGGCATCTCGATCGGGTGCGCCAACTTGCGCGAGGCGAACACGGTGCCCAGGACGACAACAAAGTAAAGCACGACGCTCGCCCACAGTAAGAGCCCTCCAACCGCAGCCAGGAGCAGCAAGGGGCTCCACTCGGAAGAAAGATAGGGCGCTGCACCAAGCATGGTTCGCCGCGGTACGCTGAAATGAAGTCCCAAAAGATGATGGCTGCTGGAAAATGGCACCATGCCGGCGACCCAGAGCCATACTTGAATCCGAGCGCTCCGCACGCTCCATAGCTCTTTTCCGGTGAGTTTTGGAATAAGCCAGTAAGTGATTCCGATAAAGCTCAGCGTGACGGCAGTGGCGAGCGTGAGGTGAAAGTGGCCGACGATCCACAAAGTGTTATGGACTACCAAATCGACGTTGTACGAGGCGTTGATAATCCCGCCGATGCCGCCGAAGGCGAACGTCACCATCGCGAGGGCCTGAGCAGAGAAAGAAGGATCTTTCCAGGGGAGCTTGTGGATCCAGCCGAAGAGCCCCGTTCCACCCCGGGCGCGGCCGCCCAGCTCCAGGGATGCGATGACGGTAAAGGCGGTAAGCAGGCTGGGAAACGTCACGCCATACGTCAAGACCATATGGAAAGCCTTCCACGCCGGCGATATCCCCGGATCGGCGAACTGGTGGTGTAGACCTACTGGAATGGAGAGCACCAGGAAAAGCCAGAAGGCCAGACGCGCCAATGGATCGCTGAAGACTTTGCCTCCCGCCTGTCTAGGAAGCATGCCGTACCACGAAACATAGGCGGGCAGAAGCCAGAAGTAAACGATCGGATGGCCGGTGAACCAAAAGAGCGTTCTGGCGAGCAACGGATCGGTTCCTTGGACCCAACCCAGAGACCACGGGATGAGAAGGACCAGCATCTCGGCCGCGATGCCCAGGGAAGCGATCTGCCACATCACCATGGTCAGCACCGAGCCGAAAGCGATGAAAGGAGTACGCGCGCCGGGATGGGCCGCACGCCAGGCCGCCAAAGTGACGTAAAGGCCGAAGCCCTCGACCCACGAACCCACCACGACCAGGGTCAAGCCAATGTAGAATAACGAACTCGCCTTGAGCGGCGGGTAAAAGGTGTAAAGCACGCTTGCGTTGTCCAACAGGAGCGGGACGGCTGTCATCGCCAGCCCTGCTGTCATCAGCCATAGACCCAAAATATTCATCCATGGGGAGCGCAACTTCATTTTCAAACTGTGGACGGTGGTGAAGGTGAGAAAGCCGACGATAAAAAAAGTAGTGAAGACTAGAGCGTTGAGGACCCCGTGAAGCGTCAGTCCTTGATAGTAGCTCTTGATGCCGGGGGCGAGCTTACCATAAAGGTCGATGCCCGCATGCTCCAAGACTTGAAGCGGCCCGAACCAGGTGCCGAGAAAGAGCGCTCCCAGCGCGATGCCGACGTGCCAGGCGGTCAGTCTCTCTTCGAGCGCGAAGTTGTTCTCATTCATGACGCTGTCTTTTAGGAGCGAGGCTCCACGATCACTTTCCCGAACATGATGTGGTGGGCCAAGCCGCAGTATTCGTGGCAGAAGAATCGATATTCTCCTGGCTCATCGAAGCGCGCAGTGGTCTTGCTTACCTGTCCGGGAAGAACCATCACGTTGACGTTGGTCCGCTCGATTAGAAATCCGTGCTGCAGATCGGGGCTGGTCACATAGAAGGTCACCGTCGAGCCGGCCGGAATCTTGATTTCGTTAGGCGCGAAAGCCCAGATCTGAGCCCGCATGTAAACATCGTAATGGCCGGGCCCGCGCTGCAGCACGGCTGGTTCGGCAACGGTCACGCCTCCTGGCTCGATGCGTTTTTCATGACCAGGCAAGCTGAAGCCGCAAAAGACGCTGGCGCCGACAGCGAGGAGAAAGAAAGCAAGAATGATCCCGCTCGCCACCATCCACCACTTTTCATATGGATCGACTTTGAAGCCGTTCATTGCGTCGCGCCCCTGAACAGCAGCGCGAGATAAACGCTGCCCCATAGGATCACAGTGATTAAGGCGAAGGCGATAAGGACTGCGATGGTGCCCTTAGGTTTAGGATGCGGTTCTTCCATACTTGAGACTCCCCGCGCCAAAGGAGGGCGCGACCGGGAGGGATTACCGACTCCAGGGTGGTAGGCTTAGAACCTAGTTAAAATAGGGCAGAGTCGTCATGAGCGTCAAGGGAGTGTGAGGGGGAGATGATGTATCGCATTGTGTGTAAACATCGCCTGGTCTTAATCGCAATTCCGCAAACAGCCGACAAGACCTAAAGTAACAAAGTATGCCGAATGATTCGATCCGACGGGGAACCATGGCACAAGGCTTGCGGCAACAAAATTAATCCGAAAACTATCTCGGGTTCATTTGCCAAGTGAAGTTCGGCAACGTCGGCTCGTTAACCGTATGAAGGACGCTTATAGAATTGGCCACCATCAGATACGTTCTCGCACTATTTCTGGTTATTAGCCTACCTCCCCTGTTCCTTTATTGGCTTCTGCTCC
>DASTOD010000113.1:0-9662 GCA_035762645.1 Binatia bacterium | reverse complement strand
CCATACGCTATAAGCCAGCTGAGCGAGACGATCCAAGCGCACCCTTCGACACGCTCAGGGCACTCGACAGGGCCTTTTTCAACAGCTTGGCCTACTTTGTGTCGGAAGGCTGGATCTCACCAACCTTCACCTCAAAATTTAGCGTCTTTCCAGCGAGCGGGTGATTGAAATCCAGCACTACCACATTTTCCTTGACTTCATGCACGCGCACTGGGATGGCCTGGCCGTCCGGAGTTCTGGCGGTGAGCACAGTTCCTACCTGCAACGCTTCCGGCGGTAATTTGTCGCGCGGAAATTCCCGGAAAGCTTTGGGATCGACCGCTCCGTACCCGTCTTCCGGCCTGATCTTTATGGATTTTTCCTCTCCCGTCTTCATGCCAGCGAGCTCGCGCTCGAGCCCGCGAATGATCTGCCGTCGACCGTGGATGTATTTGAGCGGTGCTTTCCCTTTGCTGGATTCGATTACCGTCCCGTCGTCGCCGGAGAGGGTATATTCCAGTGTCACGGTGGAACCGTCTTTGACAATGTTCTGTTCTAGCGGATCGTGTTCAACCGCCGCCCGTGAGGGATAGGTGTAGTAAAAGTTAACGATAGTGACACTCAAGACGAGCAACCATAGTTTTCCTTTCATCATGGGCTCCTTCGCTGAGTTTTGATCATACTACGCCGATATCGGGTTGGTGAAAAGAAGTCCCGAGGGAAATTTTTGTACGGCCGGCGAATCGACTAGAAAATCTTTCACGGGCGAGAGCCTGTCCTGAGCTTGTCGAAGGGCGCTGAGGACGCCGAGGTTATTCCCTAATTTCGAAATTCGAATTTCGAAATCCGAAACAATGTCAAAATTCGAAATAAATCCCCAAACTCAGGTCGAAACCGGCTTTGTTTAGGACAGTGGCTCTTTTGTCAACTTGAAATTGTTTCGAGCTTCGGATTTCGTGCTTCGAAATTACGTCAGTTTGCTCTTTGCTCCTTGCGCTTTGCTCATTGCCCTCTATCCGGCAAGGACCGGCTTTGAGGCCGAGCGCTGCGCGGAGTGTCGTGTCTGCCATTTCAGGCATGCGTGGATCGCGAAGCCGGAAATGGCGAAGCACAACAGGCAGAGAGAGAAGGGCCATCGATAACTTCCGGTCAGATCGAAAAGATAGCCGCCGATCCACGCGCCGAACGCGCTGCCCAAGCCAAAGCTGATTTCCAGAAATCCGAAGATCAGCCCGACCCTCGGGCCGGAGAAAATATCGGCAATGACGGAGCCGTAGGTCGGATTACCGGCGCTGTGGCCGATCGAATAGAGTACAGCGGCAACATAAACAAAGGCCAGGGAAGAGCTCGGGCTGATGGCAATGAGGCAGCTCAAGCCCACCAGCGTTACGACGATCGCCGCCCCGTAGGCGCTGTCTCGCCCGAGTTTGTCCGAGACGAGACCCCAGATGACAGTGCCGCCGATTCTCACAAATCCGATCAGTCCAGCCACGAAAGCGGCCGCGAGCTTGTCAAAGTTCAACGAAACCAGGTGGGCGACAACGTGCGTGTTGATCATGAAAAGCGCGGTTCCAAGCGCCAGGTGGCCGATGGTGATGCACCAGAATGGAAACGACAAAACCGCGGCGCGTAAGGTCCAGTCGCGCTCGGCTACGGATTTTTTCGCTTGCCCGCCGGAACGCTCGGGCGCCGGCGCGCCGGCGCCGTCCGGGGCTTGCCCCACGTCCATGGGATCGCGGCGCTGCAAGAGCGCATTTGCGGGAACGACGGCAAGGAGGATCAAACCGGCGGTGAGCATAAAGGTTGCACGCCAGCCGATTCGATCGATGAAAAACTGCGTTAGAGGAACCATAATCAATGCGCCCAGGCCTTGGCCCATCGTCGCGATGCCGATCGCCGTGGCGCGGCGGCGGACAAACCAAAACGAGATCAGCGCGTTGTGACTGACGAATCCCAGCGCTCCTTGACCCAGAGCTGTGATCACGCCGTAGGAAAAGTAGAGATGCCAGAGCGCATTGCCGAAACTGGAAAGCAGCAATCCGGCGCCGACGAGCGCTCCGCCCAAAGGCATGAGGAGTCGGGGACCGAAGCGATCGAAGGCAAATCCGACAAATGGCGACGCAAGGGCATAAACCAGAAAATTCGCCGACGCGATGCTGGCGCCGTCACTGTGCGACCAGGAAAAGCTCTCCAGCAAGGCGAGATAGTAGACGCTGAAGGAGCCGGTGACCCCGCGCATCACGACCATGTTGATGAAGCAAAGACCGAGGATGATGTATCCGTAGAAGAACCTTGGATGCATGCTAGGCTGTCGGAAGCAGTGAGCCGAAGATCGAGAATCGAAGATCGAAGAGCGCCATCCTCTATCCCTCTATCGCCAATGCGCGGCCAGTCTTCGATCCGGCCTGACTAACGCGGCATTGAGGCCGCCTGGATGTCCACTACCTTCACCTCGAAATTGAGGGTCTTTCCGGCCAGTGGATGGTTGAAATCGACCACGATCGTCTTCTCCTTCACTTCGTGCACCCGCATGGTAATGCTTTGTCCCTGCGTATCCTTTGTCATGAGCATGGCTCCCGGCTTCTGAGCTTCGGGCGGAATCTTATCGCGGGGAATTTCGTGAAAGGCTTTTGGATCTGCGGGGCCGTAGCCGTCCTGCGGTTCCACGCGGATTTTTTTGCGCGCGCCGATCTTGAGGCCGGTGAGTTCTTTTTCCAGGCCGGGGACAACCTGACCGATACCGTGGACATAAGTCATCGGCGGTTTGCCGATAGTGGATTCGAGGACCTCTCCCCGCTCATCGGTGAGAGTGTATTCGATGGAAACGAGCGCGCCCTCCTGCACGACCTGCCCCTGCGTAAGAGTCAACGCCTGAATATCGCGGCTCCCGCGGTTGGCGGCAAAATGAGTCAGGAAAAACAATGCTCCCAACACAGCCCCGCTCATGGCAAGTAATCCTAATAAGTTTTTCATTGCATTAGCGTTGAGGGCGACCGGCCGGTCGCCCCTACATTCATTCTCCTATCCGTCTTTGCCCGTCCAATCTGCGACAATCATCACACCCCATCTTCATTTTCTCCGTCAAGGGGGAAGAAAACTTTATTGGCTCGCAGCCGTCCCTGCCGCCTCTCCCTCGGGAGAGGATTGAGGTGAGGTGCGCTGCTAGTTTCCAAAGCCGACCTTCGATCTCGTTATCGTCGGCCTAAACGATAATCGGCGGCACGCCCTCGGCACTCAGACCGTATCGTTCAAATACTTGATCGTGGGAAATAATACGCAGCTTCTCCACGGTAGCTTGGACGACAAGCATTCGATCGAAAGGATCACGATGGACGGCAGGCAATTGACCAACGGCCACGGCGTGTCGTACGGCGATCACTAAAGGTTGAAAGCCGCTCGCGACGATCGCGTCCTCGAGATCGTTGAGTTCAATATCAATTCTTCCCAGCGACGCCTTAATTGCGATTTCCCAGATAGACGCGGAACTGACTAATCCCTCATTGCTCGGGTTGGCAATGATTTCACGCGCTTCCTTGGAAAGCTTTCGGTCGTCAGACATCCACCAGAGCAGCACGTTCGTATCGAGGAGGAACCGCACGGGTTATGATTTGGTTTCGAATGAAAGAAGAATCTCTTTTGGGAGAGGCTGATCAAAATTCTTCTTTATGCGTATTTTGCCACGGAGTCGTCCGGGGCGACGGGCTTTTCCCACGGCAGCGTACGGAACTAGGCGAGCGACCGGCTTACCAGACTTCGCGATAATGATCTCTTCGCCCCTGGCGGCCAGTTCGATTAACCGTGAAAGCTGTGTTTTCGCCTCATGGATATTTACCTGATTCATAGCTTAGCTAAGTTAGTCCACTACATATGGATTGTCAAGAAACGGCTTGGTAAAGACCCGTCTGTTCGTCAAATTCTGGGGAAATCCCTTAACCCAGTGGAGGCAGGCTGTTCGCAGGCCACTCAAAAGGCGCTCAGCTCTACTAAGTGGCAAAGCGCAAGGAGCAAAGAGCAAGGCGTCCGGAGCTTCGATTTCTGGCATCCGATCTCCAATCTCTCACTTGTTCGCTCCGCACTTTGCACTTAGCCCTTAGCGATAGTTCGCGAGCACGAGTCGCGCATTAACCCGAGACTCGAGACCCGAGACCCGAAACAGCCGTAGGTTTAAATTTGGGTAGTGTAACCCCCTGGCCACTATCCTCGAACACGACCTCGACGGGCATACCGATGGTGACGCTCTCGACAGGACAGCCGATGATGTTGCTGCAAAATCTCGGGCCCTCGTCCAGATCGATCCATGCCGTGACGTAAGGAATATCGGGCGCGAAGCCGCGCAGAGCGTTGCCGACAACCTCACGGATGATCGTAAAGGAAAAGACCTTTCCTTTGCCGCTCATCTGCACCCATTCGAGTTTCTCGCTGTTGCACTCGACGCAAACTGGCCGGGGACAGAAAATCCAAGACCCGCAATCCTTGCATCGCTGCATCACGAGCTTGCCCGCTTTGGCGCCGTCCCAAAACGGTTGATTGACCGGAGTTATTTCCGGCACGGGCTTTTTCGCTTCTTGTGCTGTTTCCACCATGTTAGTTTCTTACCTTTCGAATATTCAACGGCATAACTGTATTACATTTTTATCGCGCCAAGACGCCAAGAACGCAAAGAAAAATATCATCCTGTTTTCTCCGAACTTGGCGCCCGTTGCGCCTTTGCGCGAGTCTGTGCACATCTGATGGCGCGTTCATATTTCCACCGCAAATTTTCAAAGGAGATCACGAAAAGGCTCCGCCAGAGGACGGATCAGCCCCCGGCTGACGAAGGGTTTCGTTTGTGCTGCATCCGCCATGTATCTTGCCTTTCAAATATTAAATGCAACGACTTCCCAAAAATCTTATCGCGCCAAGGCGCCAAGGCCGCAAAGGAAAATACTATTCCTCGAGCTTGGCGTGCTTTGCGTCTTTGCGCGAGATACTCCGATTCGGTTGCGGCTCTGCCGCGCTGTGCCCTTCGTGGTGAGATCTGTTGCCTCATGAAGCTCGTGTTCGTGGGGAGGGGCGAGCACGAATCACGGTCACGTTTCACACGCAATTCCCCAGAATGGCCGCTGCGGTGCAGCCGAAGTTCTTGCCGTAGTTCACCGCGCCGACGCCGGTGCAGATTCCGAACTTGATATTGGGCACCTGGCGCTCCCCGCCTTCGCCGCGCAACTGCCGGACCGTTTCGATGACATGAAGCATTCCGCCGGTCGTCGAGGGTTGGCCGCAGTTGATCATGCCGCCGCTGGTCTGAATGGGCAGATCGCCTTTGAAAGTGAAGTCGGTTGTTTCGAAGAACTGTTTGTCATTTCTACCGCAAAAGCCGAGGTCTTCGATCTGGATCATGACGATGGGAATGTAGTCGTCGTATAGATTGAGACAACGGATGTCCTTGTGGGTCACGCCCGCCATCTGGAAGGCCCGTTTGCCGGCTTGCGTGATGCCGGTGATGAGCGGGTTCGCGCGAAAACGCGGTCCGTAACTGGCGTTGTTGCATTCGCCCCAACCCAGCAAGTAGACCGGCGGCTTGCGCATCTTGGCGACGCGCTCTGCCGAGGCGATGACATACGCCTTGCCGCCATTGGCCGGCATGACGCAATCGAACAGCCGGATCGGATCCGAGATTAGGCGGGATTTCTTGTAGTCTTCGATTGTGATCGGCTTTCTGAGATACGCGTTGGGATTGAGCGAAGCGTGATAGCGTCCCGTCACGGCAATCTTGCCGAAGTGCTCCTCCGTCATACCCGATTCGTGCATGTAGCGGCTCATGACAAATGAGATTTTACAGTTCGGTCCCATGACACCGAACGGCATTTCATAATCGCGGGTGTCGGCGGCAGTGCCCCGGTGCCCGCCAGGTTCGCCGAACGGTGAGGCTGCCGCGATCACCAGCATAATGTCGCAGAGGCCCGAATTGATCGCCGCGGCCGCGTGTCCGAGAAGCGAGACCGAGCTTGCGCCGCCGTTGCCGCCGGCCAGCGAAACTCCCGGTGTGATGCCAAGAATCGCCGCCACTTCTTCTGGCCAGAAAGGTTGGGAATGGTTGGTCGTGTAGATCGCCGCCAGGCCTTGCCCGTCGAAATCTTTC
The DNA here is from genome assembly GCA_035762645.1 of Binatia bacterium. Taxonomy (GTDB): domain Bacteria; phylum Desulfobacterota; class Binatia; order UBA9968; family UBA9968; genus DASTOD01. The sequence continues at coordinate 3,562 of DASTOD010000113.1, read as the reverse complement.
TTCGTAAGCCCCGCATCCTCGTACGCCAGGCGCGCCGCCCAGGCGAGATACTCTGCCGTGGATTTCCGCGGCTCCCCAGGTTTACTTCCGAGCCGGTCGGTCGGTGTCTCGCCAATGCCAACGATAGCGGTTTTTCCTCGTAGACTCATCGGTGAAATTCATTTCTCCGTTTCATCGACAGATATTTCAGCGGCCTCGGGCTGTCAAGCGCATTGAGGCGTAAGGCGTGAGGCGTGAGGGGTAAGGCGCCATCCCAAATACGGTGAGGCGTAAGGCGTGAGGGGTAAGGCGCCAGAGCAAAGCACGCAGCGCGGCGCAGGACCGCAACCGAGTAGGCTCACCACGAAGGCCGCGAAGGACCTAGCGCGGCAAAAATTCGCGCAAAGGCGCAAAGCATGTCCTGAGCCAACTCGAAAGGGGTACCAAGTTGTCATTTCGACCGAAGGGAGAAATCCTTCTCAGATTCCTCGTATTCGCTCGGGATGACGGGCTTTGCCCGTCACTTTGCGTTCTTCGCGTCTTGGCGCGAGGATAGGATTTGGTGCCGGTACCGAACAAAGGTGGTAGAGAAGACAGTCGCAGCCATCTTGGCATCAGAAGACAACCGGCTTGACGTAGCACGACCGGGTTCCTAATATCGGGATTCAAATAGCTCTCGAGCCTAAAAAAGGCTGTTAGGAGTTGGAATGAAAATAATACATTTGGCGATTGTTTGGGCGCTCGTTGTGGTTTGTGCTTGGAGTACGAATCTCCACGCCGCGGATAAGATCATCGCCGACTATGGCGGCCATGCCGGCTTCCAAAGTGCCACATGGGTCGCGAAAGATCTCAAGATATTCGACAAGCATGGACTCGACGTTGACATCATCATGATCACCGGCGCGGCCCGGTCGGTCGCCGCGCTGTTGGGAAACAGCACGCACTTCGCCACAGGTTCCGCGACGGGGCCGCTCGCGGCAGCGGTCAGGGGATCGGATATCAAGATCATCGCCGCTTCGTACAATAAATTTCCCTATGCCTTCGTCGTGAAACCGGATATCCAAACGCCCAAGGATCTCCGTGGTAAGAGGGTCAACATACTCAATTTCGGCGGCTCCAACGATCTCGCTTTGCAACTCGCATTGAAGGAGTGGGGAATAAAGCAATCCGAAATCCAGGTGATTATCGGCGGTGACGCGCCGACTCGGCTGGGCTCGCTCATGGCGGGCCGGACGGATGCTACGATACTTTCGCCGCCCCATTTGACTATTGCCGTTAAAGCCGGCTATCGCGTGTTAGCGGATATGGGAGAGATGAGCGCGAACTTTACGCAGTCCTCCCTATATGTAAAAGGCAACTCGCTTAGGGAAAATCGTGATCGCGTCAAACGTTTCGTCCGCGCGTACGCAGAAGCGATTCAGACGATCAAAACCGATCGTGATCGGACGCTAAAGGTGTTCGCTCATCGGATGCGTGTGGAAGATCCAGTGACGTTGAGGACTACGTACGACTATTTTGCCCCGCGTTTTTCCTTGCCACCGCGCGTCGATTTAAACGGCGTGCGCGATACGCTCCGGTTCTACGCCGAGCAAAATCCCGATTTCAAGAACAAGACTCCCGAAGAATTCGTCGATCACTCTTTGCTTGACGAATTGGAACAAGAGGGGTTCTTCAAAAAGCTACAAGGAGCAAAGGGCTAAGGGCAAAGGGGGAAGAGCAAAGGAGCCGTGAGGCGTCAGGGGTGAGACGTGAGGGGCCTCATCTCGAGTCGCATCTCACCGGCTTTGAAATCCGAAATTCGCAATCCGAGATTGCCAGTTTTATCGTCCTAAAACGTCTTTATGGGTTCCAACAGCTGTAACGATAACGTTCGATTTGTCGCGAAAGTAAGTCGCTCGATAAGTCATCGTGATGGAAAACGCCCACTGCTCCGTACCTTTAAGTTTCTCGTTTCTTAGGCTCGGGTGGGAAGGATTCGATATCAGTTTTTCTAATTGCTCCCAGAATTTTAAGCCTGATCTCCTTGGGGAAGGCGTTCAACTCCTTGAGGACCGAATCAGGAATGACGATATTAGTCGCCAAGCTGCTTTCGTGCCTCTTTGACGGACTTAAATACCTTTAGATTTCCCTTTTTGATGTCTTTTCTCGAACCGGGCAATCCGCTCCTGCCATTCTTTGCTCCAGAACCAAGCCTGGCCTCTGGGCACTTCGATCACTGGACGGATAATTATTTCGCCCTCTCGAGCTTCCACCTCGACGCGTTCCCCGACTTGCAAGGGAACCTGCGCGCGAACGTCCTCCGGAATCGTAACCTGGAACTTTTCACGAACCTTAACGGTGGCTCCCATCGGAGTTCTCCTTTGCGTTTTGTATTAGAGCATTACAGTACTACAAGGTGGCCGCTTTGGGTCAAGAGCGTAAGAGGCAAAGAGGAAAGGGCAAGGCCTAAAGGCGGCAAAGGGCGTTTTTGTCGCCTTACAAATCTCCCTTGTCCCCTCCTTCGTCGATGCTCAGGGCATGCTTTTTCAAAGAGGGGATGCTGCTGAGGTTGTAAGCCCGTGGCGCTTACCGCTTAGCGCTTTGCCCGTAGCTCTTTTAACCCCGAGACCCGAAACCCGAGACTCGAGACTGCTGCGCTGGCATAGCTCAGCGCAGCTTCAGCTCCGCCTGCGCCCGCTTGGCAAACGTCCAATCGACGATGTCGGAGAGTCCCAGGTTGTCTTTGGATTTGCGCGTGTCGCGCACCAGCTGAACGACATTTTTCATCGTGTCGTCGGAAGCGACACCGGTTCGGCTGTAAATGCCGACGATGTCCCGGTAGATACCTTCGCGGATTTCGGCCTCTTTGATGCCCCACCGCTTTTCCATGATGGTCAGGATGTCGGCCTTTTGGTTCCGAATGTAGTCGACGCCCTTCAGTATGGCCTTGATCATCCTAACGATCTCGTCGGGTTTCTCTTTGAGTTTTTGCGTGTGGACCGCAAGTCCACCGAGCGGGATACTCATAATTTCATTGAAAGAAAGAATTTCGTTGAAGCCGCGCTTCTGAGCGAGTTTGTTGAAGGGCGGCACCAACATGGCCGCGTCGATGGAGCCGCTGTCCAGAGCCGCGTAGCGGGACGAGCTGCCGCCGATTTGGAGGAAGGTGACATCCTTTTCAGGATTCATGCCGTACTTTCGCATGATCATGATCGCTTCGCTGTGCGGTGTCCCGCCGAAGCTGCTGATGCCGAATTTCTTGCCCTTGAGGTCTTCCACTCGCCTTATGTTCGGGGCGGTGACGAGATAGTGGTCGGAGCCATCCATAACGGCCATGACGATGCGAACGGGCAAACCGGAAAGCGCAGCGCCGATAAAATTCGAAAACGTTCCCCCGTAATCGACGTTGCGAGTCACAACCCCGTTGACGACGACTTGATTCTGCATGACGACAACGATCGCATTGACTCCTTCGCTTTTGAAGAAACCTTTCTCTTCGGCGACGACGAACGGCAATCCGGTGGTGCCGGTGCGGGTGGTGACCCCGAGAGTGACGGTAGTCGCTTGTGCGCTGAGGCCTGCCGGCGCCCAAAGAAGGATGACC
>DASTOD010000112.1:0-16064 GCA_035762645.1 Binatia bacterium | reverse complement strand
GTTCCACAGCGCGATCGCGAAACAGAGCTGCTGCTGATCGTCGGAGATCCCGGCGATGCCGTCCTCGCCCCACCGATACGCCCGCGAGCGCGCCTGGTCGTGCGAGAAGTAATTCCAGGCGTTGCCATCCTCGCTGTAGTCCTCGCGCACCGTACCCCACTGTCGCTCGCTCAGGTAGGGTCCCCATTTCTTCCAGGGGATTTGTGCCTCGCGCGCGTCGTTCAAGCGTTTTTGCTCAGTGACATCCACCAAAGGGTCCATCTCTTGCCTCGTCTCAGTTATTCAGTCAATCCCGTTTATTCCGGCTTCAGGACATTTGCAAGAGGCTTCTCCGCCCCCCGACGATAAGTTAAAGCGACACTTGCGTTTCGATTCCGATCGTTATCCTTCTGGTGATTAGTAGGAACGGTGTAAATTGGACTTTGGTCCAATGAAGGGGAAAACCGCCCAGCAGCTCTTTCAACAAACACCGCTACACGAGTCCCATTCGAAGCGGCTCGCGAGCCCACGCAGCTTGTATCGATACCTTTTGATAGACTGGGACTAGTGACCCTCCTGCAGCATGGAGATCCTTGTCGGCAGAAGCTTGCGGTAGACTAAAAAAGTGTAGACACCCACCAACATCATTCCAGGAACCCACCAGAACAAGGCCAGAGTCAGCGATTGGGGCGATGAAGCAACCTGGGAAACGGTAAGCCCCCATTCGGGGTTACGAGCCGGAAGGACGTAGGGGTAAAGCCCGGCAGCAGCGCTGCATATCATGGCGTACAACGAGAGCGAAGAGGCCAAGAAACTTGCGCCCGGCTTCTGACGGCGGTGCAAGTAGAACGAGGCAAGGATCGCGGGAAAAGTTAGGATAGGAAAAACGGCGCCCCAAGGTCTGGCCTGAAGATGCTCCTTCAGCAGCGGCTGCACGGAAATACTTACGGCGATCGTGCCAACCCACAGAACCAAAAGCATTCCAAGCAGAAAAGGAATGGCTTTAGAAACTCTCTGCCGCACCGCCGGTCCGGTTCGCCAATACAGCCACAGCGCGCCGTGATAGGTCAGAGCCGCCACCGCCGCGAGACCAACAAGGGTCGTATACCAATCTAAGATCCCGGTTTGCTCTCCTACTAGGAAATCGGTCCATAGGGGTTCGAAAAATTTGCCTTTGGCACTCAAAGGGACACCACGAATCACGTTGCCCAGGGCTACTCCGAGAAACAGCGCAAGCATGAAACTGGAGACGGCAAAGATGGCATCCCAAAACTGTTTCCAGAGGCGGTCCATCACTTGATGGCGCATCTCAATTCCGAGCGCCCGGCCCATGAACAGCCACAACACCATCATCAACGGAAGATAAAATCCGCTAAAGGAAATCGCGTACAGTGCCGGGAATGCCAAGACGATGGCGCCCCCGCTTGCCAGGAGCCAGACCTCATTTCCATCCCAGACCGGTCCAATCGCGCGCAGGATTTGCTCACGCTCTTCTTCGTTCCGCGCCACAAAGAGGTGCAGGACCCCTGCCCCCAGGTCAAAGCCGTCCAGCACGACGTAAGTCGCCAGCATGAATCCGACCAACCAGAACCACACTGTCTCCATCAAACGTTTCTCTCCGCGGTTGCGACAATCTGTGCTTCCGGAGCGCTTTCCGAAGCCGGCCCGGCCGCAACGATCCGGACCATCAGGAACAGAAACAGCACCGAGAGGAATGCATACATGCCCGCAAAGCCCAACAGCGTAAATGCGGCATTTCCGGCGGAAACGTTATCAGAGTATCCGTCCGCCGTGCGCATGATATTGTAGATGATCCATGGTTGACGCCCGAATTCCGCCGTCATCCATCCCGCCGTATTGGCGATGAACGGAAAAGGAAGGGAGCACATCAATATCCAGAGAAGCCATCTTTGATCGTAAAGCTTGCCGCGAAGCAGATAGAAAAAACTCGGCAGCATGATGCCGATAAAGAAAGTGCCGAGGCCGGCCATGATATGATAACTGTAGTAAAGTATCGGAATGTTGGTCGGCCACAGATCTTTCGAAAACTCGGATAACCCTTCGATCCGAGCCTGCCAGCGGGCATGAGTCAAGAACGAAAGGAGGCGCGGGATCACCAGCGGATTGTCCAGACGCATCCGCTCCAAATCGGGCTGCCCGATCAAAACCAAACCCGCTCCATCTTCCGTGTGAAAATGCCCTTCCATCGCGGCAAACGTAACCGGCTGGTGCCGGTAAACCATTTTGGCGTGCCAGTCGCCGGTCGGAAATGCCGCTAACACACTGGCCAGAAAACCCACAACGATCGCCACGGGCATAAATGCGCGAACCACCGCTGTATGCTCACCTCGCAGGCTGTAGAAGGCGCCGATGGAAGCGACAGCAAAACTTCCGGTAATGGTTGTGCCGGTCATCGTATGGAGATATTGCGGCCCGACCCAGGGATTGGTCAGCAATGCGGCGAGGCTATCCAGCTTGAGAGATCCATCGGGCTGCATAGAGTAACCGACTGGGTGTTGCATCCACGCGTTGGTAGATACGATAAAGAACCCGCTCAGCCATGTTCCGACAAACAACGCCAGCGAAGCAAGCCAGTGACCTCGCTGTCCAACTAGTTTTTCTCCAAACAACAACAGATAGAGAAAACTGGATTCTAGAAAGAAGGCGAAGACCCCTTCCATGGCGAGTGTCTGCCCGATGATGCCGCCGGCGGCCTGGGAAAACCGGGACCAGTTGGTGCCGAATTGAAACTCCATGGGGATGCCGGTAATGACGCCCATGACAAACGCAATGCCGAAAATTTTGCTCCAGAACCGCGCCGCGAGATTGGCGGCTTCATTTCCGCGCAGCGCCTTCGTTTTCAGGATGAAAATGAGCAGCGCCAGTCCCATAGTCAGTTGCGGAAACAGGTAGTGGTAGGTGATCGTGAAGGCAAAGTGAAGACGGTGGAGGTTCAGCGCTTCCATCGGACACCATTTTTAATTTCCGTGGGCCGTCATTGTGAGAATGCAGTGAGCTTGGGTACCCCGCATAACACATCTCGCGGCCGGATGAGGCTGGTTATTGTGGATTACTCCAACCACCAACGTCGGCAACCAAGCGGTTCGCTTCCAGCGGTCCCCAGCTGCCCGGCTCGTACTCGAATAAGGGACCCGGATTGTTGATTAACGGTTCCACGATCGCCCACGCTGCCTCTACGGCATCCTGGCGCGCGAAAAGAATCGGATCGCCTCGCATGGCATCGCCCAGAAGTCGCTCGTACGGTTCCATGTCGTCCCCTCCAGGTTGCCTCAAGACCGACAACTCGGTCTCCTGAGTCGCGCGTTCTTCTCCGGGCCGCTTCACGCGCGCTCCGAGCGCTATCGTCACATCCGGACTGAAACGGAAACGGAGGTAGTTGTTTGGCCCCAGCGCTACCCGCCGGAGCGGCGGTTGTTTCAACCGCACCAGAACTTCGGTAGCCGTGCCCGGGAGACATTTGCCGGTTCGGACGAAGAACGGTACGCCATCCCAACGCCACGAGTCCACAAACAGACGAGCGGCGGCAAAGGTTTCCACCGGCGAGTTTTCGGCCACGCCCGGCTCGCGGCGATACCCTAAATATTGCCCGCGCACCAAATCGTCAGGACCCGTGGGACGGATCGCAAGGAGAATTTTCACCTGCTCGTCACGCAACGATTCTGGATAGGTCAACGTAGGCGGTTCCATGGCTAAAAAACCGATAACCTGCAAAAGATGGTTTTGAACCACGTCCCGGATCGCGCCCGTTTCCTCGTACAGCTTGCCCCGCCCCACGACGCCGAAGCTTTCAGCCATCGTAATCTGTACGCTTTCTACGTAGTTGCGGTTCCAGATCGGCTCGAGAAACGTGTTGGCGAAGCGGAAGAACAAAACGTTCAGGACCGCCTCTTTGCCCAGATAATGGTCGATCCGGAAGATCGATCGCTCGTCGATGGCTTCGTGCAGGATGGCGTTGAGCGCCCGCGCCGACTCGAGGTCACGTCCGAAAGGTTTCTCCACAACCACGCGCGCGCCCCGCGTGCAGCCTGCGCGAGCAAGGTTCTTTACCACCACCGGAAACATGCTCGGTGGGATGGCGAGATAGTGGAGCGGTCGCTGCGCCTCTCCAAGCTCTACCCTGAGCCGGGCGAAAGTCTCTGGGTCATTGTAGTCGCCGTCCACATAATGAAGAAGCTCGACCATCCGGCCAAAGGCCACCGGGTCAAAGCCACCGTATTCTGTAACACTCGCTCGGGCTCGCGCGACGAATTGATCCCAGCCCCAGCCCGACTTGGCGACGCCGATCACCGGCACACTGAGGCGCCCGCGGCGGACCATGGCCTGCAGTGAAGGGAAAATTTTTTTATAGGCGAGATCGCCGGAGGCGCCGAAGAAAATGAGGGCGTCGGCGGGAGCAGCGTTTGCCACAAGTTTATCCTTCGCAGGTTCAGACGGAGAGTTCATATCACCCACGGTGTCCAGACAACCAAAGCTGATGATGCTCGCGGATGAGCGCGATCGCTTCGGCGGCATTCGCCGCGCAGCGCGGGATCGTCATGTCCTCGGGATTAGCCAGCGGCGGGGTCGAACGAAAGCATGGAACTGCGTATCCACTCGATCAGGCCCGGCCACATTTTTCCCCACAAGGATCAGCGGCGTGTCCTGAAGATGCCGCACCTGGAGGAGCTGCCAAATCATCATCGTCTCCAGAACCGTGCCGATTCCCCCCGGCGCGACGATGAACGCGTCGGAGGCGAGCACGAACTGGTGCAGGCGCGTAAAAGAAATTCCGATACTCAAACGCCTGGGTCACAAACGCATTGACTTCTTAACAGCCGGCTCGAATCCGCTCTATTGGACTTTGGTCCAATGCCCCTTTTGCCAAACACTCGGGACCTAGTACTGTTAAATGAGATAATGCTTCACATCGGCGTGCACGATCCGAACAAGACAAACACACCGTCACGATTGACGAGTGTCGCGGAAAACTTTCCGCTTTCCTGATCAAGCGCAAGCGTCCACCCGTATTCCAGCTCTTTCCCCTGAAACAGGATCTGGTTTTCACTGGTATCCATAGAGACGATCGGCGTCGTTCGCTTGGGGCCGCCAATCGTCTTTTTTGAAAAATCGATGCGCAGAAATGCCGGCGCGCCCATGTCGCCGGGTCGCCCTTTCGTGCAATTTTCTCCTGAAACGCAATCCATTGCATCGACCGTCGCGCAGATCAGAAGCTTGGAGCCATCGAAATCCCCTGCTGATGCGCTGATGTAAGAACAGAAAACAAGCACTGCCACCATTTGTGTACTTCGCGTAAGTAGTTTCATGATCTCTCCTCGGTCCGACGATTGAAACTTCATCTGCTCTCGCCCTCGCAAGTTCCGAATTTGAGCAAAACCCAAACTCGAGACCCGAGACTCAGACCTACCTTGCTGTCATTTGGCTGTCATTTGATAGTGTAGCCGCGGCCTTCCATACATGCGCCATACGCGCGGTAATGGGTGTTGATCAGATCCTGTTGCTGCGCCACCGCCTGTTGATTCTGCGCGGCTTGCTGTTGACGCGCCTGTCGGCCGCCGGCCATAGTTCCTACGACTGCGCCGATCCCCGCGCCCTGGCCTGCATCGCCCGCAATCGCGCCGATTGCGGCGCCGCCGGCGGCGCCCCGAGCCGCGCCACGCAAGCGCTGACCTCCTCCGGCTGCGGGCCCCGTCTGCTGCGGCGGTGGGCTGGATGCAACGACGGCTGGATCAATACCGGTGGTTTGCCTCGCCCACGCATAACACTCCGCATCGTCCTTACTTTGCTGGGATGCGCTCTGGCCTTTAGCTGGGTAAACGATCGGTTTCTGCGCTTGTGCTGCGAACGCGATAGATAGCGCCGCTAACCCGATTGTGATCTGCGCTGCACGTTTCATAGTGTCTCCTTTCCGCAATGCACCGCCTTGTTACGACTCTTTCCGCTCTTCCATGACCTCTAACAAACCGCCCCTATCGGCTCTATTGGACCTTAGTCCAATACCTGCGGCGTTTGCGGAAGCGTTTTTTTTCAAAGCACAGAAGAAAGGCAGGAGGAATAAAGGAACGGAAGGCTGTTGAGTAATCGGAAAGTTACAACGCAGAAATCGCAGGAACGATTTACATCGCCATTCAAAAAGGAGAAAAACTACCTCTTCGATCATCTCTAACCAATCGCGGCGGGGGAAATGTTTTTAGGATCGCTGCGCACCCTCCCAGGAGAAAGACAACAGGCAACCACGATCCGACTTTTGCTAAACTCATCTTTTCCCCCTTGTCGCCCCGGTCGCGACTCTGTCTCCGCGCCAGATTTGGGCACCTATGAAAAGATGATAGGCGGCGCAACGCATTTACATAAAGCAACCCAGACGCAGAAACTGTGTCAAAGAACGGTGGCAAATCCTTTGGTTTTTCTCACGCATCATTCGGCATCCTTCGCACGGTTGCGATAAACGAAGCCGCTCCGCACTTCTAGCGTTAATCTTCGAAGCCTCAATACTGAAATCTGAACGCTTAACTCACTCACTGATTCCTCTCATCCCTCGCCGCTCGTCCCAGTCTCTGGCTTCTATCCGCTCATCTCCAGCGCAAGATCATGCGGGATCGCCGCACTACCGCGAAACGCGCGTAGACACCGTCACGGGCGTCGCTCGGGCTGATGCTAACGAGATCATATAGACCGCCAAACCGGCCATCCCCACCCACCAGCGCTCGCAGCCGGTTGCCGGCCATGACCTGGTAGCCATCGAAATGAGTCCAATGCGACCATTTTCCGAAACCCCGTTCGCGACCGAAGCGCGCGTACAGATCATAGGGAATGCAGACGAGGCGAAACTCGACGGGGTCCAGACCCAGGGTATTCTGTACCACCTCCGGCCCGAAACGCATCAGCGCGGCCTCGATCTCCGTGCGGGAGCGGCCGCCGCGTTTAGGGAGCTTTAATGCGGCCAGTAGCTTTGAGGGCAGATCGGCAGATTCGTTTTCGGCGAAGTCCTCAATCAGAACCGTTTCAGCGCAGAGAGGAGGCAGATAGCGCGCCCCGCCCGAATTAATAAAGATCTGCTGAATGAACTGTCCCGCGAGCACTCGAGATTCTTCCGTGTCGAGGTCAGCCGGAAGCTCCAGCTCAGCCTCTGCCCGAGCGCGGAGCACGCCTTCACGTTCCATATCCGGATTAGACGGGACCGGCTGGTCGACATGCGTATAGATAACTTCACGAACCTTTGCTAATTCGGCAAAAGGCGCCGTGCGGGCTTCCATGAGACCAAGTTCCCGCGCCCGCTCGATCACCTGGGGCGGGAACGGCACGGCGAGATCGACGGGGCATTCATAGCGACTCAGCATGGCCGGCGCGCTACCGTCAGTTGTCGCGGCCCCGCTGTCTTTCCAGTCCCGCAGTTCCTTCGCAAGTCGCTGCAGCGCAGCAACGTCGCCGCGTACGGCGGCTTCCATGGCAAGCTGCTCCGCTTGTCCACGGTCGCGCTGCGGGCCTTTTTGTGAAGCTTTCGTGCTCGCCAACTCCAACCCGGAAAAATAGCTCCGCCGCTTTTCGTAGAATACTTTGGAGCCGGTATCCAGTTTGGCTAGCGACGCGAGTGCGGCCATCACCCCTGTGCGCAGGTTCGGTTGACCTGCCTGTGCATTCGGCCCCAAATGCTTTCCAGGTGAAAAGGGTTCAAAGGCGACCGCGTCGGCCTCATAGACCTCCTTCCCGATATTGGCCAGGCTGCCCATCCTCGCCTGCCGCCGGCGCAGGTCCTCGATCCGCTCTGATAGTTCGGCCGCTTGTCCCCAGTCGCGTTGCAGCACCGCGGTTCGGCTGCGGCGCATCAGATCATCGATTTCCTTTTCGGTTGACCCGATGGCCCGATAGGCCGATTCATCCAGCGTTGGACTTAATAGCTGGCGCGCCTGTCGTAGATGAACATCGCGATAGACCGTGTCCAACTTGGCGACCTCCACTAACAGACCGACAATCTTGATTGTATTTGCATCCTTTGCCATTAGAACGACCTCCTCGATCGTTTAATTTTCATTTCGAATCGTAAGTTTTCCTAACTTGCGAAGCAGACCGCTGGCAGCATCAATACCCACACACGTTTTCGACACGGGTGGGGCGTGATCGCGGGCGCCCCGCCCTCGTCCACCCAGCAGCCCGACCGCCTGGTAGACGTTGATAATCTGCGTGCGGAACGCTTCTGATCAGAACGCGCCACCCGCCTTTGCCTGCAGCGCCTGATAGCGTTCGATCGCCGCGCGGGCGTTGAACAGCATGCGCTCGCGGCCGAGTCGCCCGTCCAGCCCGGCGTTTCGCACGACCTCGAGCGCGCCGGGATTCAGCCCCACCAGCCATACAACGGCGCCGCGTTCGGTCGCCCGCTTGTCGCTCTCTATCAACATTTGCAGTGCCGAGTATTCGATATCCGGTACCCGGCTCATGTCCACCGCCAGAACACGCGGCTTGTGCTGCGTGACCAGTGCGCCGATCTGGTCCGCCACATACTGCGCGTTGACGAAGAAGAGACGTCCCTCCGGCCGCACGATCAGCAGGCCCTCGAAGGTCTCGTCGTCCGCGTGCTCGGGCGACAGCGGTCGCAGCACGTCGGCTCCTCGCTTGCGGCCGATGACGGACACGCGCGGGTAGGCGACCTGGCTGGACAGGCCGATCAGCGACGCGATGATCGCCACCACGATGCCTTTCAGCGTGCCGAACATCAGCACGCCGAGCGCGGCGATGATCGCCCAGCGAAACTCCATCGTGCGCACTTTGCGAATGGCAAGGAATTCCACCGGCTGGATCAGTCCGACCGAGTAGACGATGACGACCGCCGCCAGCGTAGCATTCGGCAGCAGGCCCAGTATCGGTGCGAGCAGCAGCATAGTCGCGACCGCGGTGCCCGCCGTGACCAGCGAGGCCTTCTGCGACCGACCTCCCGCAGCGCGGACGACCGCGGTCTGCGAGGTGCCGCCGCCGGCCGGCATCGCACCGAGGAGCGCGCCGCCGAGATTGGCCGCCCCGGTGGCGATCAGCTCGCGATTCGCATGGATCGGCGGATCGTCAGGGCGGGCAAAGGCGCGACCCGCCGCAATCGTTTCGGTGAAGCTCATCAGCGCCATCCCGAGCGCTCCCGGCACCAACTGCTCGATCAGCGCAAGATCCGGCATCGTGAGCGACGGGAATCCCTGCGGGATCAGGCCGACCGTCGAGACCCCCAGTGCCTGCAGGCCGAAGAGCCACGCCGCGGCGATGCCGCCGCCGATGGCGACCAGCGACGCCGGAGAATGCGGCAAGAGTCGCTCCATTCCGATCAGCACGAGCAGCGTCGCGGTGGCGACCGCAAGTGTCAATAACGAGGTCTCGGGGACGTGATGCGCGACGCTGAGGAGGTCGTGGAAGAAGCCTTGCTTCGCGATGTGGATTCCCAGGAGCTTCGGCATCTGGTCCAGCACGATCACGAGACCGATCCCCGCTTTGAAGCCTGTCAGGACCGGCGCGGAAATGAAGTTGGCGACAAACCCCAGACGCATCAGCCTCGCCAGGAGCAGCATCGCGCCGACCAGCGCGGTCAGGGTGGCCGTCGCCGTGACGAGCTTCGCCGGGTCGCCGTCCGACACGGCCAGACCGAGCTGCGTGCCGGCCAGGATCGCCAGTGTCGTAGTGGAGCTGACGCTCAGCACCCGCGACGAGCCGAGCAGCGCGTAGATCACCATCGGAATGAACGCGGTATACAGACCGACCGCAATCGGCAAGCCGGCAACCGTCGCGTAGGCCATGGCCTTCGGGAGAACAACCGCCGCGGCCGTCAGGCCGGCGATCGTGTCGAAGCGCAGTGCGGTGGTGCCGGACTGACTTGCCTTTGCGTCAGTCGGATGCTGATTCATGCTCCCTGTTCCCGGTTCCTGCGCGAATTCATGCGGGGTCAGGTTCCGCAGCGAGCTGCGGGACCCCGCGTGATTGCAGTCCTACCGTCCTGTTTTGCCATCGTTTTGCCATTCGCCGCGCACGCGCATGCTGCAGGTCAAAGGAGAAGCGGTCTGAATCTCGGAACAAAAGATCCGATCGCAGCCAGCGCAGTTGATACTCCGGTAGCCACTGCGCTGCGGGAAACAGCGCCTGCCATCGGCTACCTGTTTTGCTCTTCTTGCACCGTAGCGTCCGCGGGTAACGATCATCTGCCCGCCAGTAAAGCCTTCCTTGCCGCCGCCAGTTCCTTCAACTTGTCGTCGCTGACTTTCGGATACTTCAGATCGAGGTCGGCCAGCGCATCGATCACCGCCGCGGCGACAACGACGCGGGTGAACCACTTGTTGTCGGCGGGCACGACGTACCACGGCGCGTCTTTGGTGGCGGTGTTTCGAATCATGTCTTCGTAAGCGTCCATGTAATCGTCCCAGTATTGGCGCTCCTTGGCGTCATTGGCCGAAAACTTCCAGTTCTTTTCCGGCTCCTCGATGCGCTCGAGAAAGCGTTTCTTCTGCTCCTTGTTGGAGACATGGAGAAAGAATTTTCGAATCGCGACGCCGTTGCGCGCCAGATAGCGCTCGAAGTTACGGATGTCCTGAAAACGCTCATCCCAGATCTCTTTCGTAATCAGAGCCGGTGGCAGCTTCTGCTTCTCTAAAAATTCCCGATGCACGCGGACGACCAGAGTTTCTTCGTAGTAGCTGCGATTGAAAATGCCGATGCGGCCGCGCTCGGGCAAACATTTCATGCAACGCCAGAGGTAATCGTGATCAAGGTCTTCACTGGTCGGCGCCTTGAAAGAAAAAACCTGGCAGCCCTGCGGGTTGACGCCCGACATGACATGCTTGATCGCGCCGTCTTTGCCCGCCGCGTCCATCGCCTGGAAAATCAGCAGCACGGCCCAATTGTCCTGCGCATAAAGCATGTCTTGCAGCTCGGCGAGCACATCGATGCCCATCGCGAGGGCTTCCTTGGCGCGCGGCTTGTCCTCGGATGTTAGGTCGAGCGTGTCACCGGGGTCGATGTCCTTCAGGCGAAAACTGTCATTCGTCACCCGGAAAGGCTTAGCTAACTTGCGCGCTTTTTTGATCAGGTTTTTCATATCTTTGTTGTTCACCGGTTCACCTCGTGTTTTTTTCGCCTAACGCTAACCGCTCACCCCTTGCGCGCGCACTCACTCAACGGGTTCCGAGCTGCCGCCATCCACGGAGTAGGTCATCGACCATGGTTGTGGCTTCCTGGCGATACCGTTTCTCGAGCCTAGCAGTCGCGGCGAGTGTTTTTTTCCGCTCGGAGCCGCCCTGCGGCACCGTGTGGTCCTGAAGCCGGCCCGCGCCGAGTTGCACGCCGGAATCGTAGATGATGGCGGCGAGGTCGTCGACGGAGCGGAGGTCAGTCAAACGAACCTGACGGTAGGACGGGTCCAAGCTGCGGATCCACCAGTCCCGCAACCGCTGGCCGCGGGCTTCCACCTCAGGAATGAAGAACTCGGGTCCAGCCGCCAAGATGCTGTACTTCAGCCGACCGAGCTGTTTGCTTCCTTCGATGATGCGGAGTGTTGGTTGAAATGTCGAAGTCTGGAGGCAGGGTAGGCCGCTGAGGTCCCCGATCTTTTTTAACTCGAGGAGCTCATCGTCAGACGGATCGTCGGACGGACCCTGCACGCGGACCAGGATCTTCGGGCTCACGGCGCTACCAACGCCGCTGTGAAGCCAACCGGCGCGCACCACGCGGAAGTACCCCGGAGCGAGGTCGGGCCGCTCGCGCAGCACGACGCGCGCAAAGGCTTCGATCGCTGCGATAACAGCCCTCATTGCGGCATCCGCCATCGGTTGCATCCTGGCCTCGCCCGACGCGAGAAACTCCGCGCGTGTCGCTGGCACCTCGGTACGAAGCCGACCCACGATGTCGGGCGGAGGAGGCAGATAGTGGGGCTGGGCAACGCCCAGTTTGTAGCCTTCGACGAATCGATCGAACAGCGTGTCACGATCCTTTTCCCAGGAACGCTGGCGCGCCACGAGATCGATCGAGCCCAGAAACCGCACGATATCGACAACGGCGGGGCCTCGAGCGGAGTCGTCGAAGTCATCGAGTCCCCATGCTTCCTTCGCGAACGCGAACTGCTCGACGTGCGCGTCGCCATGCAACCGCACAACTGGCAGATCTCGCAGATCACTGCGGAAATCGTCGCAGACGCGCGCGATCCAGGCCCGATTGACGAAGCGGAAATAGTCAAACGGGTCACCTCGGAGTCGCTCGATCAACTCGGGCGCGCCACGTTCCAGAGATTCCGGCTCGGCTCGGAGCGGCGCCGGACCGCACGCCGCTCCCATAAAGGCAACAGAGATCGCCGCGAGTACATAGGCGAACTGGCCGTTCATTCGCTGCCCTCGGTGGGATGCGGCTTCGGGCTCACCGCTCGAACTTGGGGTTGATGAGGTTCTCGAACGAGAAGATCTCGTCCCATTTCTGCTGGCTGAGGAGTTTCGTCTCGTTCACGACGATGTCGTGAAGGCTCTTGCCCGTCTCGTAGCCTTCCCGGGCGATTTCCGCGCATTGCTTGTAACCGAGGGAGGGCTTGAGCAGGGTCACGATGCCCAGCGAATTGAGCACCATGTCGCGCGTGCGCTCGGTGTTCGCGGTGATGCCCTCCACGCAGTTCACCCTAAGGCTCGTGACCGCGCGCTCCATCGTCGCGATCGAGGCGAAGAGCGCGAAGGTGATCACCGGCTCCATGACGTTGAGCTGAAGCTGCCCGGCCGAGGCGGCAAGCGTCACGGTGACGTCGAGTCCGATGACGAGGAAGCCGGTCTGGTTCACGACCTCTGGGATCACGGGGTTCACCTTGCCCGGCATGATCGAGGAGCCCGGCTGCATCTCCGGCAAGTTGATCTCGTTCAGCCCGCAGCGCGGTCCCGAAGCCAACAGACGGAGATCGTTGCAGATCTTGGTGAGCTTGGCCGAGGTATGCTTGAGCACGCCGGACAGCAGCACGTAGTCGCCCGTGTCCGAGGTGGCCTCGATCAGGTCCTCCGCCAGGGTGAACTTGATTCCGGTGATGTCGGAGAGGTGTTTCGTTGCGAGGGCGGGATAACCAGGCGCGGCGGTCACCGTCGTGCCGATTGCGGTGGCGCCGAGATTGATACACTGCAGGATCTGCCGGACATCGGCGATCCGTTTTACTTCTTCACCGATCGTCGTGCCCCAGCCATGAAACTCAGCGCCCAGGGACATTGGGACCGCGTCCTGCAGGTGGGTGCGGCCCATCTTGAGCACCTTGTCGAACTCCCGACCCTTGGCGAAAAAGGCTTCCTGGAGCTGGCGCAGCGCCTCCATGTAGCTCTCCAGCCGAAGGATCAGTCCGAGGTGAAAGGCCGTCGGATAAACGTCATTCGTCGACTGTCCGAAATTCACATGGTCGTTGGGGTTGACGTACTGATACTCGCCCTTCTTGTGACCGAGACTCTCGAGGGCGAGATTGGCGATCACCTCGTTGGCATTCATGTTGGTCGAGGTGCCCGCCCCGCCCTGAATGAAGTCCGTCACGAACTGATCGAGCATCTCACCTGCGATCAGCCGGTCGCACGCGCGGATGATCGCGTCGGCAATCTTGGCGTGGAGCACGCCGAGGTCCCGGTTCGCCATCGCGGCGGCTTTTTTGACATAGCCGAACGCCTTGACGAAATAGGGTTCCCGCGATATCGGCATGCCCGTGATGTGGAAGTTCTCCTTGCCTCGGAGCGTCTGGATGCCGTAGTAGGCGTCCGCTGGGACCTCGCGGTCGCCGAGGGAGTCGTGCTCCACCCGGAATTGATTTGATGCCATAGTCTCCTCGCTTTCTGTGGGCCGCACTCCGCGTTACCAGCCGCCGCTCACCGTATGGCCAGCATCCAAGGCACGCCGATCGCGAGAAACGCGGCGAAAAAGATCACGCCGAAAATCGCGCCCAGCCGCCAGTAGTCGGCCGCGGGCAGATATCCGCTGCCAAAATACACCGGGCTGGGTCCGGTCGCGTACGGCGTCAGTATGCCCATGATGCCGAGCTGGAGGCACAGTCCGAGCGCCAGCGTATGCATGTTGACCCCCGGAATCGTCGACGCGACCGCGAGGAGCACCGGGATCATGGCGGTTACGTGGGCCGTGATGCTCGCAAACAGGTAGTGGCCAAAAAAGTTAATCAGCAGCAGCATCGCGACCGCCACCGCCGGCGAGGTACCGCTCAGTTGCCCGGCGACGCTCTCTGCGAACCACTTGACGAACCCCACACGGGTCAGGCCGTCCGCGAGCGCGACCAAGGTCGCGAACCAAGCCAGCGTGTTCCACGCTGCCTTGTTGGCCGTGATATCGTCCCAGGTGACGACGTTGAGCAGCAGCATCAGAGATATCACGGCGATCGCAGCGGTGGTGGCTTCCATGATGCCGCCGCCAAAGATCCACAGCAGCAGCGCGATGACGACGAGGATTCCCAACGTGATCTCGCGCGGGCTCAGCGGCCCCATCTTTTGCAGCTCTTTCGCCGCCCAAACCGGGACCTCCGCCCCCTCCTTCACCTCGGGCGGATAGATCCAGTAGACAAGCAACGGCACGAGCACCAGCAACAGGATACCGACGGGGGCGAAATAGATGAACCAGTCCATCCAGGCGATATCGATCTTTGCGGTTTTCTTAACCAGCTCGACAGCAAGCAGGTTGGGCGCGAGCGCGGTGAGGAACATGGAGCTGGTCACGCAGGTCGCCGCGAGCGCCACCCACATGAGATAGGAGCCCATGCGCCGCATAGAAGGGTCGTTCGGCTTGGATTCATATAGCGCCGGCAGGTTGCGGATCACGGGATAGATCGTGCCGCCGCTGCGCGCCGTGTTGGAAGGGGTGAAGGGCGCGAGCAGCGTGTCCGCGATCGTCACCGCGTAGCCCAAGGTGAGCGTCTTGCGCCCCATCGCCTTCACCAGCAGGAGCGCGATCCGCCGCCCCAGGCCGGTTTTTTCGTAGCCGAGGGCGAACATGAAGGCGCCGAAGATAAGCCATACCGTGCTATTAGAAAAGCCGGAGAGCGCCCAGCTGAGAGAGGCTCGGGCTGGATTGAAGCCGGTCTTCGCGAGCTGCTCCGGGCTGAAGAAAACGTATTCGGACAGCACGGTCACGAGCGCGACGCCGATCAAACCGATCGCGCCGCCCGGCAGGGGCTCGAACATGAGTCCGACGATAACCCCGGCGAAAATCGCTACGTAATACCATGCATACTGCGGCAGACCTGCCGGAGGCGGAATAAGAGCGATAACGATCGCGACAACGAGTGGGGCGAAATGTTTCCAGGTGACGTTTCTGAAGCTTTCTTTTTTGGCGCTTTCGGCGGGCGCTACCGGCGCCGTTTCGACCTTACTCATAGAAGTCTCCTTCTCCGCACCTGCGGGGGTGTTACAGGCCTGAATCGCACATTATTTCCATCCCACCGACACCATTTTCCGTCTCAGAAATGCGATCTGCGTCGCCAGCGGCAGGTTTTTCGGACAGACATCGTGGCAGGCGATTAGTGACATGCAGCCGAAAACGCCGTCGTCATCGCCGATCAACTCGAAGTAATCGTCATCGTTACGCCGGTCGCGCGGGTCGAGACGGAAGCGCGCGATCTTATTGAGCCCCACCGCGCCGACGAAATTCTCGCGCATGCGCACCGTGCCGCAGCCGGCGACGCAGCAGCCGCACTCGATGCAGCGGTCGAGCTCATAGATCTTTTCCGCCAGCTCGGGCTCCATCCTTTCTTCGAGCTTGCTCAGATCGGCTTGCGGTTCTCTCATGTGGAGCCAGGTCTCCAACCGCTCGCTCATGCCGCGCATCCACTTGCCGGTATCCACCGACAAGTCCCCAATCAGCTCGAAGACCGGCAAGGGTGCGAGTGAGATCTCGGTGCCCAAGTCTTTCGTCAACGTGCGGCAGGCGAGCGTCGGCCGGCCGTTGATCATCATGCCGCAGCTGCCGCAGATGCCGGCGCGGCAGACGAAGTCGAACTGCAGGGACGGATCTTGCTTCTCGCGAATCTCCATTAGCGCGATGAACAGCGTCATATTTTCTGCTTCTTCGATTTCGAATGTCTGCATGCGCGGCACGCT
>DASTOD010000111.1:0-2564 GCA_035762645.1 Binatia bacterium | reverse complement strand
TTTTTCGCCACTGCCAGTGCCCGCTGGCCAAAGCCGATTCTATGGGAGCGGCACGCGATCTGCAAGGAGCGTTTAATGACTATAAATCGAATGCTAGAATCACGTAGCTCTTTTCATTCACCGCGAACTCCCCGACAGCGCTCATGCCCAGTCCCGCGACATGAACTTGTAACGAGTGCGGATTATCACGGGAGACAAAGGCCACGCCGATTTCGAACTGCCCTGCCAGGTCGCTCTTTTGAGCTTCGTAGAGTCCCCTCAGTAGGCCTCGCCTCCGATACTCGCGTCCTACGCAAACCGGCCCGTAGACGTAGCTCCGGTAGAGGCTGAGCGGTCTTCCTCTGTAGCGCGCGCGATCGTACGCCTCGAACATCTTTGCCAGCACGGGCGATCCATGTTTGAAGTCATTCCGAAACGCGCACAGGTAACCGGCAATCTCTGCGGCATACGCGGCAACGGTGATGCCCAAATCGCCGGTCATGTCGGCGATCTGCCCGCGCGTGAACTCGGCAGAGAGAAAACCGTCCTTTCGATCGGAGAGGTTCGCGATGTAATTGGCTGATTGAAGCTGAAGAATAGCCTCGCAATCGTTGGCCGTCGCGCGTCGAAATGTCGCGGCCTTTTGCATCAACTGAATTCCTCTTCTGACAGCCCCGCCCTTAATCCCGCTTCACTAAGAACCTGCCGGCAGAAATTTGCTTGTCCCGCAAGGACGTAAAATGCCGCGCCTGAGTGTTCGGACATCCAAAACACAGCGGAGGCCAAGTAGCGCTCCACTTCAACGGAGTAGTCGATGCCGTTCCTGTTCAACTCAGCCTCGACGAGTTGAGCTTCGGAGAGTCTGGCCGCGAAATAAATTCGCTCGATTTCTTTCTCGCCAAAATCTTCAATCGCGATTCTTGGCATGTAGCACGGTTCCCTCACACGGCAAGATCGGATCATCGAGGCAAGGAACGCGGAGGACTTCCACTGGTTGGTGGATAGTTCACACGAGAGCCCTTGATCATCTCGGCTACGTATCCACCCAGCGCGCCGGCGGGGATAATCGCAAGCACCGATAGGGCTCGAAACCACTCCGGCAGCTCCACGCCTTCCTCACGCAGCAGCTGTTCGATAAATGAGACGATCAAAGAGCCAACGCCGACGAACGCGCCGTGCTTCGCTTCCAGATTTCCCGCTTTCCACCCGGCAACAAAACCACCCACGGCCGTGCCGAGCACGCCGATGGCGAAGCCGACCATCAGCCCTTCGCTGGAGGTCATGTACTCTACGATTTTGTCGCTCGAAATTTCACCCTCTTTCGACAACTCCTGCGCCAGGTATACAAAGAAGTAGGCGTACATGGCGGCGTAGGTTGCGATGTAATCGACAACGACCCCGACAATGACCGGCCGGATTTGAACTCCGGTGAAGAAGCCGGTGGGTTCAATAGGATTTCGGCGTTGGGTTCCTGTTTGGCTTGGATTAATTTGCATGGCGAATTTCACACCCTCGGGCGGGAGAGTTCAGAGCCGCCCGGTTGGGACCGCGTTTGCTCGACGGTTTTTCCCAGCGGGGCACTTTCTTCCGATTTGGAATATCGTCACCAACAAGTTGGGTTCCCTCCGGTATGGCGAATCCGTTTACCGTCCAAGATAATGCTACCTGTTCCTTTCAGTGTGATAAATACCTCTTCCTGGACACGATGCCGGTGTACGTAGGTCGCGCCTTTGCCCGCGCGGCGCCCGACCGCCTGCGGCCCCGTCTCGGACCACCGGACCGCTAGTGTTCTTTTGCTTTTCCAAGGCATGTGCTTCCCTTACTTTGCCCCTTCCAAAAAACCAAGCCGTTCGGCCATGGGCGTCGTAGGAAACACATAACCGCATGCCCGGCAGGTCCGAAGCGGCCCATTGTCGTTAAACTCCAGATAGACTTGCGATACCTGGGCCGGAATGTCGGCCGGATCCATCGTCCGATGTAGCACCAATTCGTCACATTTTTCGCAGAACCAGGCGAACTCTTCCTTCTCCCCGCCTCGCCGCTTCCGCTCGATGACGAGTCCCCAGGTGTTTTCGAACCGCCGGGGCGAATGCGGCAGGCCGCCCGGACAGACGAAGATCTCCCCTTCTCGGATTCTGACCACCTGCCGGCGTTCTCCCTCCCGTTTCAAGTGCAGCTCCATGTCGCCTTCCACCTGATAAAAAAATTCATCGCCCGGCTCGATGTGAAAATCGAGCCGGGTATTAGGTCCGCGCAGGATCATAACCAGAAAATCTTTGTGATGAACGAGAAGCTTGTTCGTCCTAAAAGGCGGACTAAAGTAATCCTGGTTGTCGGCTACCCAGCGCTTTAGATGATATGTGCTCAGTAGTTCCATGGTCCTTCTCGTCTATTCTGTACGCACGCGCTACTCCAGTACTCCATCACTCCATTACTCCGATCTTTTTGCCTTCTGACACTCTCTCGCCACACCGTCGGTGATCGTCCACCAGATGCTCAACCCTTTTCGCAAGGCCTTCAAAACGTTCACCTGGATTTCGTTCGTGGTCGCGAACTGCTCCACCAGCTCGTAGCCAATATTGCTG
>DASTOD010000110.1:0-6896 GCA_035762645.1 Binatia bacterium | reverse complement strand
TCATGATTCAAGCCAGCGAAACCTCCACGACCGTGCTCCATCCGGTGAAAGAAATCGCCCAGCTGACGCGAAACGGCCCTCTGTTTCTGGTCGACGGCGTAACCGCCGTGGGCGTGCTCCCGGTGCCGCTCGACGAGTGGGGTATCGACGCCCTGGTGACCGGCTCTCAAAAGGCGCTCATGCTCCCTCCCGGACTCGGCTTCATCGCGCTAAGCGATCGCGCCTGGAAAAACAGCCGACAGGCGAAGCTCCCCCGGTTTTATTTCGACTTGAATCTCGAACGGAAAAATCAGGCCAAAGGGTCGGGCGCTTTTACGCCGGCCGTTTCGCTTATCTTTGGGCTGCGCGCTTCGCTGAACATGATGGCCAACGAAGGTCTCGAGCGCGTTTATGCCCGGCACGCTCGCATGGCGCGCGCCACCCGCGCAGCGGCCGGGGCCTTGGGGCTGAAATTGTTGGCGCCCGAAAGCCCCAGTCCCGCGGCAACCGGTGTCTTTCTACCGGCTCGATTCGACGCGGACCAGCTGTTGGACTATCTGCGCGACCACATGGGGGTCACTCTGGCCGAGGGCCAGGACCAGCTCAAAGGCAAGGTGATTCGCATCGCCCATGTCGGCTACATGGGAGCGTTCGACGTCATTACGGCAGTCGCCGCGCTGGAAATGGCGCTCAGAAAATTCGGCGCGGAGATTCCTTTCGGTTGCGGCGTTGCCGCCGCTGAAGAAGTCTTGATGGAGGCTTTGAGCTGATCGATGAAAATACTCGTCACCGACCCTTTGGCGCCCCAAGGGCTTGAAGTGTTTCAGCGCGCTCCAGATTTTCAGGTCGACGTTCGCATCGGTCTCAAACCCGAGGAGCTCAAAAAGATCGCGCCGGATTACGACGGCTGGGTCATTCGCAGCGGCACCAAGATCACCCGCGACCTGATCGAAGCCGCTACTCGCTTGAAAGTCATCGGCAGGGCGGGCGTGGGCTTTGAAAACGTCGACGTTGACGCCGCAAGCAAAAGAGGCATCGTGGTGATGAACACGCCGGGCGGCAACAACGTAACGACCGCCGAACACACCGTCTCGCTGATGATGGCCCTGGCCCGACACATTCCGCAGGCCGTGGCGTCCCTTAAAGGCGGGAAATGGGACCGCAACCGTTTCGTCGGCGTCGAGCTATGCAACAAGACGCTTGGAGTCATAGGGCTCGGCAACGTCGGCCGCATCGTTGCGGAGCGAGCCGCAGGGTTGAAGATGAAGGTCATCGGCTATGACCCGTTCATATCCGCCGAGAACATCGCGCGCATGGGCGTTGAGCCGGTCGGCTTGGAGGAGTTGTTCAAAAGATCGGATTTCATCACCGTGCACGTGCCGTTGACCCCCGAGACACAGGGACTGATCAATCGCGATGCCTTCGCCAGGATGAAAACGGGAGTACGCATCCTCAACTGTGCCCGCGGCGGCATCGTCGACGAAAAGGACCTAGCCGATGCCATTCGGAGCGGCAAAGTGGCGGGCGCGGCTCTGGATGTCTACGTCGACGAGCCGCCACCGACGGAGCATCCGCTCATTCAAATGGATCAGGTGATTACCACCCCCCATCTGGGCGCTTCCACCGACGAGGCGCAACTGAACGTTGCCGTAGCGGTGGCCGAACAGATGGTCGATTTTTTAACCAGTAATGTCGTCCGTTATGCCGTCAACGTACCCTCCGTCAGCCCCGAGCTGTTGGAAGTGCTGCGTCCGTATCTTACTTTGGCGGAGAAACTCGGCAGCCTGCAGGTGCAAATGGCCAACGCCCTTCCTGAAGAAGTCCATGTCGAGTATGGCGGCGAGGTTACCCAATACGATCTCGCGCCGTTAACGTTGGCGGTGCTCAAGGGAATGCTCACGCCGATCATGGAATCGAGCGTGAACTACGTCAATGCGCCGCTGATCGCGCGGGAGCGCGGCATCAATGTGGTGGAATCCAAAAGCAGCCGCACCAGCGATTTCGCCAACTACATCACCGTTCGAACCCGAGTCGGCGACAAACAGTTCGAAGTCGACGGTGTCGTGTTCGGCAATAAGCACCCGCGCATCGTCAAGGTCGATAACTTCTATCTGGAGGCCGTTCCGGAGGGTTACATTCTCATTTTGCGCAACCGAGATGTCCCGGGCGTCGTTGGAACCGTCGGCACCCTGCTCGGCAAAAGGGGCATCAATATCGCCGGCATGGCGCTGGGTCGCGGCGAAAAGGGCGGCAACGCCATTTCATTCATCCACGTCGACAACGAAGTTCCCAAAGAGACTCTGCAAGAGCTCCGGAGTCTGCCACAGATCGTCTCCGCAGAGCTGGTGAGGTTATAGAAGAGTTTTGTGTCTCGAGTTTGGAGTTTCGAGTGTCAACCCGACACCCGAGACCCGAGACTCGAAACCGGGGTGCAAACATGGCCAATGTCGCAATCATCGGGGCGCAATGGGGAGACGAAGGCAAAGGCAAGATTGTCGATCTCTTCACCCGGGACGCCGACATTGTCGTCCGCTTTCAAGGCGGCAACAATGCCGGCCACACGCTCGTTGTGGACGGCAGAAAGACCGTTCTTCATCTCGTTCCCTCGGGAGCCCTCCATCCTGAAAAGCTTTGCGTCATCGGCAACGGCGTCGTCGTCGACCCCGAGATCCTTCTCGAAGAAATCGCCGGGCTCAAAGAAAACGGCTACCTTCACAATGACTCCTTATTGCGGCTGAGCGAAGCGGCTCATTTGATCATGCCCTATCATAAGGCGATCGACCAGGCCCGCGAGCGGCTGCGGGGCAAAGGTAAAATCGGCACGACGGGCCGCGGTATCGGCCCCGCTTATGAAGACAAGGTGGCGCGCATCGGCATCCGCTTCGTTGATCTTCTCGAAGAAGACACGTTTCGCGACAAGCTCGGCCGCAATATAGAGGAAAAAAATATTTATCTTAGAGCGATACTGAAAGAAAAGACCCTCGATTATAATGAGATTCACGATAGCTACGTAGAGTACCGGAAAGCATTAAAACCCTACATCACCAACACGAGCCTGCTGATCGATCGCGAGATCCGCGCCGGCAAGCGCGTGCTTTTCGAGGGTGCTCAAGGGACCTTGCTCGACGTGGACCACGGGACCTATCCTTATGTCACCTCGTCGAGCACCGTGACCGGGGGAGTCTGCACCGGCGCCGGGGTCGGGCCTCAACACATTCACCAAGTAATCGGCATTTCCAAGGCCTACACGACGCGCGTCGGCAGCGGGCCGTTCCCGACGGAACTCGATGGCCCGGAGGGTGAAAAGCTCAAGAAAGAAGGAGTGGAGTTCGGCGCAACCACGGGCCGGCCACGGCGCTGCGGATGGTTCGACGCGGTGGGGGTCCGTCACGCGGTGCGCGTCAATGGGATCACCGGGGTGGCGCTCACCAAGCTCGACGTTCTGACGGGATTCAAAAAAATCCTGGTCTGCACCGCTTACCGTTGCGACGGCGAGATCCACCGAGAATTCTTCGCCAGCTTAAAGATGATGGAGCGCGCGCAGCCGGTCTACGAAGAGTTGGACGGCTGGGAAGCGCCCCTTTCCGACGTGAGAGAATTCTCCGATCTACCGTCCAACGCGCAGAAGTATGTGCGTCGTCTCGAAGAGATCCTGCAAACCGAAGTGATTTTAGTCTCCGTTGGCCCGGGCCGGGAACAAACCGTGATGCTCAAGAACCCGTTTGACAACGGGCCGAAAGAAGCGCGGTCGTTCGAGCCCTTCGGCAACGCCCAGAATGAACTCCGCAGGAAACCTTAAGCTCCCTCGCGTTCGCCACTGGAAGATCTCCAGAGGCGATTTCCTCGCATCAACGGTTTCCTGGTTTTCGGGCTTTCGGCAACGCCGAGACGATTTTAGCGAGCCTCAGTCCTTGAATCCAACGAGGCGCATGATTATCATACCGGTAACTTTCGGCTCGACCGACTCATTCATTAAGGAGGCGATATGGACGCGGAGACCACTAACAAGGAAAGACTCGTCACGGACTTGAAAAATCTGATCACCGACGCCGAAGAACTTTTGCGGGCGACCGCGACACAAGCCGGTGAGAAGGTTTCGGTGGCGCGCCAGAAAATTGAACAGAGTTTGATCGAAGGCAAAAAAGCTCTCGGCGATGCCGAGAGAGTGCTGGTCCAAAGAACCAAGGAAGCGGCAGATGTCGCCGACGATTACGTGCGCGAAAATCCTTGGAGCGCCGTCGGTATCGCCGCGGGTCTTGGTTTGGTGCTGGGTCTGTTGATTCGTCGCGACTAATACCGTCGATGTCTGAAAATGACGGTTTCTCGCGGCAAAATCCCGAGGGATTTTCGCGCCCTCTAAAAAGTGCGCTCGGTGCGCTAAGCTCGGCCCTGCAAACTCGCTTGGAACTGTTCGTCACCGAGCTGGAGGAAGAGCGCGAGCGGCTGAAACTCACGCTCGTGCTGATGTTGTTGGTTTTTTTTGGTTTGAGCCTCGGATTTATCCTTCTCAACATCTTTCTCGTCGCGCTCCTTTGGCAAGCCGGCTGGGTGTTCGCCCTCGGCGCGTTGGCGGCGATTTATCTCGCCGTCGGCGTCATCGCTGGGCTGATGCTCCGCCGCAAGATCGTCGCGCGATCCGCGTTGTTTCCCGCGACGTTGGCCGAGCTGGCCAAGGATCGCGATCATTTGAGGTCGGCGTCCCGTGAATGACAGGTTCGATCGGCTGGCGCGCCGCAAACAGGCGTTGATCGCTCAATGCGCCCGAGATCGGGAAGAGCTGGAGTCACTCTGCAACCGCATCCGGCTGCCCCTCAATTTCGGCGCTGTCGTGGTCGGAATCGGCAAACTTTTCAGGGACCATCCGCTCTTGGCTGCCGGGGCCTCGAGTCTGGTCGTATCAGGTTACGGAATCAAATTGACAAGATCCGTGGGCGGTTTGCTGAGGCTGGGAACGGTTCTACGGCCGCTCTGGTCCTGGTGGCGTCGCCGCGGGGCCTGAGCCAAGACCGTAATCCTGTTTCCTACACTACTCGGCGCTTGCCCTGTCGATCTTCCGCGGATCGGCTGCGCCGGCCGTGTTCCCGGTTTTAGCCACGATCGCTTGGACAATCCCGATAACGTTCCTTTCTCGAAGTGCGTGTCCTCGCCGTTCCAGCGATTTCTTGATCTCGGGGGAAATCGGCGCTTCAATATCGAGCTGCTCGGGGACCCATTGATGATGGATGCGCGGCGCTGCGACCGCTTCTTTGGCGGGCATGCGAAAATCCAAAACGTTCAGTATGGTTTGGAGCGTGGCGCTGATGATCCGCGGACCTCCGGCGCCGCCGATAATCAGTTCCGGCCGATCGTTTTGAAGAATAATCGTCGGCGCCATGCTGCTTAGCGGGCGCTTTTTTGGTTGCAAGGCATTAGCCTCGCTGCCGACGAGACCGTAGACATTCCCCACCGCGTGAAGGGCAAAATCATCCATCGTGTTGTTCAAAACAATGCCGGTCCTGGGAGCCAGGACTTTAGAACCGAACCTCGTATTCACCGACAAGGTGCAGGCGACCGCGTTCCCGAACGCATCGAGAACGCTGAAGTGCGTGGTCCCCCCCTGCTCCACTTTGAGATTTGCGTATCCATAGTACTTGGCCGGATGGGTCTTGACCGGCGAGATGCGGCCGCGAATCCGGGCGGCATGCTCTTTCGACAGCAATGCCGCGACCGGCGCTTTCACGAAGTCCGGGTCGCCGAGATGCTGCGCCCGATCGGCGAAGGCGTGCCTCATGGTTTCCGCCAAAAGATGGAGATACGTGCCGGAATTGTGCGAGAGAGTACCGAGCTGATGGGCCTCGAGGACATTCAGCATCTGAATTAAGGCCACACCTCCCGAGCTCGGCGGCGGCATCGTAATCACCGCACGCTTGCGATAACTCCCCACCAGTGGCTCGCGCCAAATCGGCCTATAGCTCCTGAGGTCCTCCAACGTCAGCACACCGCCCTCTTTTTTGACCGTTTCGACAATGGCCTGACCGATCCAGCCCTGATAAAAAACTTCGGCGCCCTGCTGTGAAATCGCTTTGAGAGCTTCCGCCAGCTCCGGTTGGCGCAGCGTCTCTCGTTCCGCCGGAAGTTCGTTTCTAGGCAAAAAGATGCGCCCCAATTCAGGGAACCTTTTCATGGCGGACGCTTGGCGCTCGATGGCATAGCGCAGCGCGGCATCCACGGGAAAGCCGTCGCTCGCGTAGCGAATCGCCGGAATCATGACCAGGGGAAGCGGCATAGTGCCGAACCGCTTCAGCGCCTGCACTAAACCCGCCACTTCTCCAGGAACGGCGACAGCGAGCGCTCCCGTGAGGCTGAGGGACGGCACGGGCTTGCCCCCTTTCATGTAAAGCTCGCTGCGCGCCGCTTCGGGGGCGGCCTCGCGGAAATCCAAAGCATGGGCGCGGTGGTCTTTCGTTTGATAGATCACCATAAAGCCGCCGCCCCCTATGCCGGAAGCCGCTGGATCGACCACGGCCAGCGCGAACGCCGTGGCAATCGCGGCATCGACGGCATTGCCGCCGCGGCTGAGGATCTCCATTCCAGCTTTGGTTGCAAGCTCGTTGTCCGAAACGACGATTGAGGCGCCGTGTTGCTCGGCCGTCGACGAAAAAACGCCGACGGTGAACAAAGCAAAGAAAAAAACTATCGGCTGGAGCGCGCGCTTAAAGAGCATAGAGAAACAGAGTCCCCTCTGTTTAAAACTTTGAGCTGGGTTTTGCAACTGAATCTCCCCCAGCCAGCTATGAGAATTTTCCAAAGTCGTCACCCCCCTTCGATACGACCTTGCGGTCTACTCAGGGCGGGCGGGTTCTACTATTTCCGATTCCCCGCGTAGCCAATTCGGTGGCGTATCGAGGGCCTGGATTCCCGATAGAAGCATTCGGGAA
>DASTOD010000109.1:0-3703 GCA_035762645.1 Binatia bacterium | reverse complement strand
TGTGACGAGGAAGGTGCGGATAGCGCTCCCCATGTGCGAGCTGTCCGGATATCTCTCTGCCTCCGCCTGAAGGTCTGGAATGTGAATTGTCCTGTGCTGGAGCAAAGCCTCGTTGCCGACCGAGCGCCATTGTAAGCTTCGCCGCCCAGGTCCGCCGGGCGGTCGTATCGTTCCGAAATGTGCTGCCAGGAACAGTTCATCCCCATCGAGCAGGCGAATCGTTGCGTCATCGGATCCGCACACCCGAGCCGCGTTCTGAGCAATCGCATCAAGAACAGGCTGAATATCGGTTGGCGAGCTGGCGATGACGCCCAAGATTTCACTTGTGGCCGTTTGCTGTTCCAATGACTCCTTGAGTTCCTGGAACAGTCGCACGTTTTCGATAGCGATCACCGCTTGATCGGCGAAGGTCTCGAGAAGCTTGATCTGCACCGGGGAGAAGGGGCGTACGTCATACCGGCGTCCGGTCAATGTCCCAATAAGTTCCCCGTGCTGCCGAAGGGGAGCACCCAAGAGGGTCCGAAACCCAGTGACAGATCCCAACGTCGGAAAATCATTTTGCGCGGCTCGAACGTCGGGAATGTGAAGCGTGCCATGCTCGCGTATCCAGCGAAACCATGGCTCATCAATACTCATCTCGACTCGCCCAACGGGTATGGGTCCCGGACTAAAATGAGCCCGCCTAACCATCATTTGTCCTTCGCGAAGGCGCAGAGCTATTTCATCAATCCCACAGACCCGGGCCGCGCTCTCGACGATCGCGACAAGGACCGCCTGGACGTCCGTCGGCGAGCGGCTAATAATGCCGAGCACCTCGGCCGTCGCTGTCTGATGCTCCAGGGCCTCGCGGAGTTCCGCGTTGCGTTCCTGCAATTCCTTAAATAGCCGGACGTTTTCGATGGCGATCACCGCCTGATCTGCGAAGGTCTTGAGAAGTGCGATCTGTTTTTCGGTGAACGGTCGGACCTCGGTTCTGCGAACAAAAATGGCCCCGATTGCTACTCCCTCTCGCAGCAACGGCGTTGCCACGGCAGAGCGAGTACCCGTGACCGGTTGGATGTTTTTGCTTGCGGGAAATTCGCCTTGCCCTTCGACGGTCATGTCGCGGACGTGGATGGTCTGCTTGTCGATGATAGCCCGGCCAGAAACCCTTCCGCGATCTATAACTACTTCCTCGCCTAGAAGAGGTGCCGGATAGGGATATGCCGCTACTCGTCTCATTACGTTGCCATCAACGCGCAAAATATGCGCGCTCGGAGCTTCACATAATCGCGCGGCACTTTCAGCTACCGCATCTAGGACTGGCTGTAATTCGGTGGGAGAGCTAGCGATAACCCGGAGAATCTCGCTCGTCGCCGTCTGCTGTTCCAAAGCCTCAGTCAGTTCACGGTTGCGTGCTTGCAGCTCTTGGAATAACCGGACGTTCTCAATCGCGATCACCGCTTGGTCGGCGAAGGTTTTGACCAACTCAATCTGCCGCTCGGTAAACGGCTCAACGAAATCACGCCAAATTGTGATGCCGCCGACTGGCGTACCTTCTCGCAGCAGAGGTGTAACTAGCAGCGTTCGTGCGCCGGTCTGACGAGCCAGAGAAGCTTGTGGTTCGGGTTCCAATTGAACGTCAAGAATATGGACAGGCCTGTGCTCGGCCAGCGCCCGCCCAGTCGGCGTATAGGGACTCGCCGGCAGGGGGTGAGAGCGTAGGAAGTCAATCCTTTCCGGGCTCTCGCCGTAATGGGCGACGACCCTATAAAATTCGCCGTCGACTTGACGGACGTGCCCCTTGGTGGCGCCAGATAGTTTCACCGCATTGGCCAGCAGTGTATCGAGAACCGGTTGAAGCTCTGTAGGTGATGACGCGATAACTCGCAGAACTTCACCGGTAGCAGTTTGCTGCTCCAAGGCCTCGGTTAGATCGCGGTTGCGCGTTTCGAGTTCGTTGAACAGCCTGACGTTTTCAATGGCGACGACTGCTTGATCGGCGAAGGTTTTTACAAGCTCGATTTGTCGGTCGTTAAACGGTTCGACAACGTCGCGCCAAATCGTAAAAACTCCGATCGCGGTATCCTCACGCAAGAGCGGAACCGCCAGTGTAGTTCGAGCTCCGGTCTGAGCCGCCATCGGGTGACGTTGCACTTGGGCATCCAGATCATGGATCGGCTTTCGCTCTAGGAACGCGCGACCAGACCTGCTCTCGGCGCTAGGGCGGACGGGGGCTTGGAATATAGCAAGTTGTTCGGGTGACTCTCCGTAGGAGGCTACCAAGCGGAGAAATTCCCCATCATATTGACGTATGTGACCTCGCTTGGCGCCCGCGAGCTTTACTGCCCTCTCGGTGACGGCGTCGAGGACCGGCTGTAGCTCCGTGGGCGAGCCGGCAATCACCCGCAATACGTCGCTCGTCGCCGTCTGCTGCTCCAGGGCCTCGCGGAGTTGTGAGTTGGAGCTTTCGATCTCTTCGGTTTTGTTTTTGAGTTGCTCATAAAGGTTGATGTTCTCAACCGCCACGCCGATTTGGTCCGACATTGAGGTAATCAGCCGGACCTCCTCGGGGGATAACTTTCGGGGGAGTCGCCCGAGGCATATAATGATTCCGGCGAACTTTCCTTTCGCCTTGATCGGAAAAAGAGCAAACAAGCAAAAGCCGGCTTTTTTTGCTCCTTGAGTATGACTCAGCTCTTGATATCGAGGATCAGTCTGGGCGTTCTCGAAAATGATCGGCTCACCGGTTTCGGCTACCGTACCCATAAAACTTTCTCGTCCCCTGCGAAACACCACAGGAGCGAATGCTTCATCGGGGACTCCATAGGAGGCCGCGAGAGGTAGAGTCTCGGTCTTTGGATCGAATAGACGAATCCGGACGCTGTCAAAATTGAAAATCTCCGTGATCTTTTTCACCACCTCCTGGAGGACCGGCTTTATCTCCAGGGATTGACTGGCGGCAGTAGTCACGTTATGGAGCGCGGCTAGCTCGCGGTTCCGCGCCTGCTGTTCTTGAAACAGTCGAGCGTTCTCAAGCGCGATGACCGCCTGGTCGGCAAAGGTTTTGAGAAGCGCGATCTGCTTTTCGGTAAAACGTCGAACCTCCGTTCGCCGGATCATGATTGCTCCGACGGGAATCCCCTCGCGCAGAAGTGGGACCGCCAATGCGGTCCGAACGCCCAGTTCTTCGTCGGCACGCCAAAGATCTGGGTTCTCGAGCTCCCGTTTGGCCACGATGTCATGGGCGTGGATTGTCTGCCGATCGAGTATGGCGCGGCCGCTCAAGAAATCACGGCTAAGTTTCCAAGTCTCGCCGACCGCAAGAATAGGGGAGACGACCCCGTAACTCGCTACTTTCCGTACGACCTCCCCCTCGACGCGATAGATCTGAGCATCCTGAGAATCACATAGACGCGCGGCACTTGCTGCGACGGCATCCAGCACCGGCTCGATGTCCGGTGGCGAACTGGCGATCGCCCGCAAGATTTCGCCGCTGGCCGTTTGCTGCTCCGTAGCCTCGGCGAGTTCTCGCTCACAGAATTCAAGCTTTGTGGAGACGCGGCGCAACTCCTCTTTGAGCTGACTTACTTCGGTAGCCTGCAGATTCTTTTTCTTTTTTGTGACCTCAAGGCGAGCCATTTGGAATCTCCTGAGTCCTGTTTGGTGGACTTACAGCGGCTAACGAGGATGCAGAATATTCACCGCCGAGACGCAGAGTTCG
>DASTOD010000108.1:0-2327 GCA_035762645.1 Binatia bacterium | reverse complement strand
GTTAGCACGGTTTCCAAATCGAGAGTTGAACTGACTGCTTGACTAACCTCGCCGAGCGCTTTTAGTTCTCCGACGGATCGCACCAGTTCATGGGTTCGTTGTTGTAATTCTTGGAACAACCGAACGTTCTCGATAGCGATGACGGCCTGTGAAGCAAATGTTTCAAGAAGCTTGATCTGTTTATCGGTAAAAGGCCGAACTTCTGTCCGGCGAATCATGATCGTGCCGATCGGTATATCCTCGCGCATCAGCGGCACGATCAGTACGGTTCGATTGCCTTCTTGCTCGGTGGTATCTCGTGTCCGTGGAAACTCTGTCGCAGTGATCGAGAGCAAATCAGTGATGTGAATGCGTTGGCGCTCTATAAAAGCCCGACCAGCCACCGATTGTCGATCAATCGGCAGCTCCTCCACCGCAAGCATCGGAATCGGGCCGTGGTGCGCTGCCAGTCTGAGCATACTTCCTTCGACAAGTCGAATCGAAGCGTCATTCGCACTGCACACCCTCGCGGCACTTTCTGCGATCGTATCGAGCACCGGCTGAATATCCGTCGGTGAACTGGCGATGACACCTAAAATTTCACTGGTTGCCGTTTGCTGCTCCAATGACTCCTTGAGTTCTTGGAACAATCGTACATTTTCGATAGCGATGACCGCCTGATCGGCGAAAGTTTCCAGGAGCTTGATCTGTGCTGAGGTGAACGGGCGGACCTCTAGGCGACGCGCGCCTAGAATGCCAATGAGTTCCCCCTGCTGACGAAGGGGAACAAGTACAAAGGTACGGGAGCCGGTGGCGGAGCCCATTGTGGGGAAATCGTTCTGCGCTAGGACATCAGGAACGTGAAGCGTACCGTGCTCGCGTATCCAGCGTATCTGTGGTTCATCCATAGCCCTCACGTGGCCAACGGGTATGGAACCAAAATGAGCCCGCGGAATCAGCGCGCTCCCTTCTCGGAGCCGCAGCACCACGTCATCGATCCCACAAACCCGCGCAGCGCTTTTAACGATGGCATCAAGCACCGGCTGCACGTCCGTGGGCGACCGGCTGATGATGCCCAGCACCTCGGAAGTCGCCGTCTGATGCTCCAGCGCTTCGCGCAATTCTGTGTTGCGCTCCTGCAATTCCTTGAACAACCGGACATTCTCGATGGCGATGACGGCCTGGTTGCCGAATGTCTCCAAGAGCTTGATCTGGCGCTCGGAGAACGGCCGCACCTCCGTCCGCCGCATCCAGATTGCACCCAAGGCCACTCCTTCTCTTATCAGCGGCGTAGCAAGCACTGTGCGGTGCCCGTACCGGCGCTGAAACTCCTTTGCAACGGGAAATTCTTCATCTGACTCTGCGGCAAGATCGTGGACATGTATTGTCTTCCCATCCACCACCGCCCGACCGACCACAGAGCCTCGGACCATTGGAAATATCTCGCCCGGCGGGTATGTCGCGGCGAATCGCCCTACACTCGCTGCGATCGGGAGCATCTGGCCATCGACTCGGTGGATAAGAACGTCGGTAGCTTCGCAGAGCCGCCCGGCATTCTCGGCTATAACATCCAATACCGGCTGAATGTCCGTCGGCGAGCTCGCGATCACGCCCAGGATTTCACTCGTCGCGGTTTGCTGTTCCAACGACTCCTTGAGTTCTTGGAACAACCGTACGTTTTCGATCGCAATGACGGCCTGATCCGCGAATGTTTCGAGGAGCTTAATCTGTGCAGGGGTAAAGGGGCGCACCTCGGTGCGGCGCGCGTTCAGTGATCCAATGTGGTCCCCTTGCTGGCGAAGGGGAACGAGTAAAATAGTCCGAGAGCCGCTGCCAGCGCCCAGTGTTGGGAAATCGTTTTGCGCGCGGACATCGGGAACGTGAAGCGTGCCATGCTCGCGCACCCAGCGGACCTGTGGCTCGTCAATAGAAATCACCGGGCCAAGGGGTATGGAACCAAAATGAGCCCGCGGGACCATAGTGTTACCATCGCGGAGCCGCAGCACCACGTCATCAATTCCACAGACTTTTGCTGCGCTCTTGACGATGGCATCCAGGACCGGCTGCACCTCGGTAGGCGACCGGCTGATGATGCCGAGCACCTCGGCCGTTGCCGTCTGATGCTCCAGGGCCTCGCGCAACTCTGCGTTGCGTTCCTGGATCTCCCTGAACAATCGCACGTTCTCGATCGCAATCACCGCCTGGTCGGCGAAGGTTTTGAGAAGAGTGATTTGTTTTTCGGTAAAAGGCCGAACCTCCTGCCGGCGGACCACGATAGCTCCAATAGCTTCAGCTTGACGAAGCAGCGGCGTAGCGAGAACCGTTCGGGAGGCAGTCATTTGCTGAAG
>DASTOD010000107.1:0-18097 GCA_035762645.1 Binatia bacterium | reverse complement strand
CGCCAGGTCAAAACCGCTAATGAGTTGAGTTTGCTCCGCTCACTCAGCAAGGTTACGGACAAGGCGATCGGCGATGCGCTGCGGCAATCCCGGGCCGGCATGACCGAGCTGGATCTTGCCGGCCATTTGCTTCGCGCGCTTTTCGCCGGCGGGGCGGAAAGTTACAAGCTGATGATCATTGCGTCGGGGGAGAGAAGCCAATTTCCTAACGTCGGCCCGACGGAGCGCAAGTTGCAACCAGGCGATTTGATCCGTATGGAGATTTTCGGCCAGAAGCAGGGATACCTCGCCGGAGTCTGCCGCACCGCCGTGGTGGGAAAGGCCAGTTCAGAACAGGAAAAAATCTGGGCCAATCTGATCGACTGTAAGTATCTCGTAATGGATTTGATCAAGCCGGGGGCACGGTGCAAGGAGATTTATCAAGAATTTCTAAAAAAGTTTAGCGAGTTAGGATTCGAGCCCATTAGCTTCGTCGGTCACGGCATCGGACTTCACCTTCATGAAGAACCCTACATGGGACGCTACGGCAATGAGATATTAGAGGAGGGGATGACGGGAGCGTTCGAGCCGCTGGTGTATATTCCGGGGCGGTTCGGTATGCAGAACAAAGACATGTTTTGCGTGACCCGGAACGGTTGTGAGCTGCTGTCGGATTGCACGCCGACAGACGAGTTGCTCCGAGTCGGCTAGCAGGCTGCTGAAAAAGATCCATATGCTTCGTTCCGCTCGATCGATTTCGCGTCAACGTACAACAAGAGTACGCCTCCGCTCTTCGATCGTCGCGCGCCTCGCCTCTGGATCTTTTTGAGCAGCCTGCAAGAGTTTTTTTCTCCCCTTTTGCAGAGAAAGAGAGGGTACCAAGAGAACGCACGATGAAGATCACGCAAATCGAGACGATACCCATTCGCCTGCCCACGCGGCGAGTGCATCAGTGGGCCAGCCTGACCACGTCCATCGGCGTATACGTCATCCTCAAGTTGCATACGGATCAGGGCCTGATCGGCCTCGGCGAAGCCCCGGTGCTTAAGGATTGGGGCGGCGATCACGGCAAGTATTTCGGTGAAACGCCGCAGACGACGGTTCATATCATTAACGATATTTTAGCGCCTGCATTGAAGGGCCAAGATCCGCGCAGGTTCGAAGCAATTCATAACGTAATGGACAAGGCTGTAAAGGGCTACCCGTACTGCAAAGCAGCCATCGATGCCGCCCTATACGACGTCGTCGGCAAGGCGTTGAACGTGCCCGCCTATCAGTTGCTTGGGGGCTTGTTTCGGGAACGCGTTCCGATCGCGCACAGTCTTGGCCTGATGGAAATTGACAAAGCCGTGGAGGAAGCGCTGCAGGCAAAATCGGAAGGAGTGAAAACCATCAAACTCAAAGGCGGCGTAGATCAAAAGCGCGACATTGAGTTGGTGAAACAAATCAGGCAGGCGATTGGCTCGGATTTGAATATTTGTGTCGACGCCAACCAAGCGTATCCCACAGTTAAGGCCGCCGTTAACATCATCAGGGCTATGGAGGAGTACGGTCTTCTCTATATGGAGCAGCCGGTCGAGGGCATCACCCAGATGGCCCAGGTGGCCCGCCGCGTCGATACGCCAATCATGGCCGACGAGAGCGCCTGGACGCCGCAGGATGTCCTGGAAATTGCGCAGAGGAAGGCGGCGGATATCATTTCCATCTACACGACCAAGCCGGGCGGCATGTTCAAAGCAAAGAAAATGGCCGCGGTGGCCGAAGCGGCGGGTCTTCCGTGCAATGTAAACGGCTCCGTTGAGACCGGAGTGGGCAACGCCGCGAACATCCACCTGGCGGCCTCGACCGCCGTCGTTAGTTATGGTTGCGTCGTGCCGGTATCGACCCCCAACGGCAAAGGCAAAACGGGGATCGCCGGGATTTACTATCAAGACGACATTATTACCGAAGCGTTCGATTTTGCCGACGGTGACATTCTGGTCCCTTTCAAGCCCGGATTAGGGATTGAGTTGGACGAAGACAAGCTGCAACGTTACCGGCTCGATTCGTAGGAACTCGGGTCTATGGCCATTCGCAAAATCGCGGTTTTGGGCGCGGGGAACGGCGGCTGCGCTGCCGCTGCGGATCTCAGCCTTCGAGGCTATGAAGTCCGGCTCTTTTCACGGTCAGAGAGCACCTTGCTGCCGATTCTGAAGAGCGGTGGAATCACATTGATGGAAGCCGGCGAAGAAAAATTTGCCGGCCTCTTCTTCGTGAGCCCGCTCATTACCGGCGTAGTTCAGGGCGCAGACCTGATCATTATCGCGGCGCCTGCGGTCGCCCACGAATATTTGGCCGAGAGCCTGGCGCCGCACCTGCGCGAAAGTCAACGCATTCTTCTCAATCCCGGCCATACGGGTGGGTCACTGCATTTCGCCAAGAGCTTACGAGATGCCGGCTGCAAATTTTCGGCGCAGCTGTGCGAGACCGTGACGCTTACGTATATTTGTCGCATGCCGCGGCCGGCGCAGGTCGAGGTCTATCGCCGCACGACGCATCTCGGTTGCGCGGCGTTTCCCAGCAAGGATACCGCCGCTGCCATCAGTGAAATTCGCGACATTTTTTCCAATATAGTCCCGGCGGCGAATGTGCTGGAGACTGGTTTTTCCAACATCAATGCCATCATGCACCCGGCGGGTATGCTGGGCAATGCCGGCTGGATCGAGAAAACCGGCGGCGATTTCTTGTATTATCGCGAGGGGATCACTCCCGCGATCGCCTCGTGGATCGAGGCGGTCGACAACGAGCGGTTGGAGATCGTTAAGCGTTTGGGACTCGTTCCCCAGCGGTTTGTCGATATCTTCCATCGGTCGGGGCTCACGTCGGAGAGCGCTTCGGTATACCGGGCGATCCACGAGAGCGAGCCCAATCGCACCATCAAATCCCCGCCGTCGCTCGATCATCGTTACCTCAAGGAGGATGTGGGCTATGGACTCGTTCCGATGTCGGAGATTGGGCGATTGCTGGGGATAAGCACTCCAGTGATTGACGCGCTGGTGACACTCGCCTCGGCCGCCAGTGGAACGGACTATCGGAAAGAAGGTCTGACGCTGGAGAAAATGGGTTTGGCGGAAAGCAGCGCGGCCGATTTACGCGACATCGTACAAAACGGCTTTCGATGAGAAGCAGGGATCACCGAATTGAACCGCCCAATACTCCATCACTCCGGTACTCCAGCACTCCATGTTTGGAGGTGACTATGCGTCTCGGACTCTGCTTCGACGGCTTCTATTCGATTCATGAGATGATCGAGCTTGCCCGTTTGGCCGATGCGACGGGCATGGAGTCGATCTGGATGTCCGACCATCTTTGTTTCAGAGACTCGCTCACGTCGTCCATGGCTCTGCTCGCATCAACCACAAAGATCAAGGTGGCTCCGGCTCCCATGAGCCCTTACTCGCGCCACCCGATTATTTCCGCCATGGCGATTGCGACGATGGAAGAGTTCGCGTCGGGCCGGGTGATTGCGAGTCCTGGTACGGGCAATGCCGCGGCGTTGAGGGAAGCGGGAATGGAGTCTCCCCGGCCGCTCAAGACGATGCGCGAGTACGTCGAGATCCTGCGGCGATTTCTCAGCGGAGACACCGTTAACTTCCGGGGAGAAATGTTCAAGATAAACGGCGCGAAAATGGGCTTCGTCCCGTCCAGACCCATTCCCATGTATGTCACCGCGGTCCGTCCGCGCATGCTTCAGCTTGCCGGCGAAATCGGCGATGGGGTTCTACTCTCCGCCGGCTGCGCTCCCGGCTATATCGCCGGTTGCGTAGCTGAGATAAAAAACGGAGCGGAGCGCGGCGGGAAATCTCTCGCCGAACGCGATGTCGCCGGCTTCATTACGACGGCCGTGGCCGAGGACCGGCGCGAGGCGATCGATGCCAGCAAGATGTTTCTGGCTTATATCTTTCGCAATGCCCACCACGCGGAAAATATTCGCATGGGCGGTGGCACGGTGGATCAGGAGGCGCTAGCGGCGGCAGTGGAAAAGCGTGATTGGGAGGCTGCGAAGCAACTAATCAGCGATGAGGTGGTGGGTTTTCATTCCGTCGCCGGCACGCCTGGTGAATGTCCCGGACAGTTAGAACAGTTCATCAACGGCGGCTTGAATCTACCCATTCTTCTGCCGATGGGCACGCAAGAAGCCCGGCTGCGAGTCGTGCGCATGGCCCGAGAGATGGCTGGTTGAGTTCGTGGATTAACGGGAACCGATCGGACGTTCAGCCACGCGGGTCGAATTCCCCTGACGATGAGCCGTGCACGAGAGTGGCTGCGGTACTCGTAGGAACGATCTTGACTTGAGCCACTTCAGTTTATACGGTGAAGTATTTTCACCGAAAGGAGAAGTTGTGAATAGGAAAATCAAATACTCCTTTATAGTCTTGGCCGTGGCCGTTGCGTTCGGTTTGACGCCGCGTGCGAACGTATTCGCCCAAACCGTCAACGTGGACGCCGCCAAAAAGGACGGCAAAGTCATCGTCTATGGAGCCCAAGTACCGCAGGCCATGAAGCCGCTCCATGCCGCATTTGAAAAGAAATACGGCATTCAGGTGGATTACTGGCGCGGTTCGTCGACTAAGGTCTCGGAACGCGCGTTGACGGAATGGCGCGCGGGAAAGCCCGGCTTCGACATCGTTGAAGGCAATCGCGGCGTTCAGTTGATCATGCGCGACGAAGGGCTTTTCCAGAAATTCATTCCGCCTTCATCGGAGAAGTTTCCGGCAAAGTTTAAAGAAAAAGACGGCATGATCACGCCATGGCGGGTGCTGCCGATCAGCATTCTTTACAACACGACCATGGTCAAACCCGCGGACCTGCCGAAAACTTTCGATGATCTTTTGCATCCCAAGTGGAAAGGTAGGCTCACGATGCCGGATCCAACCCGACATACCACTACGGCGCAATTCTTGTGGAACCTGAGAGAATTAAAGGGCGAAAAATGGTTGGACCTGGTCAAGGGGCTGGCCAATCAAAAACCATTGCTCGTCGAATCGCTGGCGCCGGTGACGACCACTATCATCAAAGGCGA
Source organism: Binatia bacterium (assembly GCA_035762645.1). Taxonomy (GTDB): domain Bacteria; phylum Desulfobacterota; class Binatia; order UBA9968; family UBA9968; genus DASTOD01. The sequence goes on along the minus strand of DASTOD010000107.1, from coordinate 13,056 downwards.
AGCTCCGGTCGGTATCACGTACATCAAATACGTCAAGCAATACAAAGGCCCGGTGAGCTACGTGTTGATGGACAAATATCTAAGCGATCCGAACTATATGAGCTTGAGCGCTAAGGCCGTTCATCCAAACGCGGGCAAGCTCTATCTCGAGTTCGTCACTTCGGCGGAGGGGCAAAAGCTGACGGCTGAAGAAGGGGAGTTCGTCCTGTATCCCGGACTCTACCCTCCGATCAAGGATGCGGAGAAGGTCGCTCCCAATATGTTGTTCATGGAAAATCCCTCGGAGGAAGAATTCAAGAAATTGATGACGAACACGTTTCGCGCAATATTCTTTAATTAATTAGATTCCTGAGTATTTCCTGAAGCATCACGCCAAAGAGGGCTGGCCTCCGTGACGAGTGGCGCAGGGCCGGTCCTCTTTGTGTTTCTGTGAGCGTAGTGAAAGACACGACTTTAGCCGGTGCCGGCGCCTCGAGCCGGCTCTTTGAGCGCCCGCTGCGAGCGTTTTGGCAAAATCCCGATATCGCGGTGGTCACCGTCGTCGGGATGGTTATTGCCTACCTGAGTCTTTCGCCCACGCTGATGCTTTTCTACGGCAGCTTCCGCACGACCGCGCTGGGCGTGAAAGGCGACTTCACGCTCGCTCATTATATCCACGCTTACACCGATCCGGTGACCTATCAGCTGTTTTTTAATTCGTTCATCTTTTCCAGCGGCTCCGCCTTGGTCGCGACTTTCCTGGCGGGAACACTGGCGTGGATCTCGATTCGCACCAACGCGCCCTTTCGGCGGGTATTCGAGATCACCGCGATCGTGCCCAACATACTTCCGCCGGTGATGCTCGCCGTAGCATGGACGGTGCTACTCAGCCCGCGGACGGGATTGATCAACCGCTTCTTGATGGAGTTATTTCGCCTCGAAGAAGCGCCGCTCGACATTTATTCGCTCGGCGGCATGGTTTTTGTTGAAGCCTTGATCACCACACCCTTGGCCTTTTTGCTGATTTCGGCGGCGCTCTACTCGATGGATCCGGCGCTCGAAGAGTCAGCCAGAGTGGCGGGATCGACGAACCTTCAAGTGGCCTGGCGCATCACTTTTCCGATCGTGCGGCCTGCCCTGCTCGCGGCCTTCATGCTCAATTTCATCCGCGCGATCGAAAGTTTCGACACGCCGGCAATCATTGCCCTGCCGGCCCGCATCGAAGTCTTTACGACCAAAATCTATCGAGAGGCCATTGGCTCATTCCCGCCAAATCAAAACCTGGCTGCCGCCTACGCCGTGTCCTTGCTGATGATCACGATGCTCTTCGTTTATTTTTATCGTCGGCTGACCAAGCGTTCCGAGCGTTACGTCACGGTAACGGGGCGCGGCTACCGGCCCACGATCATCGACTTGGGAAAATGGCGTTACGTGGCTGCCGCGACGGCAGGACTGATCCTGACCCTGATAGTCATCTTGCCGTTTTCGGTGCTGATTTATGTCTCATTCGTGACCTACGTTCACGTGCCGGGCGCGGAAACTTGGGAACTGTTGACGCTCGATAATTACCGGTCCAATGTGGCCGATGATCGAACTTACCGCGCCTTGTTGAACAGCTTGGCTCTGGCGGTAGGCGGCGCGACGATATGCATGGTGCTGGCAGCGCTGACCGCCTGGGTGACAGCGAAGAGCAAGGTAGCAGGACGCGGCGTGATCGAAGCCTTAACGTTTATTCCATGGGCATTCCCCGGGACCGCGTTAGCGATCGGCTTACTCTGGACTTATGTCTACATGCCTCTGCCGATCTATGGCACGCTATGGATCCTTCTAATCGCCTATATTACCCGTTTTCTACCCTATGGCTTGCGCACGATGACCAGTACGATCGTGCAGTTGCATGATGATCTGCCGCAAGCCTCGATGGCCTGCGGAGCGAGTTTTCTGACAACTTTTCGACGCATCCTGCTGCCGTTGCTCAGCCCTGGGTTTGTCGCTGGCTGGATCATTCTCGCAACGATCTTTTTGCGCGAATTCAGCACTTCGGTATTTCTCTATTCTCCTGGAGCCGAACCGGTCGGGCCGCTACTGTACCATTTTTATATCGACGGCAACTTGGGACCCATGTGCTCACTAGGCTTGATCATCAGTGTGATCTGCATCGCTTTGATCTTGATGGCCCGCAAGATCGGCAATGTTGGCGGCTCCATCGAGGGACACTGATAAATCAACAGGCAGTAGGCATCACGCAATAGGTTAAAAGAAGGTGACAGGCGGTAGGGAGTAGGTGACAAGTAGGCAATAGAAACAGGCAAATAGACAGGCACAGAGGCAATGGGGATGGATGCGGGGACGGCTAAGAAGTTAATCGAAAAGAACCTCTCTTACGAAGAGGTCAAGCGCTTAACGGTCAAACTGGTTCAGCACGCCAGCCCGCAGACCGAATTGCTCGAAAGCGAACCGCAGGTGCTCGCGCTGATCCGCGATACCGTCAAGCCGGAGTTGGAACACTCCGGCCTCAAACCGGTTATCGATAAGATGGGAAATCTGATTCTTCACGTTAAAGGCCGCGCGCGAAGCGAGCGCTTGATCCTCGTTGGTTACGCCATGTGCGCGGCGCCCAGCACGATGGTGAACCCCTATTCCGGAGAGATCGTCGACGGCACGCCGTACAAACTCGAGGGCGAATGTGTCTGGGGGCGCGGCGCGTGCGAGCAGAAGGGCAGCCTGGCGGCGATGATAGCGGCCATTAAATTCATCGGCGCGATCAGGGGTGAGTTACCCAGCGACTTGCATTTTGTAGTAAGCACGGCGGGTGAAACCGGCCGGCACGACTCGCTCGTTTACGTCCTTGATCAAGGAAAGGTCGAAGCGGACTGGTGTATTATCGACGGCCCGCCTGAAATCCAGCTCGGGAACAAAGGACGTGTTGATGTGCTGGTGATCGTGCGCGGCAAACAGGCGCACAGCAGCCGTCCCTGGGAAGGGATCAACGCCATCGAAGGCGCAATGAAAGTGCTGGAGAAATTAAAGCCGTTGATGCCCTATCCTGAGACGAAGTCTCATCCAGAGTTGGGCAAGGTCACCTTGGCGCCGAACGCAATTGAAAGTTTTCCCAAGGCGACGCACACAATTCAGAGCGAGTGCCGGATCATGTTCGATCGGCGTCTGCTGCCCGGCGATGATCCCGCCAACGCCGTCCGGCAAATGGTGGACGCGATCGGGAAAATCGAGCCGTTTGAAATTGAAGTTCAGGCGCGGGATTTTATGCACCCCAGCGAAGTGGCAAAAGACGCCGAAATCGTGCAGGCTCTGGAAAGCGCTATTCGTACGATGCTGGGCCAACAACCTGCGTACAGTTTTTCCACCGCGGCGAACGACACCGGGTTTTTTAGTGCTCGAGGTATTCAGGCAATCAACTACGGCGCCCGCCATGTCCGCTTCCAGCATACCGATCACGATTTGGTGCCGCTCCACAGCGTCTTCAATGCGGCGAAAGTCTTTGCCTTTCTGGCCCTGCATCGCTAGCACTGCGCTCGCGTCGGCATTTTATGCGCCGCCGGAAGGCCTCAGATGTCATCCCCCGCGACGCGCCGCGTCGCGGGGAATATGAAGGAGGGGGAACATCGAAATTCGGCTAGCGGCGGACTACCGGTTTCGTGGGTGGCTCTAACATCAGACTCAGGAAAGCCGAAAGGATCAACACGGCACCGAAGATCGCAAACGAAAGCCCGTAACCCCGGGTCAGGTCAAATAGAAAACCGAAGAATGGTGGTCCGATCGCAGCCAGGCCGTGCGTGAGAAGCAGTCCTAGACCGCGCACTTTGCCTAACGAGCGCCGGCCAAAGTAATTCGCCCAGAGGATCTCTGGCAGGACCATACTCCCGCCCAGTCCCATGCCGTAAAGAAAAAATCCGGCGTAAAGTAAAAAGATATCTTCCGTTGAGATCGCCAAACCCAAGCCGCTCCCTTGGACTAAAAATTTGAGCGTTGTCAGGATGCGAAGCGGTATTCGCTCGGCGAGAAATCCCCAGGCCAACGGCGAAGCGAGCTGCATCGATGCGATGACGCTCATGACCGTTGCGGCGATCACCTCCGGATGTCCCAGGTCGCTCACATAAGCAAAGACATGCAGGTTTAATCCGGTAACGCCGACGCTGGAGACACCGAATATAGTGACCAACAGCCAAAAGGCACGAGTGCGTGCGGCCTCGCCACGCGTCCAAACGACTTCTTCATCGGCGCTTTCCGGATTAACGGAAGCGTTAGCTTTCCCCGGGGCCGGACCGCGGTCACCCACGGGCGCGCTGCCGCCGTCGGGCTGCAGTCCCATCTCCTCCGGTGCGCGCCGGACGAACAGCAGTGCGGGACCAACGACCAGGGCTAATGTGGCCAGACCGAACATCGTCCAGGTCTGGCGCCACCCGATCCACAGTATCAGTGTCGCTGCCACGATTGGCATTCCCACTTTAGCGAAGCCAATGCCCATGCTTGAAAAGGCAAGAGCACGCCCGCGGCGGTGAAAAAACCAATGGGCGATCGCGAGATTGATGACCATGTAGCCCATAAACGCGTCGCCGACCGTGACCAGCGTCCAGCGTACCAACATGAACTGCCAAAAATTCTCTACCTGGCTCAGAAGAAAGTATCCGATGGCCACCGTCACGGCCCCGCACGCCATCATCCAACGGCCGCCAAAACGATCGACCCAGCCTCCGATCAGCGGCGCCATGCAGGCGCCGATGAGGCCTTCGCCCGAACGGAGTAACGAAAAGACACCGCGAGAAACCGCTAAATCTTCGGTTAAGGGTTTGAGAAAGACGCTGAGGGTACTGGCAAGGCTAAATGCGGAAGCGACGTTGGCAAGAAAACCGACACCGACAATGTACCAGCCGTAGAAGAACTTTTGCCTCACCCCGCCTCTTGATGCGTCCACCATCGATGCCACGATCCAGCATTAGCAGGGATGCGTCTTTTCAGCAGCCTGCTATAGATAAGGAATCAGGTTAGCGCCGTGTGTCAGGTTTGGGTCCAGTGTGATTGCCGCAGGCGCCCGCAGGCTCGCGGCAAAGGGAGAAGGGCCGTAGGCCCGCATCCATTCGGCTAACAGGCTTTGCGAATCGAGCGGCATTAAAAAGTCGAGCGAATGGGGTCCGATTCTGTAGCGCAGGCCGGTCGCGCGTAGAGAATTTGAATCAATGGCTTTGCCGTCTCCAAGCAGGCCGGTGGTCCAGCGGCGAAGTCTGGCGAGGTCCCTTATCGCCACCGTTACCGTGTTGATGCCCATAGCGCCGTTCGCGTGATTGAAAGTTTGGGGGATCCGTTCTGCTCGCGACGTGATGTCCTCGATCAGAAACGGCGCCACTCCTCGGTCGTCTCCGCTGGCGAGCGACAGCAGCCATTTGAGCTCGTATCCATCTGGCCGGGTTCTTGCCCACGGGACGGGGTCATGGATGTCAACTCCGCCCTCCCGGAGTGTTTTTGTGTCGCCTCTCAGATCATCGGTCTGCAAGCAGTAATCCACCAGCCGCTCACCTTTACGCAACGGCTCCCACCAACGATGGTCCGCCGCCTCGCGATAAAAGGCGATGATTTCGATGTAAGAACCGTCGGCGAATGCAACGAGGGCATTATGGCTGCCCACGGGATGTTTGCCGCCGGGAACAACCGTAAATCCTAATGCCTCGTAGTCTCGCGCCGCTTCGTCGAGATCGTTGACGACTATAACAATGTGATCGATACCCTTGATCATTCAAAACCGTCACTGAAACGCCGGCACGACTTCGTGCAGGAAACGCTGGAGGTGGCCGGTCTGGTTCCACGATGTCATGCGCAACGTGATGTGCTCCAACCCTGCGTCAAAATAGCTCTTCAGCTCTTCGATACACTGTTTCGGACTGCCGGCGGTCGTGAAGCCTTCGACAAACTTCATGCTGAAGTTGGAAGTGTAATACTTGTCGAGAAAAGCCTTGCTCTCGTCGAGGGCCGCCTTTCGGTCTTCGTTGATATTGATGTTGTGGTAAAGAGCGCTGCCGATCTTCGCTGGGTCGCGGCCTTGTTCGCGGGCCATCGCGAGAACCCGCGACCATTGTGATTTGAATTCTTGTGGAGTCACTTTGTTGGTCATCCAACCGTCGGCGAATCGTGCAACCCTTCTCAGGCCGCGCTCGATCGCGGCGTCAGGCGCGCTGGCGCCGTCTTTCCAGGTGAGGCCCGTAGGGTTGCTGGCGATCCAGATCGGCATCGGAGTCTGCACAGGTCGCGGCTGGAGCGTAACGCCTTCAAACTCATAGAACCGGCCCTGGTGCGACGCCTTTTCTTCATTGAAGAGCTTGCGGAGAATCGTTATGCCCTCCTCGAGCCGAGCCACGCGTTCGGTATCTTTGATCCCCATGACCCGATGTTCGAGCGCCTGGGCCGGACTCTGCTCGTTCGGTCCTCCCAAGCAGACCGCCAGCCACGCCCGGCCGCCGGAGATGACATCGAGACTGGCCCACTGCTGGGCCAAGAGAGCCGGATGGCGTTGCGGAAATGTCGCCATGCAACCGACCGCTAAGCGAACTTTCTTGGTAACTGCGGCCAGCGCGGAGAGTAAAGTGATCGATTCCAGTCGCGGCTTCGCGAGCAAACTATCGCCCACCCAAACGGCGTCGAAAGCGCCGGAATCCTCGCCGCGCTTGGCCATGTCAAAAAGTTCAGGAACGGTCACGGCGCCGATGATCACTCCGCGGTTCGCCAATGTCAGTCCAAAGCTACCCATGATTGTCGTTCCCTCTCGGGCTGCTGAAAATTCTGTTTCGGGTCTCGGGTTCCGTGTCTCGGGTTGAACGCGAATAACTACCGTTGGCGTACGCCCGCATCACTTACACAAAATCCTATAGCATAGCTTCCTTGAAATTCGAACCGGTGCGGCCACAATTGACAGGATTTTTCATCCATGGTTTAGGTTTTACATCCGAGAGGAGCAAATGATGGCTGCCAATTTTAGAGGGTACCTGGATACTCTGCAGAAAAACAACGAGCTGACTATAATCTCCAAGGCGACGGATCTGCGCGATTTGGCCGCCTTGGTGCCGCAGTCGGCCAAGGCCTTGCTGTTTACGAATGTGCGAGGCTACTCCATGCCGGTCGCGTCGGGATTGCTCCAGTCACGCAATCGCCTGGCGCTTGGAATGGGCGCAGCGTACGAACAAATCGTGGCGAAGCTTCGGGCGGCCATGGACCATCCCATCAAACCTAAGCGGGTCAAAAGAGCTCCGGTCAAAGAGGTCATCCTCACGAGAAATAAAATCGATCTCTATCAATTGCCCGTTCCGGTCTTCTCGGTCATGGATGGCGGTCCGATGATCACAGCGGGCGTGGTCATCGCCGAAGATGCGGAGTTTGGTTTCAATGCCGGGATCTACCGGATGATGCTCAAGGAGCGAAACGTTACGGGCATCGACATCGTCACGCCCAATAATTTGCGGAAGTTTGCGGAGAAGGCGTTGCAGAAAAAGAAACCTCTGCCCATATCGGTTTCCATTGGCACTCATCCTTACGAATTGCTGGCCTCGACATTCAAGGCCGGGCTGGGAGTAAACGAACTCACCTTTGCGGGCGGCCTGCGCGGCGCGCCGCTTCAGTTAACGGACGGCGAGACGGTTCCGGTTCCGTGCATCGCCGATGCGGAGATCGTCCTGGAAGGGGACATTTTGCCGGAGGGCTGGGTCCATACCGAAGGACCGTTCTGCGAGTTCAACCGTCTCATGGGCGGCATCCATATGAATCCCCGCGTGCGGATCAAATCCGTCATGCACCGCAAGGACGCGATCTATTATGCGCTTCATATGCCGTGGGAAAACATTTGGATGAGCGCGCCGATTTACGAAGCGGCGGCGTGGCGCGTACTCCAGGAAGCCGGCGTTCAAGCGACCGCGATCAATGTCACGCCGGGAGGCTGCTGTCACTGGCACATCGTCGCGGCCATCAAAAAGCAGCCGGGCGATGGCAAAAACGCCATCCTGGCGCTGCTCGCGATTGCCGATATCAAGCATGTCATCGTTACGGACGATGACATCGATGTTTTCGATCCGACCGATGTCGAGTGGGCCGTGGCGACGCGGGTTCAGGCCGACCGCGACGTGCTGATTGTTTCCAACGCCCGGTCCAAACCGCTCGATCCGTCGCTGCCGCCGCCGAAGATGGGCACGATTCCGACCACAGCGAAAATGGGTATCGACGCGACTATCCCGGAGGACGTCCCACGCAACCGCTACAACCGGATTGTTTACTTCAATGAGGGCAAAGTTGATCTGAAAGATTACCTTGGCGCTGTCGAAGAAGCCGCGAGAAAACCCGCTGAGGTAAAACCCGCTGAGAGCATCGACGCTGTAGCTGAAAGAATTCTTGCGGCATTGGAGAAGTCCCACCGCTTTTTTGCCGATCTCTTGGCGTTGCTCCCCAGAGCCGAGTATCGCACGATCGCTGCGGCTGTTGGGAAGCTCCAGGGAGAGGGGAAGATCGCGCAAGACGGTGAGGGCAGATATCAGATGAAGGAGTCCACCGGCTGAGAGACAAGACGGAAATTGCATCGGCTTGTTACTTTTTAGCCGGCGGTTTTGAGCGGATGATGACTAACGAGATCTCCGGCGGTACAAGGAATCGGACAGGGAAAATGCTGGTTCCCAATCCGGGGCTGACAAACAAATGGCGTTCGCCTTCGACCACGTGTCCAATGGCGTAACGCTCCCCAAATTTAGACGGTACGACGGGGCGACCGATGAAAGGGATATAGACCTGTCCTCCATGCGTATGGCCGGCAATCGTCAGCGTGACACGCGACGGCAGTTCGGGAAAAACGTCCGGGTTGTGCGTGAAGGCCAGAACAGCCGCATCTGCAGGAACAGTCCGCAGGGCCTGAGCCGCATCATGTTTTCCTTCCCAGTAGTCGCTGATCCCGGTAAGCCAGAACCTACATTTACCTGACCGAATGGGGATAGAAGCATCTTCGAGCACCGAGATGCCAACGGCTTCGAAGGAGCGGCGGACTCGTTTAGCACCCAGCCACCAATCATGATTTCCCAGCACGGCATAGACACCCAGGGGCGCGGATAGAGCCGCTAATCGTTTAGCGATGTCCTCGGGCGGGGTGAAATTCCCACCCGGGACGCCGTGGATAACGTAATCTCCCGCCAGCAAAATGATATCGGGTTTGGCCGCATGAGCAGACGCGATGATTCGATCTAGTTTGCCAAGTTGGTTGAACGGGGAGCCGATGTGTAGATCAGCCAACACTGCGACGCGCATGGCGTCACAAGAAGGCGGCCAATTCGGTATAAAAAGTTCATGGTCCTCGTTGAAGAGACTCGCGGGCTCTAACCAAAAGGCCCATGCTAAAAGCACGACACCCAATGCCAGAACCGCAGCTGTGACATGCCGTATCTTCAAGTCCGCGCTCCCTTGATCGCGCAGGAGCTCAGTATGCCAGCCTTCGATCTTGACGGCTAGCATCAAAAATACGGACCGGGTGTGTAACCAAAATGCTTGACACTCCGGTGATTGGAAAATTCGTCGCGGGATAGTAATAGGTAGGCGCGGAGGAGCATCATGTTTCATACGGACCTGACCCCGTTTGGGGTGGATATGGAGCGGTTGGCGAGCCAAAGGTTGGCGCGGCTGCAGCACGCCATGAAGCAACGGGGCCTGGGCGCGATGCTGCTCACCGACCATCAGAATATCCGGTATGCGACCAATTCAGTGTTCATGCTAAACCTTCGAGCGACGGCGATTCAGCGGTTTGTGTTGGTCCCGGCGAGTGGATCGCCGTTGATCTGTCAGAGAGAGACGGCAAGAAAGCGGGGGGAGATGCCGCGCTTTGACGCCTATATGTTCGCTATGCGTCCGGCTGTCGCGACGCGGGACTTCGTCACGCAGGCTTTGGCTGGACTGAAAGAGCTGGGGATTTCGGGCGAGCCGGTGGGCGTAGACAGTCTTAATTTGGAGGCCGTCGAAGCACTGAAGGAGGACGGAATTCATTTGGTCGACGGCTGGCGCGCGTTGAACCGGGCGCGCGCGGTCAAGACCGTTGACGAGCTGCAGCTCATCCGCTGGACCACGCGAACCAAAGAGCGCGGCTACGACCTCGTTCGACAGGCGCTGCACGAATCCGACGTGCCCGAAGACCGATTGAGCCGCATCATGTTGGACTACTTGCTCGATCAAGGATTCGAGGCGGGAAGCGAGTTCGTTTCCATCTACGACTCTTCAAAAGAGGCGCGCCCGCACACCGAGCCCATGGGGGCGGATTTGATTGTGATGGAGGGCGATTTAGTCATCTGCGATGCGACGGTCGCGGGTCCAGGCGGATACTACAGTGATTTCGCCCGGACCTACAGCCGCGGCAAACCCACAGCCGAGAGCCGCGCGCGTTATCGCGAGGCTTATGAAAGCCTGCAGGAAGCGTTGACGCTCATCAAGCCGGGACCGTGTACAGAGTTCTTCGCGCGCTTTGGCGGGCACAGCTCGTCGAGGCTTCCCGGGCTCGATGGATTTCATGGGGTAGGATTGTGCATTTATGAAGCGCCGTGGCTCCGCGGCGGAGATCCGGAAGAGTACGGCGTGGCGCTGGAAGAGAACATGGTGATTGCCCTGGAGATCAACCACAACCCGGTCAAGCTGGAGCATCTGCTACGCGTCACGGATAATGGGGTTGAAATCCTGTCCAACTATCCGCTCGACCCCGAACTCGCACCAGCATAAAACAACTGGAGTGTTGGAGCATCGGAGCACTGGAGTGTTGGGTTCTAAGAGCATCGCTCCATTACTTCACCCTTCCAGTCCCCGCCAAGCGCGGGGAGCTGTTCAGCGCTGCCGCAAGTCAAGATCAAGTTGACATAATGCTACTCCATCGGATACCGTTCGCCAGTTAGGGAGAGAGCAAGCATGAAGCGCATTGCGCGTATTTCCCTACCGGTAGGCTTGAGCATTTGTCTATCGCTTATTTCCGGCTGTGAGACTATTGTTTACTGGGACAATCTCCCGCCTCTAGCAACTCCTAGAGTCGTAAGAATTCCTGGTGACAACGAGGAAATCATACGCGCGGTGAAAATCACACAGCGACTTGTGGACGCAGCGCCTTTCCCGGCGGCGACAGTTTTTGTCATGACATTAACCCACTTTCGTACCAACCTGTACAGGGCGCTACCAGTGTTCGACCTTCGGGCAAGGGCTTTTCGTTGTCCGGTCAAAGGCGAAAAAATAGAGCCGACGCGTCCGCCATCTTCGGGTTGTATTGTCTTGCCGGAAGCTGATTTGGACCGATTATCGGACGATGGACTTGCCGCTCTCATCGCTCATGAGCTGGGCCACATTGAGAAAGGTCACAAGTCTTGGCAGGGCTCGGCCGAGCCAGTCCTGATTCAGTGGGAAGCAGATGAAGCGGCGGCAAATCGTCTTTATCTTGCCGGCTACTGCGCAGGTGCAGCTCTAAGAAAGGCCGGCAAGGAACTGGCATCCGTATACGGCCTTAGAGGCTCTCATCCGTGGCAACGTTATCCTGTCGACTGCAACCCTAAGGAGCCTAAGGACGCGACAGTTGAAGATTCCGCTTTTGTGTTCTACAAGCGCGGGCTTGGCTACTACGAAAAGAAGGACAATGACGGTGCAATTGACGCCTACAATCAGGCGATCAAACTAAATCCCAACTACGCCGTAGCTTTCAACGATCGTGGCAATGCTTACCTCAACAAGAAAGATTATGAACGCGCGATTCAGGATTACAGCGATGCAATCCGGCTTGCACCGGGTTATGCTGTAGCATTTTTTAACCGGGCGCTTGCGCATCAGAGCAAGAACGACCATGAGCGAGCAATTCAGGACTATGATCGAGCCATCGAGCTAAGGCCGAACTATAGCGCCGCGTTCCACAACCGTGGCAATGCTTATCGCGCAAAGCAGGATTATGACCGCGCTATTCGGGAGTATGACGAGGCTATCCGGTTAAACCCGAACTATGCACTCGCCTTCAACAATCGCGCTCGCGCTTACCATGCGAAAGGACAGTATGATCGCGCCCTGGGCGATCATGAGTCGGCCGCACGGCTGGAACCCAAAGCCGCGGATCATTTCGCTATCGCGCGCCTGTTCTTTTACCTTGGTCGCTTTGCTCAGAGCGCGGACGCGACGTTGCAGGCTTTGAAAACGTCGCCGCAGAACAGGTACGTGATTCTATGGCGCTACATAGCGCAGGCCAGGAGCGGCGGCATGCAAACGGCAATGGAAGAGCTGGTCATAAACACGGCCACACTCAAGGGGCAACGCTGGCCGGCCCCAGTGATCGATTTCTATTTGGGCAAGATCGATGAAAAGGCGTTGTATGCGGCTGCTGAAAGCTCCGATCCGAAAAGAAGAAGCGAGCAAATATGCGAGGCCAACTTCTATGCGGCCCAGGCGAAAATTTTTCATGATGCCCCGATCGATGCGATTTCAGCGCTCCGTCTCGCGGAAAACTGCCCCCCGAACTCGGTCGCGGCCCACGGTGCGCGTGCGGAACTGAAAAGGTTTGATCACAGACAAACTCCCCCGGCGTCACCGTAGAACTGGCTCAGAACTGGATAGCGCCTGGGCTTCATGAGAAGAATTTCTCAATCACCCCCTTTGCTTCCTGCGCGCCTCGCCTCCTTGACAGGTTTCCGCCTGCTTGCGTATTAATGCTTTACCATGTCTGTTCGTGACCGCGTGCTGGGGCACATTGTTCTTAATGTTGTGAACCTGAAAAAATCCGAGCATTTCTATCGCTCGATACTGGGCATGAGGGTCTCCGCGAGGAATCGGCGGACCAAGATGACCTTTCTCAGTTTCGGTCGCGAACATCATGATGTCGCGTTGATGGAATTACCTAAGTGCGCAAAAGCAGTAGGCAGCGATGGGACACCCAAAATGCACCACTTTTGCATTTATGTTCAAAGCAACGACGAAGTCGATGCGCTCTATTCGATTCTGAAGCGTCGCAGGATCCCGATCGTGAGCGGGCCCGAAATCTTGGAGGTCGCCGGCAACACGTCCATTAGCTTTTTGGATCCGGACGGCAATCGAGTGGAG
>DASTOD010000106.1:0-14214 GCA_035762645.1 Binatia bacterium | reverse complement strand
CGAGGTTCCGCCGATGTCGCAGCTCTGTCGCAACACCGAGGTCGGCCCGCTAGATTTTCCGTTGCATCCGGGCGCGGAGCGATATTACAAGGAGAAGGGTCACCTCTAAACAGGCTGTTGAAAAAGGCCCATCTACTTCGTTGCGCTCAATCGTCTCGCTCCGGCTGGCTTATAGCCTATGGCTTATAGCGTATGGCTCGGTCTTATATGCCATACGCTATCTGCCATATGCCATTTCTGTCGCGCGCCTCGTACCTGGGCCCTTTTTGAACAGCCTGGTTTCCAGAGTTTTTCAAAACCAGAACCCTAAAACCAGAACCGTCGGCTCATTTCGGCTATTTATCCGGTCGCGCACTTTTAGCCGGAGCGTAGTGGGGCATGAATAAACTGATCGCAATTCCCAACAGCATCAGGACGAACGCCGCGAAGAACGCGTACCAGAGAGCATCGGCCAAAGTCTCGACCAACGGCGGCAGGAGCTCAGGTGGAATGAGCGCGCGTGTCGCCGGTTCGAGCAAGTTCTGTGGATTGGCGATTTTGTCGCGCAACTCCGGCGAAAGCTGTGAGCCGCCAAGGCTGGCGAGTTGCGCCAGACCTTGCTGCATTTGGACGAGCAGCAGCGTTCCCATCAAGCTGATTCCAAACGCTCCTCCGAAAGTTCGAAAAAGCATAATTGTCGAGGTCGCTACGCCGATGCGGTGCTTTGGAACGGTGGTCTGCGCGGCGACGAGAGTAGTCAGATTGGCCAGACCCATACCGGTGCCGATTAAAATACCATTGATTAGGACAATGGATGGGGGGACGGGAGTCGTCGGCCCGAGAAAAAAACAGTAGCCGAGCGCAAGGAGCACCATCCCGGCCGCGCTGACCCATCGGTAGCCCAACCGATCCATGCCATGCCCGGCGAGAAGACTGCCCGCGGTCCATCCTGCGCTGAGCAACAAGAGCGTGATGCCCGCGTGCGAGGCGCTGGTTCCGATCACCCCCTGGAGGTAGAGCGGCAAATAGCTGATCGCTCCGAAAACCCCCATGGAAGCGACGGTCGAAACGGCGCACGAGGTCGTGAACAGGCTCTGATGAAATAAATCCAACGGCATGATCGGTTCCTGAGCGCGGCGTTCGACGATCAAAAACACCCCGAAAAAAACCGCGCCGAGAGCGATAAGGCCCAAGAGTTCTGCATTCAAGGCTCTTTGCTCGTGGGCGCTTTGCGCCAGTGCGTAGAACAGAAGCAACAGCGCGATTAAGAGAGTAGCCGTTCCCAGCAAATCGAGTTTGGGTCGGCGGCGTTCTGTTCCTTGTTCCTTCAGCCCAATCATGATCAAACCGGATGCGGCGGCGGCGAGGGGCAGGTTGACGAAAAATATCCAGCGCCAACTCCAATTCTCGACGATGACCGCGCCGGCCAGGGGGCCCAGGATTGAAGAAATTCCCCAAATACTGCTGATCACGCCCTGCATCTTGGCGCGCTTTTCCGCCGGATAGAGAATGCCGACGACGATAAAAGACAAGGCATAGATGGCGCCGCCTCCCAGGCCTTGAATCGCCCGGAACCAGATCATCATCTCCATGGTCTGCGCCGCGCCGCAGAGAGCCGATCCGAGAACAAAAATGGCGATACCCGCGAGCATTAAGTTGCGCCGATCGAAGAGATCCGAGAGTTTACCGAAGATCGGGGTCGCCAGCGCGGAGGTGAGCATGTAGATGGAGAAGACCCAACTATAGAGCTCGAGACCGCCGAGCTTGGCGACAATCGTCGGCATCGACGTGCTGACGATCGTCGCGTCGATGGCGAACAGAAAGATGACCAGCATGACCCCGCTAACGGCGAGCGTGGTCTTCGGAGTCGATCTTGTCGAGAGGATGTTAACGGTGTGAGCCTAGGTAAACGACCGGCCTAACGGAGCTTGAAAATTTCTTTCCAAATCTTGTTGTATTTGGGAAACTCTTTGTAGTCGGCGACCGTTAATGCATAAATCTTTTCGGGTCTTACTTTGTCGGTTGGCTGCACTTTAGGATGCGCCGGGATGCGGCCACCCAGAGCCATCGCTTTTTGTCCCTCTTCGCTGGTGATCCAACGATACCAAAGCCACGCGGTATTCGGGTGCGGCGCGTTTTTCGCCAGAGCCACCGCGATCACATTACCGATGCCTTCTGTGAGCATAAAGTTGACCGGCGCGCCTTTTTTCATCCTGATGGGAAAATGATGAGCGTAGCAGGTAACGCAAAGCGCGCCCTGCCCGGCGACCAGAAATTCGGCGAGTTCTGAATGACCCTTGTGAAACTCAACATTGTTCGCCGCGATCTGTTTCAGGATGGCGACCGCCTTTTCTTCGCTACCATGCTTTTGTTTGAGGCCAACGAAAAGTTCGACGTCTCGTGGCTCTGCGATCAACCGGTTTTTCCATTTCGGCTGAACGAAGTCCTCGAACTGTTTCGGCTCCTCCTCTTTTTTGACGAGCGTCGTATTCCACGCAGCGATAATGAACTGTAGATCGGTCGCCACATAGTACGACCCCTTCAGGTTCGCGGGATAAGCCGCTGCTTCAGGCGGCAATTGGTCTACGACCAGGCCTTGATCGTTCGCCTGCCCGAGGTTTTCCAAATTGAACTGGTACACATCCGCGAGATAACGTCCGCCGCGCACCTCGGTGATGGCCCGCGCGATCAGTTTATCGGCCGTTGCGTCGATATGGTCAACTTTGATGCCGGGGAAGCGTTTTTCGAAGGCGGGCAGCACGATCTGGGCGTTTATTTGGGCCAACGTTCCATAGAAGGTCAACTTGCCGCCTTCCGGGAGAGCTTTTTTGTGAAGTTCGTCCAGCGTCTGGCCGTGCGTGGTCGCCTGCCCCAATAAGAGGAACACGCCGAGTGCCAACAGTCGAAATGCCGGAAATAGATATTTTGCTCTGCGATACATGTTTCTCCTCTTTATTCCCAGGCGCTGTCCCAGGATGAATTCCATTAGTTTTTGACTTGATTAGAAGGTGCGTGCGATTAACTGTGCGATAACTTACCTGTTGACCCGACTTCCGTCAATAGATCAACGCGCCCTCTTACGGTTGAAAGATGGGGGCTGGCTGGGATATTACGGTTAGCAGTTACGGAGCGGTGATGAAACGGTTAGCGGAGATTCCTTTCCCGGAGGTCGGGAGCCTAGCTCAAACCGGCCGTGCGCTGGTGGTTCTGCCGGTAGGCGTCGTTGAGGAGCACGGCGCGCATTTACCGCTCGGTATGGACTCTTTCGCTGCCGAAGCCTATGCGGAAGCCGCCGCGCGGCATCTCGAAGAGAAGGGGTATGAAGTCCTCATCGCGCCAACGATTCCCTACGGTGTTGCGCGAGCGGCCATTGACTTTCCCGGGACGCTATCGCTCGAGCCGGACACGCTCAAATGTTTGGTAGTCGACATCGGCCGCTCGCTCGCCAAACATGGATTCAAACGGCAGGTGATTCTCAATGGCCATCGCGACCGCGCGCACATGAAAGCTCTGGAGGCCGCGCGTGACATACTGATGGAAGAGGATGCTCTTCAGATCCTTTGCACGGGCTTCACGAGCGATCCCGCGATTACGGCTGCCTGCCATCGCGCAGGGATTGAGGAGCTGTCACGGAGTGTTCGTCCGGATAGGGAGGGACACGGTGGAGAGTGGGAGACCTCCCTGGCGCTGCACGATTTTCCCGAATTGGTGAAGCAAGACGTTATCGCGGAGCTCGAACCGAATTTCGATTACGACGTCGAAGCGTTTCGCAATGAGACGAAGGATTACTGGAGTCTCAGTCAGGGCCGCGGCTACTTCGGCTCGCCGCAATCGGCTAGCGCGGAAACCGGGCGGAAAGTCGTCGCGCTCCGCGGCCGCAACATCGCAAAGGTTGTGCTGGAAGCGTGGGGAATGCCGAGAAAGAACGACTCCTAGCCCTGGAATGAATATAGGACATCACGACATTGCCGCCGAGCTTGCCGCAATCAGCCGGAGCTTTTGCGGCCGCGGTTGGGCGCTTGGCACCAGCGGAAATTTCAGCGCTGTTCTCACGCGTGAACCTTTGCGCCTTGCCATTACTCCCAGCGGGGCGGACAAAGGGGAATTGAACGCTGACCAAATCCTTGAAATTGGGATCAATGAAGCTGGCGATCCGAGCCGAAAGGCGTCAGCCGAAGCGTTACTCCATATCAACGTGGTCCTTTCGCGTGGGGCGGGGGCAGTCTTGCATACACACTCTGTCTGGAGCACTATCGTTTCCAGTCTTCATGCCCCCGCCGGGGCAATTATGATTGAAGGCTTCGAAATGCTAAAGGGACTTGAAGGGGTAAGGAGCCATCAACATCGTGAATCACTGCCGATTGTTGAAAATTCCCAGGATATACGCGAGCTCGCAGAAAAAGTGACGCGGATTTTAAAGGAGTATCCCAACGCACACGGGTTCCTTTTGAGACAGCATGGTCTCTACACCTGGGGTGCGAACCTTGCTCAGGCGAAACGGCATGTGGAGGTTTTGGAGTTTCTTCTGGAGACAGTGGGCCGCCTGCACTCGATGAAGCCGAACCCTTAGATCCGTTCCTCGGGAAGACTTGACGCGTGAAAAGGAGTTCACAAGCATGGCGATCGTGAAAATCAATGAAAATAGCAAGCTCACTGATGGACAATCAGTCGAGCAGTATCTCAAGCCCTCCGGCGTTCACTATGAGTATTGGACACCTGAGCATCCCGTCGAGGCAAATGCGCCAGCAGCAGAAATCCTCAAAGCCTATGAAAAGGAAATTGACAAACTCAAAGCGTTTGGTGGCTACGCCACCGCCGATGTGATCGATGTCAACGCGCAGACCCCCGGCCTTGATCTCATGCTCGCCAAGTTCAATCGCGAGCACTGGCACGATGAGGATGAAGTTCGGTTCATCATCGCGGGCCACGGCTTATTTCATATTCGGCCTCGAGAAGGCGGTGTGGTCCCGATCGAGGTCGAACCGGGCGATTTGCTTCTATTGCCGAAAGGGATTTGGCATTGGTTCGACCTCTGCGCCGATCGGCAGATTCGTGCGATCCGCCTGTTCCAAAATCCCTCGGGTTGGACTCCCCACTATACCGAGAGCGGCGTTGAGAGAAATTTCGAGCCGATTTGCTTCGGCCCCTGGTATATGGCTCCGCGAGCATAGCGCGCACTGTGTTATTCGATTTGTCCATCAGCGCGGTGCACGGAATTCTGTTGGACATTGAAGGAACGGTCTCACCGATCCGTTTCGTTCACCAAGTGCTTTTTCCATTCGTGCGCGGGCATCTCAAGGATTATTTAGAGCAGAATCTGGACTCTGAGGAACTCCAGCGCGATCTCTCGATGCTGCGCGAAGAGCACCGAGAGGATGTGGCACGGGAATTGGTCCCGCCGGAGTGGGTCGAAGCGCCGCCGGGCGCGCAAATTGACTCCATCGTTTGTTATGTTTTCTGGTTAATGGACCGGGATCGCAAGTCTACAGGACTAAAGTCGCTGCAAGGCAAGATCTGGCAAGCGGGATATTTAGGAGGCAAACTCAAAGCGCAAGTCTTCGAAGATGTGCCGCCCGCTCTGAAACGCTGGAAACAGAAAAATCTCGATGTCCGAATTTTTTCATCAGGCAGCGTGTTGGCTCAAAAACTTCTTTTTGCCCATACGGAAGTCGGGGACCTGACCGATTGCTTGCGCGGATATTTTGATACTCGGACGGGGCCGAAAACGGCCGAGGAAAGCTATCGCCGAATCGCTGCAGAGTTTCATCTGCGGGCTTCCGAAATACTTTTCATTTCCGACATGGCCGCGGAGCTCGATGCCGCGAAATGTGCCGGTATGCAGACGTTGCTCTGTGTGAGACCGGGTAATTTAACCGAGCCGGATCATGGCTACCGCGTCATTACTAGTTTCAGCGAAATTGTCGGATAAGAGAATTTTTCTTTGGGAGATCCAATAGCGAGTATATTTAGCCGGTTGCGGGCTTGGAGGCCTGTCATCGACGAGAGATCCGGCGAAAGCAAATGACTTGCAACGGCATGTGCGCACGGAGTAAGTTCAATAATCGCTTCTACTAAGGAGGTTGTTATGGGGTTCAAGATAAATCACCTTCATCTGAAGACCCCGGATCCGCGGAAGACCGTGGACTGGTATGTGCAGTATGTCGGCGCGAAGATCCTTTCAGAGCGCACTTCGCCGAGCGGCCGGACTAGCTTTCGGCTCAGCTTACACGGGGTTGAGCTCAACGTTACGGACTTCCTGGAAGAGCAGAAGCTAGAACAATTTTACGGTCTCGAGCACGTCGCCATCGATACCGACAACTTTGCCGGTGAAGTGGCGAAGATCAAGGCCGCGGGCATCAAGATACTTGAAGAGCGGGTACTGCCCGACGGGCGCAAGGTCTGCTTCTTTGAAGGACCGCAGGGAGTCCGCCTGGAATTCCTCGAAATGCGTTAGTGGAGAATTGCCACTCGTCGCTCTACGGTTTTGACATTCCAGTACATCACGCGTCATGTCGAATGACGCAGATTTGTCACTGACCGGTCTAAACGCCCCAAAAAGGGTCAAATCCCGCCATGCGCATATGGCACCGCTCTTGCTCGCCTCTTTTGCCCAAGATTTTAAGAACCCCGATAATCTGACAGCGCCGCTCGACTCGCATCCCGTTTGAAGCTCGGGAACTTAAAATCCCGGAAAATTACCGGTTGAGGCAGCGTTATGTGTCAGAGGTCGGTGGAATCTTTTCCAGCACGAAAGTTAGCCCGTCGCCGTTCTCATCTTCTGTTCAGACTCGATCTGAACCCGCCCTCGCATCCCATACTGGATTCGGCAAGGACAGTTACCTGACAAGGCGGCTGTCCTTGTGTTGCCAATTTTCCGACTTTGTAAATTCATTGTTCGGCTTTGTCTAGCTACTGGGAGAACCAAATCTTTTTACAATAGAAAAGGAGAGGCAGGATGAATCGTCTACTTTACTTGGCGACGGCACTATTAATCTCGCTATGCTCGGGCGCGGTCTATGGGCAAACGCAAGATTCGGCCTTCGAGCGTGTAAAATGGCAGCAAGGGCCCTCTGTCGGGAGCTTGGGAGATCTCGCGGAAGTTAAGATTCCCGGTGGCTATGTCTTTGCAGGCGCGGCTGACACAAAGTTGCTTATGGAGGCCATGCGAAACCCGGTTTCAAATCGGGAGCTAGGATTTGTTGCACCAGCCAAGCTCGAGTGGTTCGTGGTCTTTGAATACGACGATGTCGGCTATATTCGTGATGACGAGAAAAGCTCCTTGGACTCTGACGCGATGTTAGAGTCGCTGAAAGCGGGAACAGAGGCCTCAAATAAAGAGCGTCAACGCCGCGGTTGGCCTACGCTGCGAATAGTCGGATGGGAACAAAAACCACATTATGACGAGGCGACTCATAACCTTGAGTGGGCCATTAGAGGAGAGAGCGAGGGCGGGTTGCTCGTTAATTATAATACCCGCGTCCTCGGACGTGGTGGAGTCATGAGGGTGACTCTTGTGACGGATCCAGCAACACTGTCAGCGACGCTGCCAAAATTCAAGACAGTTTTAGTCGGGTTCGATTTTAAACAAGGGCAGAAATACGCGGAGTTCCGACAAGGCGACAAAATAGCGCAATATGGACTTTCGGCCCTGGTGGTTGGCGGCGCTTCAGCCGTGGCTGTCAAATCAGGCGCGCTCAAATGGCTGTGGAAAGTTGGCGTCGTGGCCGTGCTCGCGGCGCTGGCCTTTTTTAAGAAGCTATTCGGCAGGAGAAAAGTTGAATAGCGGCGAGCATGGGTGACGGCGCCACGCTCTTTGTAATACTGAGTGCATTGTATCTCTGGGAATGTTTCCTTTGGATCGGGAAGCAGACCGTCGCCTTCGTGGCGTCCTGGAATTGTAAATGGACCATTGGATCTCGTAGCTCCTGGATAGCGAACGGGCATGGCAACTTGATTCTTCTGAACCCCCTTTGCCCGTATGGAACCGTCATCCTTTCGCACTTGTCGCCAATTTCCATCTCCCCGGACGGATTGTGCTTGTATAATTCACAATCCTTGAATGGAGGCAGGACAGAGCAATCGACGGCGTGCTTGACCTTCGACGAGATTAATTGTTGTAGCGCCGAAGGTAAGTCCTTAATCATCAATCAGGCCCAGTCGGTTAATTGTGGAAGCTTCGATCAAGCCCGATCAATCTGCAACCTGATTAATGCAGCAGTTCCGATCTCGCGGGTTGAACGGAAGCGCCTGGTTGGATCATTTATCGCCCGGCGGTTCGCCCGCGACCAGGCCGGTCGCAGGCTTAATGCGGCAGCAGGTCGACTGAAGGTAATTAGAATCGCGTGTTCTGTTTTTTTTCTATTCCTGTTCGTGATTGTGCCGCTTGTGGTGATTTTTTCGGGCTATGGCCTGAACCACCTTATCATCCCTATTGCCCTGATAATGATCGGTCTCACCGTTCCCATATCGGTGCTGTATTATTTTGCCCATAAGGAACTATATCCCGATCTTAAGGAAGAGCGCGTAACAAACCTCGTTAAAATGGCGCTTTGCCCCCCGGGAGCGATCAGGGCTGCCGATCTGCTGGCGGCAGATGTGGTCGCAAGCTTCGATCCAGTTGTGATTGCTTCTTTGCTCGGGCCCAACGGCATGGATAAGTTTGTTGCTTCGTATAGTCGTGATCTAAAGTTTCCGATTAAACATGAACTCTCAGAACCGAGGTCGTTAGAAATCACCGAATGGTATAACAACGCGCTTTTAGAGTGCACGGTCCAATATCTGGCGCAAATGGACAATGGTCATTGGAAAAATCTGTTTGCGGCCCCTCCTCGCGACGAGGGAAGCCTTTCCTACTGCCCGCGATGTCAAAGCCAATTCAATATTGTGGATGCGGACTGTCCGGATTGTCGAGGCATTGCGCTATGTGCATACGGGCAAAATTCCCTAGAAGAAGAGGCTAAGTCCGGCCATGGCTGAATACTCTGACGTATTCCTATGGACGGTAATAGTTCTGGCTTTCATCGGTGGCTACGGGATCGTGAGCTTCTTGGCGAGCAAGATGAAACCCGAGACTCCATCAAAGAGGGAAGCGGAACCGGAGACGGTAACTGAAGAACAGAGATATGCGAGAATCCTTGGTGTGGCTGAACCGATTGTCCCCTCCGAAGTACGAAGGGCCTATCGAAATTTGCTCGCCAAGTATCACCCAGATAAAATTGACCATCTCGACGAAGAGTTCAAGCAAACTGCCGCACAGAAGGCAAAAGAGCTGGCACAAGCCTATGAATACTTTCAGCGCAAATACGGCATCACATAGCAATGCCAGATTCTCGCCGCCGGTCCAGTTTTTGGTGTCCCGCGGTTGCGGGTTACCTCTAAATTAACTTTCTATTTCGCCCGCAACACCCGCTCTAAAGGTTGGTTCTCGCGGAAAGGTTCCGGCCAGCCCAGGTATTCCTTGAATTCGGGCCGGGCTCTCATAAGATCTTTCACGACGTTTTCAATCCCTTTGTCCGGCACAAAAGGAGCCGGCTTGAATAAGCGAGCGTACGCCGCGACGGACTTTTGTGCGATGCTGGTATCTTTTTCCCGTAGCCATTTGGAAAAAGATTTTTCGGCAAAGGCTCTATCTTTTTTGATCAACCGAATACCGGCGACATAGGCGCGAAGAAAATCTTCAGTTGTCTTTGGCTCGGCTCTGATGAAAGCGCGGCTGCTGGTAACGCATGAGGAGGGGTATACGAGATCGGTGTTGCTAAGATCGACCAGCACCGGCCAGCCGCGCTCCAAAAAGGGAATCGCGTAACGAGTGGTAAGGGCCGCGGCCGCAATCCGCCCGACTTCCAGAGCTGCGACCATCTCAGGCCCGGCCCCCAGCTGTAGCACCGTCATGTCTTTATCGGCATTCAGCCCGACGTGCTGTAGCGCCGCCCTGAGATAGAAATGCGTGGTGGAGCCGTAGCGCGTCACCGCGCTGGCCTGGCCTTTGAGATCTGCCGCCGATTTGATCTCAGGACGCGTAATCAGATAAACGGGGTCGGCGTCGACGGGACAGGCCAGTAATACCACGTCCCCGCCGGCCGCGCGGGCGGCAACCACAGATTCCGCGCCGACGCCGGAGAATGGCAAATCGCCCGTTATGATCGCCAACGTAATCAGAGAGCCGCCGCGAATCTGCACGGGCTCGACATTGAGGCCTTGTTTCTCAAAATAACCCGCGTCCTTTGCAACCCAGACGGGAAGGTGGGAAGGCGACGCCGAGGTGCCGTAGAGGATCCGTCTCAAGTCCAGAGCCTCGCTGTGCTCTGGCGCTAGAAGAAGAAAACACCAGATTATCATCGCCCAAGGTTTGATCATGATCGCGAAAGAACCTTTTTCAAAGCGCCGTGGTCGGGGAAAGTCCGGCCGACCGAACTTGCCCCTTCTTAATATGCCGGCAGAGACTCCGGCGGATGCTCTTCTCGTATGACAGGAGCACAGCTTCGGTCAACCCCTAGTTCGCAAAAGCCTGATACGTAGACTTTTGCAGTTTCGAGTTCCGGGTTCCGAGTTTCGCGTTAGAACGCGAGACCCGAGACTCAAAACTAGAAACTCTTAAGGCCGCCTGCCCGTTGACATGCTGCGGGGAGCGCAGTAAACGATGTCCAGCGATGATGAATGCGCGCTGGCCCCTTATTCTCCTCCTGTTGATGGCTCCGGCGCCTGCTGCGGCCGAGAAGTTAACGCTTGCTCACGTTGCCATCAACCCGGGCCAAGGCCTCTTCTTGCTAGCAAAGGATTCCGGTTTGCTGGCGAAACACGGCTTTACGGCCGACGTGGTATTGATCCCGGGCACGCCGCGTACGGTCCAGGCGTTAATCGCCGGTGACTTGGATTATGCCGTCGCGGGCACGCCCGCGGTATTGAGGGCGCGGAGCCAGGGCGCCGATGTGATTATCTTGGCATCGCTCTCCAGTTATTCCTCGCAGCGCGTTTTTGTAAGACCGGACTCTACCATCGGCAGCATCAAGGAACTAAAAGGAAAGATCGTCGGCGTGACGCAGTATGGCTCTGCCGGCGATACCTTTCTGCGTGCCGCGCTTAAAAAGATCGGCCTGAAAGATTCGGAGGTGACAATCCTGCAGATGGGTGGAACTCCGGGCGTAGCCCAAGCGCTGGAAGCCCGAAAGATTGAAGTCGGCGTCCTCGGCGACTCCGGGATGCTGCTGGTCTTTCGCGGAATAGTGCGGCCGCTAAAGGGCGCGAGCTCGCGCGAGCTTGGGTTCAAGGCACTCGACGGGCCGCTCAGCACGACGGAGCGAAAGATCAAAGCCGATCGGGGCGTCGTACAGCGTTTTTTGCGAGCCTATGTCGAAGCGATTCATTATTTCAAGACCAACAAAGAGGGAACGATCCGCATCTTTAAAAAATACATGCGCGGACTGAGCGATGAGGACCTAGGCATGTGGCTGGAAGATACCCGTGAGTTGCTGCAGCCGTTGCCCTATCCTGACGAAGAAGCGCTGCGGGCCGAACTGGAGCAAATCGGTGCGCCGAAGTCGCAGCCGCCGGCGTCATTTATCAATACGACATTTCTAGACGAGATTCAGAAAAGCGGCCTGATTGATAAACTCTACAAATAGAAGCGTGAAGGAGGAGGCTTCAGCTGGCTTATAGCGTATGGCTTATCGCGTATTGTTCCTCTGGTTCTATCCATATGCCATCAGCCATATGCTATTTCCGCGCGCCTCGTAGCTGGACCTTTTTGAACAGCCTGAGTAAATTTTTTCCTTCGCCCGAAACCATAAGCGAAATGGGGAGAGGTATTCTGTGAAACTTCTGACAGCTGTCATGGGACTGGTGACAAATCTACTTGTCTGGTCCGTGTTACCGGCGTGGGCCGCGGAGCCGACGAAGCTTTTGATCGCACACGGCGCGATCAGCAGCAATGTCGCCCCGCTGTGGCTCGCGAAAGAGCAGGGGATTTTCGGAAAGTACGGCATAGACGCAGACCTGGTATTTATCATTGCCGGGCGCGCAACTCAGGCCATGCTCGCCGGGCAGGTGCCGGTGGGATTGGTCGGTGCCACACATGTGACGAATACGGTCACGGGCGGCGGAGATCTGGTCATGATTCTGGGGCTGCAAAACACGCTGGATTATCTTTTTATCGCCCGCCCGAGCATTAAGAGCGCGGAAGACCTGAAAGGCAAAAAGGTTGCGATCGGCACTCCGTCCGGCTCCGCCTCGCTGGCGACCTACGTGGCGCTCGATTATCTGGGGCTGAACCCTCGGCGTGACAATATTGTTCTGCTCGGCATTGGTGGTGTACCCGAGCGACTGGGCGCTTTGCGCTCCGGCAGCGTAGAAGCCACGAGCTTATCGCCCGAGTTCGGCCAAGTTGTCATCAGCGAAGGCTACCGGGTGCTATTGAATACCGGCAAGGAAAACGTTCCGTTTCAATCGTCGGGTTTGGTTGTCTCGCGCGCGATGATCAGAGCGCAGCCTCAGCTGGTCGAAAATATTGCCAAGGCGACGGTTGAAGGAGTTGCCTTTGCGCACAAGCCTTCGAACAAAGAGGTGGTCATCAAAAGCCTTGCCCGCAATCTGCGCCTGGATAAAACCGAGCGACTCGAGAAGGCCTATCAGAATTTGGTCGAGGAGCTGCCGAAAAAGCCCTGTCCGAACATGGAGGGTGTGGCTTCAGTTATCAAGCTCATGGCCCAGCACGGTCTCAATGCCAAAGCGTTGCAGGTGAAGCCGGAAGAAGTCGCCGATTTGTCGTTCTGTAAGAAATTCGAAGAAAGCGGTTTTTTTCGACGCCTCTACTGAAACGGGCAAAAGAGACCACTGACTACGAGACTACGGACTACGTGGTCTGTTGTCTGTAGTCGGTTGTCGTTGGTTGTCGTATCTTTTAGTGTGTTGCGGTGTTTCCTACACCCGGTGAAGCAAAGGTTACTCTGATCTGTAACGCCAGAGCTGAGGGATCGCGGCACAAACCAGCGCGATCATCAGAAAGCACAGGCCGCTCCCGATAAGGAGCGTGTTCGGCGCGCCGAAGATCTCGGCCGCGGCACCCGCAAGAAGCGCGCCGAGGGCGTTGGTCGCCTGACTGAATACGGTGATCAGGCTCGAGGCTCTCCCCAGCATTCGGTCAGGAGCGAGGAGCTGGACAACCGTGCGCCGGATGGCGACGCTGACGGAATCCGTAAAACCCAAGACGATGACCGCAGCGACTGCCATCCAGAACCATTGGGAAAGTCCCAGGAACGCCAGGCTCGCCGCGAAGAAAAGCGCGGCTGCTACGACGACGATGCCCTTGTTCTTGATATCTCCCATCATCAACAAGGCAATCGTGCCGAGCACGGCGCCCAGGGAGGGGGCTGCGTAAAGGGTTCCAAGACCGGATGCGCCCATTTGAAAAACGTCGGCTGCGAAAATCGGCAGGATAGGGCGGTAAAATCCCACCAGCGTGACGCCGAAGTCCAGCAGGAAGAGCGAGAGAATGATGCGCTGGATCCAGATGAATTCCACGCCCTCGACGATGCTGCGCAAATTAACGCGGCGCCGCTCGCCTTCAGGTTCACCCGAGCTACGCACGGCTAGAATGGCACCGACAGCCGGTACAATAAGAGCGGCGCCCAACAGATAGGTCGTTGCCAATCCCGTATAATCGATCAACACTCCGCCGATCGCCGGTCCCACGAGAAAGCTGGTCTGAACGATCATGGTAGTCATCGTGACGGCGTTCATCAGATGGGACTGAGGCACAAGGCGTGGAACAATGGCGGAACGGGCGGGCCAATTAAAGACCTCGACGAGCGCCCCCAGCAGGCTCAACAGATAGATGTGCCAGACATGGATCGCTCCCGTTGCCGTCAAGATGCCGAGCGCTAAACCCGGGACGACCTGGACCAGTGTGGTGAGGAAAAGAAGCATCTTGCGGTCAAAGGCGTCGGCCAAGGCGCCGGCGAACAGACCGAAGATGACGAAAGGGACTGCCTGAACAAAACCGGTTAGTCCCAGGTGGAGAGGCGAGCCCGTGATTTCGTAAACCTGATACAGGCTCGTGACATTGCGCGCTTGCACCGCCAACGCCGCCAAGACGCTGGCGCCCCACACGAGCCGGAAATCATGAAACAGAAGCGATGACCAGGGTCGGATGTTTTGGCCGTCGGTGTGCTGCAGGTTTTTTTCAGCTTGGCGGTTCAATTTTCACCCTCACCCTTCCCTCTCCCTCGAGCCTGTGTCGCA
>DASTOD010000105.1:0-14889 GCA_035762645.1 Binatia bacterium | reverse complement strand
AGTCGACTATAAACTTCTGGAAGCTGAAGGCACTGCTGCCCACCTTGATCGAAGGATTGAGACACCGATGCTACGACGATCGCGACAGAGAAGCGATTGACGGTGTCGCTCAGTTAGCCGCCGAAAGGATCGCTAAAGCGTGACAGCGTCGCCCAACATGCGAGCCATGATCAGCAAATCGACGGCTTTCGCCCACGGAAAACGAATCCGAGATGGTCTGCTGATTGGGAATCAGATGTTCTCTCGATCAAAACATTAAGAAGATTGGCAAGCAGAGAACTTTTTACTATAATGTGACCACCTCTTCGGAGTGTCGCCGCTAAACCAAAAGGTTTAGGCTGAGCGTCTAAGTCGACGGCAAAGAGTCGTCGGCAAGAGCCAGGAGCAATTTCCCCCTGTAGGGATTCTTGCTTCTGGCTTTTTTATTTTTGTGGACGGTGGAAACGAAGAGCAGAGAGAAGAGCCACTGCCCGGCGAAGAAGATGTGATTTTGAGCCATTAACAGTTCAACAGAGCATGTTTGAGCGATGTCAGAACCCGTTTTGCCAGGCTGCTTTCCCTATGAGGCAAAGAAAGCCCTTCTGCTCTGACCGCTGTGCCGACAATATGAAATCGTCTTCTCAATTCAAGCATGGTATGTTGAGCCGTGATCTATGAGTGGGACCCAAAAAAGGCAAAAGGCAACGTAAGGAAACACGGAGTCTCTTTTGAAGAAGCGGCAACAGTATTTTTGGATCCTTTGGCTATAACCTTTCCCGACCCCGGCCATTCCGACGAAGAGGACCAAGAAATCACGATCGGTTTGACTACGAAACATCGGGTTGTGTTTCTGTCGCACTGTCCACGAGGAGATCGTATCCGGATCATCAGTGCACGGAGGGCAACTCGAAAGGAGCGCAAGCAGTATGAAGAAGGCATCTACTAAGAAACAGGCCGACGAGTTACGGCCAGAATATGACCTTTCAAAACTCAAGGGTGGGATCCGTGGGAAGTACTACGAACAGGCACGTGCCGGGACCAATCTTGTCTTGATTGAGCCGGAGCTGGCAAGTGTGTTCCCGGATACAGACTCAGTGAACCGGGCATTGCGTTTGTTGGCGGACACAGCAGAGGCTGCCGCCGGTCACACAAAGCGTGTGCGCCGGAAACCGAGCAAGCGCCTTAATCGGACTAGTGGTAAACCAGCCGCTTAGCCGTTCGGTCCCGCAACTGCTGCGACCAACACTCCGAAAAAGTCGAAACCTCCATTCGCCCATATTTACCCTCACCCTTCCCTCTCCCGCACGCGGGCGAGGGTAAGATAAGCATCGCTGAGAGCAGGCCGTACTCTAAACGGGCGCCGGCGCAGAACAGACCTAAGTTCGACAAGATTGACTTCTCCCGTTAGAAGCAAACATTGCGGATCAGTTAAGATTAGTTCGAGCAGCTCCGCGCAGAATCCTAGACGAGCAGTATATGCGCTGACAAGCACGTTCGTATCGAGAAATATCCTCACGATACGGCGTTGAAGATGTCTTCGTCGGTGAGAATACCGGCCTTAGCTTCAATCTCGGAGAACGGCTTGGCGGGTCTTTCGAAAGCGCAGAAGCGCCACCTGGCGCTCGAGGGCGTCACGCGCAATATCGCTTTTGCTCTGCTTCAGGGATCGAGACAGACGCTTCAGTTCACGATCAAGCTTGGCATCGACGCGGATAGTTACCGTGGATGATTTCATATGGGTAATGTAATACGCCCGGCACACAGTGGCAACCTGGGCCTCTGCATGGGGCCCCAAGGTCATCGAAGTATCATGTCGACCTGCGCCTGCACGTTGGAGAGCTGTCTTGATGGAGCGCAGAGACTGTAACTGGTTAATTCTAAGGAAGGAGGAATGTGGCCAGGGACAGAATCGAACTGCCGACACGAGGATTTTCAGTCCTCTGCTCTACCGACTGAGCTACCTGGCCATAGGAATGGAATCAATTACTTACCGGGTTTGCCGCTTCCGTTCAAGACTTTCTGTAAATGCCTCTGACAAAACTTTCCGAGACGAGAAGACCTGTTATCATCTTCACCCGATCACGGTCAAATCCCTGCTCATTTTTTGTGGTGCAACGAGGCTCCAGGGTTGTCAATCCAAAGTCCTTGGATCGTCGCTACCTCTCATAGTGAATGCTCAATCCTTAGAATTATAGGATCAAAATTTATGTTGACGTGCTCGCCTTGTGCGGCTCGCATTTGCGACATGAATGGCGACATGAAGCTCGTCGTTATCGCTGTCATCATACTGCTGTTTATTGGCCTAATGCTCAGCGTCTTGAACTGAACTCCGCTGGTCGGGACAGCGTGGCTGTGGTTAAAGTCATGGCTTACCCTTTTGTCGGTGCCCTCGTGCTGCTCAACGACTCGAATTCCGCTCGGCGGAAAATTAGCGAGCCGTCTTAACGAGCCGAACCCAATTTTTGCTAATAAGCGTCAACCGAACCTGCGCGTTACGCTCCTCCAAAACCTTCGTCAGGGCTTAAAGGCAGGGCGAGTCAAGATTGAGAGCGCGCTTCTACCTGCGCTTCGATAGAATCTACGACCTGGCTTTCGAGGCGGACTCGGTTCAGTTCATTTATCTCCTGAATGCCGGTCGGGCTCGTCACATTGACCTCGGTGAGAAAACCGCCGATCACGTCGAGGCCCACGAAGTAAAGACCGTCCTCTTTGAGATACGGCGCCAAGGCTTCGCAGATCTCTCGCTCCTTCACGCTGATTTCGGTCTGAACGCACCGGCCGCCGACGTGAATATTGCCCCGATGCTCTTCCTCCGAAGGAACTCGCAGCACCGCGCCAATCGGCTCGCCATTCAGCACAATGATCCGTTTGTCGCCCTGGCGAATCTCCGGCAAATAACGCTGCGCCATAATCATCTTTCGACCGTTGTCCGTCGCCGCTTCCAGGATTGAATTCGTATTGCGATCCTGCGTGTTGAGGTAAAAAACCCCGCTTCCGCCGGCGGCATCCAGCGGCTTAATAATCATTTCCCCACCCAGCTCTTCCATAAATTCCTTCAGCCGTTGCATATCGCTGCTCACGAGAGTCTGTGGAATCTGCTCCGGAAAACGAAGGGCGTACAGTTTTTCATTCGCCTCCCTCAACCCGCGCGGATGATTCATGACGAAACATTTTTTTTCGTCAATCAAACTCAACAGATGGGTAGCGAAAAAATATTTCATGTCGAAAGGCGGGTCTTTGCGCATCAAGACAACGTCAAAATTGTCGAGCATAGCGGTGGCGGCCTGGCCCAATGCATAGTGAGGCGTACCGCGCGCCAGACGGATGCGGCGAGAGCGGCCGTAGGGTGTGCCCGCTCGAACAAACAGATCGTCGAGCTCCATATAGAAGATCTCATGGCCGCGGTGCTGCGCTTCCAGCATCAACACAAACGTCGTGTCCTTATCGATGTCGATCTTTTCTACGGGGTCCATGACGACCCCTATTTTTAAGGTTCGCATCACGTTAACTCGTTAGGGGTTAAGGTGAGACGCCTGACGGTTCTCACTTTTCAATCCCTGACCACCCAGGTGCGCGCCAGCATATCATGCCAGCCGCGTTTTTCTCGGCTCCAGAGGATCCATAGGTGGCCCAAGATCAGCGGAGCAAAAAGAATCGTTCCAATCCAGCGGAGCAAGGCCTGCGCGTAGCCGATCCGTTCCTGCTCCGGACCGACGACGCGCAGGCCCAACATCCACTTGCCGATGGTTTTTCCATCCATACCATGGAACAGGACAAAGTATCCCGTCGATAGAGCAATCCACCCCAACGTAGTGAACAAAAGAAACATCGCGTAGTTCGCCGCCGTGATGGCCTCGTTGTTGGCGGAGAGACCGACCTTGTAACCGATGTAGCTAAGCAGCAGGAGCGTGGCTGAGAGCGCCGCGAGCACCACCAAATCGACGACGAAGGCGATTACGCGACGAAAAAATCCGCCCCACCGAGCCTTCGCCTTAGCTGCGCGCGCCGCTTCCGCGCCGTCGCGTTCCGGTTCCACCTGGGGTTGCACGGGAAATTGCCCGACTTCGCTCCTGTCGAATTCCGGGCCGAAATCGGACGTTTCATCTTCGGCGGTAAGCCTGAATTCTTCGCGTCCGGCGCCGAAGATAACGCGGCGGTGCAGCGGTTTGGCGCCGCACTGCGGACATCGCTCGTCCGAAGGAGCAATCGGGGCATCACAGTTCTGACATTTCATAGGCGCGCAAAACCGACCTTTCACTAGTACTACAGTAGTTTATTGAAAACTTCGTTGCAGGCAAGCGCTACCCCAGATCTCCCCACAGGAACTGGACGAGCGATATGGCCGTGATCGCCGCCGTTTCAGCGCGAAGGATGCGCCGGCCCAGATGAATGGACTGAAATCCATGCGCGATCGCCAGGCTGGCTTCCTCTGAGCTGAAGCCCCCTTCGGGGCCGATCACGAGCAAGATACTTGTCGCAGCGGCCCGGCTCGCGTGAACCTCCTTCAGAGTGCGCCGAGTCTCCTGTTCCCAGAACAACAGCTTGAGCGTATCGGACCTGGGTTGTTCGATCAGTTCGTGAAAATCCGACAACGGGAGAATGGCCGGCACGCGCGTCCGGCCACACTGTTTGGCCGCGCTAAGAGCGATTTTTTGCCAACGCTCGCCGCGCTTGGCGATTTTCCTGTCGTCTAATTTCGGCACTGTACGCTTCGAGACAAACGGGATGATCGTGTGCACGCCAAGCTCCGTCGCTTTCTCGACGACCCAGTCCATTTTTTCGCCTTTGGTCAAAGCTAACGCAAGCGCCACTTGCAGAGGCGATTCACGCTCGGTTGGGTAAGAACTCAGGATCTCGACCTCGGCTTCACCTCCGCGGAGATCACGTATAACGGCTGTATGTTCCCGCCCCTCGTCATCGAAAAGAGTCACCGAATCTCCCGCCCCCAACCTGAGCACTTTCCGCAAATGGTCGACCTCGTCCCCGACCACGATACCGCGGTTGCCCTGAATATTTTTCTTTGCAATGAAGAAACGCGGCACGGCGAATAAAACGACGACGGACTACAGGACTACAGACCACCCAGTTCGATTCCAACTCACAATCCGAAATCCGAAGCACAAATTCGAAAATCCACAATGAATTTACCCCCTCCTTCATCCTCCCCCGCGCGACGCGGGGGAGGAAAGAGGTGGGGGTGCCTATCTTCTCCTTAGGAGCAACGTCACCCACTCCTTTTCACCCCGGCGGCCCAGGACTCGAAACCCGTACCGGGAGAAACGCCGAACGACTTGTCTCGCCTTCGGCTTTAAGATACCGGAGAGGACAAGAGAGCCTTCGAGCGCCACTTTTTTCTCCAATGCTCCGGCCAGCTCGAGCAGAGTCTCGGCCGTCAAATTCGCGACCACGAGAGCGAACGACTTTTTCAGGCTCCCAAGCTTCGTCATCGAGACGTGGACGCTATGCTGAACCGCATTGCAGCGGATGTTTTCTCTGGCAACTCTCAGAGCGACAGGATCATTGTCCAGCGCCCACACCTTTCTTGCTCCCAGTTTCGCCATGGCAATCGCCAGGATTCCCGAGCCGGTGCCCACATCCAGCGCTGTGAACGGTTTCTTCGCCGACGGCTGAGCGACTTTTTCGATCAGTTCCATGCACCCGCGCGTCGTGGCATGGGTTCCGGTGCCGAAAGCCATTCCGGGTTTTATTGTGAGGACTTCACGACCCCGCAATGGGGGCGGCGTCGCCCACGGCGGCGTGACCCAGAAACGCTTGCCGACCTTTTGCGGTTTGAAGAACCGGCGCCAGGAGCTATTCCAATTCCGATCCCTGAGAATCCTGCAGCGGAGACGCGGGAGACGCGGCTCATCGATATCGCGATAAATTCCGTTGATCTCGCGGAGAAAATGCTGGATGTCTCTCCGGATCAACCGGTCACCGGCGGAATGGGCGAAATAAGCCTGCACTTCTTCTTTCTTGATGACGACTCCCGGAGAACCGCGTTCGATGAGAAAGTTTGAAACGGCGTCCAAAGTCGAAGCGTCGGTTTGCACGGAGATCTGTAACCAAGCGGAGGGCACAACTTTATATGCCACAGAGGCTGCGGGGTATCAATTGTGGACGCAAAGCCGTTAGGCGTCAGGGGTTAGGAGTCAGGCGCAAGCCCAGAAAAGCGAGAGCGATCAGCGCTCGGAGATCCGAAGTTTAGAGTCTGAAGTCCCCTCACGCCTGACGCCTCACACCTCGCGCCCCACAAGAACGCTTGTCAAAACGTCGCCTCCAAGGTATGGACAGGCTTCGGGCAGACAAGAAGTCTCGGGTCTCGAGTCACGGGTCTCGTGTTCAACTCGAAACTCAACACTGATTGGAGACCCAGGCTGTTCAAAAGGTCCGATATACGAGACGCGCGCCAAATCGACGAGCGGAAGCGTACTTTGCAGTACGTTGGAGCGAGGCGATTAAGCGCACCCTTCGACAACGCTCGGGGCAATCGGTAGATGGGCTTTTCAACAGCCTGGAAAGGAGTGACGATGAAGTTAGCGTCCATCAAACCCAACGAGCTTGCCGTAATTAAGAACGATTCCATGATTCCCGTAGGATCTCATCTAGCGCGAGCAGGTTCGTTGCCGGCCCATTTTTCGATGCTGGATCTGATCGAGCATTACGAAGACATCAAGGGGCCGCTCGAAAGCATCGCCAAAACTGGTTCGGGCGATAAGCTCGATCCTGCGGTACTCAAGCCGCCGGTCGAGAAACCGTCGAAGATCTGGGCCGCCGCCACGAATTACAAAAGAGGCAGCCAAGGCTTGAGCGAGGCGCGCGGCCGAGGCACGGCAGGTACGGCGACGCCGGAAGAGTTGTTGGAGCGAATTTTTCTAAAACCGCCATCGGCCATCGTCGGACCAGAGGAAAACATCATCATTCCGAAGGATGCCGAGACGATATTCCCGGAACTGGAACTGTGCGTCGTGATCGGCAAGCGGGTGCGCAATATCACGAAAGAGCGCGCCTTTGACGCGATCTTCGGCTATACCATCCTGCTGGATGTGACGGCGCGGGGCTACGGTTCAGGGAAAGGTCTGCCGGGCACGCGCTGCGTGCGCAAAGGTTTTGAAACCTTCGCGCCGGTTGGCCCTTGGATCACGACCAGAGACGAGATTTCCGATCCCCATAACCTTTGGATGAAGCTTTGGGTCAACGGCGAGCTCCGGCAATCGGCGAAAACCGACGCCATGGTAAACGACATCGCCACGCTGGTCAGTTACTTGTCGCAAGTAACGACGCTTTATCCCGGCGACCTCATCGCAACGGGGAATCCCGACTCACCCGATTTTCAAAAACAACTTGCGCCGGGCGACGTTCTCACGTGTGAAATCGAAAGGATCGGCGTCATGCGCCTCGGCGTCTCCAAGGAGCCGTTAGGCGTGAGGCGGTAGGCGTAAGGCGCGAGCCCGTAACCGTAAGGCGTGAGACGTGAGGGGTAAGGGGCCAGCCCGGAGATCAAGATCAGAAGTCAGAGGTCGGATCAAAAAGCAGGCGCTCTGTGTTGGACTTCTGACCGCCGACCTCTGAGCTCCGGTTCCCTCTCGCCCCTCACGCCTCACCCCTGACGCCTAACGGATAAGCGAGCTTGACCCTCGCGTGGATTGTCCGCTACAAAGAGTCCATGGTACGCGTCGCCCCTTTTCGCGGGCTTTTCTATAATCGAAAGAAGGTGCGCGATCTTTCTAAAGTCGTCTCCCCTCCCTACGACGTCATCTCACCCGATGAGCAGGAAAAACTCTACCGGCGCTCCCCCTATAATTTCGTTCGACTCGATCTCAACCAAGACCCGGATCCATACCCGGCGGTCGCGCAGCTCTTTAAAGACTGGCAGGCGGAAGGAATTCTTCAGCGCGACGAGACCCCGGCGATTTACTTTCTGACGCATCGGTTTACTCTCAAAGACGGCTCGGAAAAAATCCGCCAAGGTTTTTTCGCCCTGACCGAGCTCCAGGATTTTTCTGCGGGCACCATCCGTCCGCACGAAAAGACCCTCGAGGCGCCGAAGGAGGACCGGTTGCGCGTTATGCTGGCCTGCCATGCGCAGCTGAGCCCGATATTTGCGCTTTATTCCCAGACCAAACAGACCCTCAATCGCATGCTGGCCCAACACGTTGAAGGAGTCGATCCATTTATCGCGGTGGAGCTCGCCGGCGGCGAAGAATGTCGTCTGTGGCGCATCACCGACCCCGGCATCATCCAACAGGTGCAACAGGAGATGCGAGACCAGCCGCTGGTGATCGCGGACGGCCATCATCGGTACGAGGCGAGTTTGAATTATCGCGACCGCATGAAAAGTGAACGAGCCCAGCTGAATGGGCGCGAAGCGTTCAATTACGTCATGACCTACTTCGCCAACTTGAACGATGAGAACCTCGTCATCCTGCCCACGCATCGCCTCGTGCGGGGTTACGCCCCGCAGCCATTCTTGCAGTTGGAGGAGATCCTGCAGAAGTATTTTTACATCGAGCCCTACCCGAAGACGCCGGAGGGACAGAATTGGTTCTTAAAATCTCTTAAGACCGGCGGAAAAAAACAACGTCTGCTCGGCGCGAGCTTCAAGCGCGACCCGCGCTACCTGATCCTGCGGCTTAAGAACAAAAGAATCATGCAGCGCCTGGCGAAAGACATGAGCCCGCCCCTGCGCGAGCTCGATGTCTCGACTCTGCATTTACTGATTTTGGAACATATTCTGGGGCTAACTCCCGAGCAGCAAGTGAGCGGCGATACGATCCGCTACTCTCAAGACGAAGAAGCGGTGCTGCAAGCGGTGGAGAAAGAAGATTACCAGGCCGGGTTTATATTGAATCCCCTCAAAGCTGAGGAACTTCTAGATATTGTCGCCGGTGGCGAGAAGATGCCCCAGAAGTCGACCTACTTTTATCCCAAGCTCATCTCCGGCCTGATCGTCAATAAGATCGATGCCGAAGAAGTAACACCGTAAGGCGTGAGGGGTGAGTCGTAAGGCGCGATCCGAGCGACGTCGGAGATCAAAAGTCGGAAGTCAGCGTTTGAAAAATCCGAAAGCTCCTCACCCCTCACACCTCACTCCTCACGATCTCGAAGCGACCGGCGTGACAAACTGTCCGTAGCCTGGCTGACCCACCACTTTGCCGTTTTCCATGACCACCTGGCCCCGCAGAATGGTACATGTCGGCGCACCTTTGATCTTCCGTCCATGGTACGGTGTCCATCCCACTTTGGTATACGTGGTCTCGTTGGTGATGACCTCTTCTTTGTTCATGTCAACGATCACCAAATCGGCGTCGGCACCCGGTTGAATAGCTCCCTTGCGCGGGTAGACCCCGAAAAGGCGCGCGGGATTATAGGACGTGATGCGCACCAGCGTGTCCAGCGTCAGCTTGCCTTCGTTAACCGCGGTTAAACAAAGGCCGAGATAATCCTGAATCTGCGGCTCGCCGCCGGGAGACTGCCACATATTTTTCCAACCGATCTCTTTTTCTTCTTTTGTATGTGGCGCATGGTCCGTGCCGATCACATCGACAGTGCCGTCGTTGATCCCTTGCCACAGCGCTTCGACATGCGCGGGCGGCACCCAAAAGCCCAGACAATAGGGTCCGAGCTTCTCGACGTTCTCCCACGAACCCAAAAACAACGCCCATGGGTTGACCTCGCAACTGCACGGCCGGCCTTCGTCTTTAGCGCGGCGCAGCATATCCAACCCGGCGGGAGTGGTCATGTGCAGGACGTGAAGTTTGTTTCCCACGGCCTTTTGAAATCGGAATAGAGTCGCGATGGCCGTATCCCAGATAATCCCGTCGAACTCGCGATACGCTTTGGCGTACGCCTGCGGGCTATAGTCGCCGCGCTTCCAGTAGCGCTGTTCGATTTCATCCATCAGATCTTGATCGTGGGGATGAACCATCAACGGCAAGCCGGTTTTGCCCACCTCCTCAAAGGAGCGGAAAAGATCGCCATGGTCGTGCAGACCAATACCCGGCATGTGGGGATAATCACGGCCCGTGTCCTTGACCATAAAGATCTTGAACGCCAGGCAACCTTCCCTCGCCAACCCCGGAATTTGCTCGGGAACGGTCCCCGAAGGGTTGTGATTGAAATCAACGATGGCCTTCTTTTTGTGGTCTTCGACTAAATTGCGAAAACGTTCAACCGTGGTTGTCGGTGGATTGACGTTCGGCATGCCGATTGACAGAGTCACGCCGCCCGCCGCCGCGGCCATCGTCGCTGTGGTCAGATCTTCTTTATGCGTAAAGCCAGGATCTCGGTGATGCGTGTGCGTGTCAATCAAACCGGGAAGGACCTTCTTACCTCTCGCGTCGATAATGGTCTCAGCGGATTCGGGCAAGACCGGAGGTTTCCCGAGGGCGACGATTTTTCCTTGGCTCACCGCCACGTTGGCGGCGACAAACCCTCCCGGCGTCCAGACGTCACCGTCTTTCACAAGTAAATCGATCTTATCCACAACAATCTCCCTTCGCGAAATTTCACAAAACCTTATATGGCTCGCTGTTATGGCCTGTCAACTCCGCTGTGAAACTGCTCCAAAGCAGCCTTGACTCAATGGGTCGAATCTGAAAGTATTTTTTGCCACCGTCGTCTAAGATTACAAAAGACTAAGGGAGGACACCATGTTCAGGAATGCCTTCGCGCTCGCGCTTCTGCCCGTCACCATACTTATCACGGCGCCGGTTTATAGCCAGGAGGCCAAGCTCGTCGAAGCGGGGAAAAAAGAGGGAAAAGCTGTCGTGTACGGTTCACTGGAATCCGATTCGGCGGAAGCCATCTTTAATCAGTTTAGAAAAAAAACCGGGATCCAAGTGGATTATTGGCGGGCTTCGGCGACCAAAGTGATGGACCGAGCGTTGAGCGAGTATCGCGCCGGCAAACCTCTCTTCGACATCATTTTGACCAACGATAATCCGATGCAAATCATGTTCAAGGAGGGAATCTTTGCCAAGTATGACTCTCCCTCGGCCAAAGACTACCCCAAAGACGCCATCGACCCCAATTTAGGTCCGCGATATCGGAACGTCGTGATCGGCGTCGTCTACAACAAGAGCGGCGTCAGCGCCGCCGATGCGCCAAAATCGCTCGAAGATCTCGTGAAACCACAGAATCGCGGCAAGCTTGTCATGCCGGATCCCACGCAGCATACGACCACGACTCAGTGGGTTGCCAGTCTCGAAAAGCTGATGGGCAAGGAAAAGGCGGACAAATTCATTCGTGACCTCGCGGCCGCGAAGCCGATTTTAGTCGAGTCTCTTCTGCCGGCCGCCGAGCGCGTCGCCACCGGAGAGACACCGATCGCGATCACCTATGTCAAGTACGCTTACATTTTCGGCCAGCGCGGCGCGCCGCTGGACTATGTCAGACTCGGCAAAATGATGGGCGACGGTCACTACCTGACGCTCAGCAACAAAGCGCCCCATCCGAACGCCGGCAAAGCTTTGATCGATTATTTTCTGGGACCGGAAAGCATGACGGCCATGGCCAAGCTGGGCGAGTTCGTCAACCGCAAGGGCGTCTATCCACCGCTTCCGGACGCCGACAAGATCCAGTTTGTCGAAATGCACGACCTGGACTCGAAGCAGTTCGCTCAGAAGAAAAAGGAGTACCAGCAGATTTTCCTACGCTAGCGAGACATCTCAGTGTCTGTAAACGAGAGAGCTGTTCCTGTTGAACGTGGTTTCACCGGCGCGTGGAGCCGCACCCGTCTCGGCGCTTTCCTGAGCCAGCCGGTGAGTTGGGTCTTCCTCGGGGTCGGGGGAATCATCGGTTTTCTCAGTCTCTATCCCACATTTTTCCTCTTTTACGGCAGCCTCACCGACGCGCCGCTTGGAGTGCCGGGCCAGTTCACGCTGCAAAATTACGCGCGCGCCTACCTGGACCCGGAAGCCTATCCGCTGCTTATAAATTCGTTTATCTTCGGCATCGGGGCCTCCGGCTTGTCGGTGGTCCTCGCCTTGGCGCTTGCCTGGATCACGATTCGAACCAACGCGCCGTTTCGACGGCTCTTTGAGCTGACCGCGATCATACCTAATATTCTACCGCCGCTTCTGGTTTCGATCTCCTGGGTCATGCTGCTCAACCCGAGCAACGGGTTGATCAACGCCTCGATCGTGAAACTGTTCGGGATCGAGCGCGGGCCGTTTAATATTTATTCGCTTCCCGGGCTTATTTTTGTCGAAGCCTTGATTTTGACACCGCTGGCTTTCTTGATCATTGCCGCCGCGCTCAAAGGCATGGATCCGTCACTGGAGGAATCCGCCAAGACGCTCGGCTCGGGCGAGTTCGGAGTTGCCAGCCGAATCACCTTTCCGTTGATCCGGCCCGCCATCCTGGCCGCGGCGACTTTGAATTTTGTGCGCGCCGTAGAAAGTTTTGATACCCCGGCCATTATCGCGTTGCCCGCACGTATTGAAGTCTTCACGACGAAAATCTGGCGCGAAGCGCTCGGCTCATTCCCGACCAACCACAACCTCGCCGCCGCCTATGGCGTAGGGATTCTCGCGATCGCGCTTCTTTTCGTCTATCTCTATCGTCGCTTTACTTCCCAGGTGGAGAGCTTTTCGACCGTAACCGGCAAGGGCTTTCGGCCCCATCAAATCGATCTCGGCCGGTGGCGATACTTGGCGTCGACGGTGGCGTTTCTCTTGCTGGTCTTGCTGGTCGTTTTGCCAATTTTGGTTCTACTGTTGGTGGCACTACTTCCCTACTATCACGTTCCCACTTGGCAAACATGGCAGAACCTGACCTTGGACCACTTCCGCTATATTTGGGCGACCCCCAGGGTGCACAGAGCTTTCGCCAACAGTTTGTTGTTAGCGTTGGGAGGAGCGACCGCGTGCATGGTGCTCGCGGCGTTGGCTTCTTACATCACCGTCCGAACCAAACTGGCTGCCCGCGGCATACTAGAAGGACTGGTTTTCATTCCCTGGGCGTTTCCCGGAACCGCGCTGGCATTGGGACTGCTATGGGCTTACGTTGATTTCCCGATTCCCATTTACGCGACGATCTGGATCATTTTGATCGCCTACGTTACCCGCTTTTTACCTTACGGCATGCGGGCCGTCACCAGCACCATCATCCAGGTCCACAAGGAGCTGGAAGAAGCTTCAGTCGCCTGCGGCGCCGGTTTCTTCGCGACCTTTAGGCGGGTTTTGATCCCGATGATGCGGCCGGGAGTCATGGCGGGCTGGATCATCCTCGTGACGATCTTCATGCGCGAGTTCAGCGCAACTCTGTTTCTGTACAGTCCGGGCTCCGAACCGTTAGGCCCGCTGCTCTATTTTCTCTATCTAGACGGCATGCGCGGTCGCGTGGCCGCGATCGGGCTCGTGATCTCGGTTATATCCATCATCCTGATTGCAGTGGCGCAGCGGTATTCGCGCTGGGAAACAAGATAAACGACATCGAGGGTGGACAATCGACGATAGAGGATCGAGCGTTTACATCGAACCATCCTCAATCTTCAATCCTCGATCTTCGAATCATTCGATTACGGAGGTTGTGTGGAAAAACTGCCTTTGACGGTCGCCTGCGGCGATTATGACCGAACCCACGCCCTCCAGACAGGCGCTGTCGAAGCGGAGGGAATCCGTATCAATTATCTTCCTTTGGAGGCCGAAGAAATCTTCTGGCGCATGGGCCATCACAAGGAATTTGACGTCTCCGAGATGTCGCTGTCCAACCATGTCACGGCAATCAGCCGCGACCACTCCCCGTTCGTGGCGATACCGGTTTTCCCTTCGCGCTTTTTTCGCCACTCGTGCATCTTTGTCAATAACGATTCCGGCATCAAAGCCCCTGCGGATTTCAAGGGTAAGAAAGTCGGCGCGCCGGAATATTCGATCACTGCGGCCGTTTGGATCCGCGGATTTTTGCACGACGACCATGCAGTGAGAGCCCAGGACGTCCATTGGTTCGTCGGCGGGCAGGAAGATCCCGGCAGAAAGGAGCGCGTCAAGCTAGCGCTGCCGCCGGAGATCAGGCTTGACGCTATTCCGGATGACAAGACGCTCAATGGCATGCTCGAAAGCGGCGAGATCGATGCTTTGATTTCGGCTCGAAGCCCTTCCTGTTTCGTCAAGGGATCACCGAAAGTTCGGCGGCTGTTTCCCAATTACAAGGAAGTTGAGATCGAGTATTACAAACGCACGAAGATTTTCCCCATCATGCATGTCTTGGTGATTCGGAAAGAAGTTTACGAAAAGAACCCGTGGGTCGCTCGCAGCCTCTACAAGGCGTTCTGCGCGGCCAAAGACCGCGCGATCAAAAACATGCATATCTCTAACACCCTCGCCTGCACTCTGCCGTGGCTCGCTTGGGAAAGAGAGCAGGTCAAAGAAATTTTCGGCCCCGACTGGTGGCCGTACGGCATCGAACCGAATCGCCGCGTGCTTGAAACGTTGATCCGCTACATGGAAGAACAAGGCCTGCTGGCACGGCCTCTCAAGATCGAAGAGATTTTCGCCCCGAATGTACTCGGGGAATTCAAGATTTAAGAACCGGCAGGCGTTAGGCGTAAGGCGCGAATCAGAAATCCCCTTACGCCTAACCCCTGACGCCTAACGATCTAACGTCGAATGGCTCGACGCCTATCCCCGAAAGAGAAGGCGTTCATTCGCGCTGCGCGCGTGGCGCACCTCGCGACAGCCGACGACAAGGGGCAGCCGCACGTCGTCCCGATTTG
Organism: Binatia bacterium; assembly: GCA_035762645.1. Taxonomy (GTDB): domain Bacteria; phylum Desulfobacterota; class Binatia; order UBA9968; family UBA9968; genus DASTOD01. The sequence goes on along the minus strand of DASTOD010000105.1, from coordinate 194 downwards.
CTTTGTCTTTAACGGCAAGGAATTTTTCTCTCCCATCGACGAAAAACCCAAAAGGGTCGCGCCGAACCGCCTCAAGCGGTTAAAAAACATTCAACAGAATTCTCGAGTTTCGCTGGTCATCGACCACTACGATGAAGATTGGCGCCGCCTGGCCTACGTGATGATCGCCGGCACAGCGGAAATTTTAGACCGCG
>DASTOD010000104.1:0-3281 GCA_035762645.1 Binatia bacterium | reverse complement strand
CAAGGAAGCCGCGCCGGTCGTCCGCTATAACCTGGAGGACATTAGCTCGATTGTAGAGGATCCCTGCCCGTGCGGCAGAAGCTTTCGCAGATTGATGAAGATCCAGGGGCGCGCCAGTGAGATGTTGAAGGTTCGCGGCGTGCCATTTTATCCAAGCGCGGTCGAGGCCGTGCTGGAAAGCTTTCCCGAGCTGACCCGAGAATACCGGCTGGTACTCGATCGTGTCGGGCAACAGGACCGCGTGACCGTGCAGGTGGAACACCGATCGACGGTAGCAGTCGGGGCTTTGCTCCGCGAAGGGTTGGAGCGGGCGCTGAAAGTAGCCACGGGACTATCGATGGAGACGCAACTTCTAGCGCCGGGGGAGCTGGCTCGGTCATTGAAAGTCGAAGAGCGGATCAAGGTGAAAAGGATTTGGGATCGCAGGGGAGAGAAGGATGTTTAACGATACCAGAGACTTCATCGCAGCCCTGCGTGCCAGCGGGGACTTGCACGAGATCGCAAGGGAAGTCCATTGGGACCTCGAGCTCGGCGCGGTGAGCCGGCTTGCCTGCGAGAAAGACGGTCCGGCGCTGTGGTTCAAGCGCATCACCGACTATCCGAAGGAGATCACGGCCTTTGCAAATCCGATGGCGACGTGGCGGCGCGTTGCTGTCGCCTTCGGATTGCCGCCGGACTCTTCGCTGAAAGAGATCTACGCCGAATACGAAAAACGCGAGGGGCGATCGATTCCTCCCGTCACCGTCGGCGGCGGCCCTTGCAAGGAACTGATAAAGCTCGGCCGGGATATCAACGTTTTTGATCTGCCGGCGCCGATGCTGCACGACGGGGATGGCGGCCGGTACCTGGGGACCTGGGATATGGCGGTATCGCACGACCCTGACACCAATTGGGTGAACTGGGGAATGTATCGTTTCATGGTGTACGACTCACGGCACCTGACCGGCTTTCCCCGGCCGACGAGCCATCTGGGCAAAGTGTTTCAAGATCATTACGTGGCGAAGAACCAGCCGATGCCGATGGCGTTAGTCATCGGCGCCGATCCGATCTCTCACTTCACGGCGTCCGCGACCTATCACATAGGCGGCGAAGAGGCGGCGCTTGCGGGCGGGCTGCGGGGAGCTCCGGTGGAGCTGGTGCGCTGTGAAACCAACGATCTTTTGGTTCCCGCCAACTCTGAGATCGTCGTCGAGTGCGAGGTGTTGCCCGACCGTGTCGGGCTGGAAGGGCCCTACGGAGAGTATCCGGGATACCGGACCGGCGAGATGGGCAACGGAATACTATGCCGGGTGAGCGCCATCACCCATCGTCACAGTCCGATCCTAACCGTGGATGCGACGGGCTACCGTGACGACAGCTCGACGATCACCGCCCTGACGGGCGCCATTGCCATCAAGCGCCGGCTGGAGCGGCACGGCATCCCGGTTCTTGACGTAAACGTGCCGCGCGACGGCGCCGTCCACATAGCGGTGATCGCCGCGCCGTATGGGGGCAAACAGGTTGCGAGGGAGATCCTCGAGACCTTGACCTCGCGCCGGGCGCTGCTCTCGAAAATCTTTCTCGTCGAGCCCGACGTCGACGTTTACGATATGGGAAAGGTTCTCCACGCCTTCGCCACGAAGTGTCACCCCGCGCACGGCATCCACGTCGTTCACTACGAAGGCCGCGCCAATACGCTGACGCCGTGCTATAGCCAGGGAGAGCGCGCCGCGCAAAAGGGAGCGACCGTGCTGTATGACTGCACCTGGCCGGGGGAATGGTCCAGGGAATGGGAGGTGCCGGTGAAGGCGACGTTCGATACCATCTTTCCGGACGCGCTCCGGCAAAAAATCCGCGCCGAGTGGAAAACCTATGGCTTCAAGGATTGAAAAACAGATCTGGGAAACTTTCGTGCGGCGCCCGGGCGATCTCAAAGACGGCGTGGAGATGCCGATGGTGCTGCGCGATCTAAATCCGGGCCGTGAAAAATATCGAATGCGCCACGTGGTTGCGGTGGCGAGCCGAGATCCCAAGGCGGCATCGATGGATTTGCTTCGCGTACGCACGGTCGTGGGCGTCCTTTTGCCGGAAACGTGGAGCGTGCGGATTGTGCGTGAGCTGCCGATCGAGTTGCCGGGAAGACCGTATCACGACTTCTACGAGGCGCTACGGAACGCAGCGACCGGACTGTGAGAAGATAAATTCAGTGAAGAAACTCTGTCAGTTTCGAACCCGAAGGCGGCCGCCGCCAACCCTGAGGATTTTATCGATGTGGGACCGGTGAAGAAATTGGCGGATGGCGGGTTTTTCACAAAACTTACAGGTCGATAATGCGAATCTTGGTAGGGGGGTTGAAGCGCGGCCCCACGTACAGGCAGTGTGGCGTCTCACAAACGACAGGTCAGATGCAGGGGCGACCGGCCGGTCGCCCCTACAAGGATGAATGATAAATCGCGTTCAGCAGCCTATCAGTCGATGAAGAGCGCATACGGCTTTAAAATTCCCGAGCCCGATCCCGAGCTGACCCGGGTCGGTCCGGGGACACCGTGCGGCGAGCTGATGCGCCGCTACTGGCAGCCGGTCTGTCTTTCGGCGGATCTCAACGACTTACCGAAGCCGGTGCGCATTCTTGGCGAAGACCTGATCGCTTTTCGTGATGGGCAGGGGAGGATTGGTCTGGTGTTCTTTCGCTGCAGCCATCGAGGCGCGTCGCTGGAATATGGCCGCGTCGAAGAGCGGGGGCTCAGATGCTGTTATCACGGCTGGCTCTATGACGTGGAAGGCAACATCCTGGAAATGCCTCTTGAAGCTCTTCCCAATCCATTCCTTAGACAGATTCAACATCCCTGCTATCCCGTGCGTGAGTTCGGGGGCCTGGTCTTTGCCTGCATGGGCCCGCTCGACAAGGTACCTGAGTTCCCCGTCTACGATATCTGGAAGAAAGAAGGCGGCGCCCTGAGGGCGCGCATGGGGCCGCGCGTCGGCGGCCCGGTGAATTGTAATTGGCTTCAGGCGGAAGAAAACTTGATGGACGCGCTCCATACTTTCTGGCTGCACACACGGCACAGCGGCGCGCAGTTTCCCTCCGAGGCCTACGGCGTGACTCCGCACGAGCTCAAATACGAAGAAACGGAAATGGGAATGCGCTTTTTACTGACACGGAAGTTACTCGACGGCAAACGGTGGGAGCTCATCTGGGAAATGATCATGCCGCTCAACGTCCATCTGGTCTACACGGACGAACCCCGAACCGAACGGGTGCGCGCCGTGACTTATTGCGTTCCGGTGGACGACACGCACCA
>DASTOD010000103.1:0-8135 GCA_035762645.1 Binatia bacterium | reverse complement strand
TTGCTCCTCCTCGCCGCCTTCGTTGAGGCTTTTGTGACGTCGGCCATTGTCGCGCGATAGCCATCCAGCGTCGGTTGGGTAAATAGCTTCTCTATGTTAGAGGGATGGGGTGAACCTTTCAAAGGAGCAGACTGCAAGACTGATTCGTTGCGCGATGGGCGAGATTGCCTCCGAACTCATCGTCACTGGCGGCAAGCTCATCAACGTCTATTCGGGCGAGATTCTCGACGGTGTGGAGATCGCCGTTTTGGATGGGCGGGTTTGTTATGTGGGGCCGAGCGCGGCGCATACCCGCGGCGATCGCACCGAGGTGCTGGACGCCCGCGGGTTGTACATTGCGCCCGGTTTTATCGACGCTCACACCCATATTTCGCACTACTGCCGGCCCTACGAATATCTCCAGGCCTATCTGCCGCACGGCACGACGGCGGTGGTTGCTTCCGCAGACGAGCTCGCGACCGTGTTTGGCTACGCCGGCGTGAGGTTTTTTTTGGATGAGGTCAAAGCCCATCCCGTGCGCGTGTATTCGTTGGTTTCCATGGTCGCGCCTCAGGACCCATTGCTCTGCAGCACAGCATCGCTGAAGCAGGCGGAGATCGCCGAAGCTCTGGACGATCCGCGCGTACTGGGACTGGGAGAGATCGTTTCCTGGTTGAGGCTCGTTAACAGCGATGACGAATTGCTGGAGCGGATTGCAATGGCGCATACGCGGCGCAAGCTCATTCACGGTCACACGGCCGGCGCCCGAGATCGGAGGCTTTCTGCCGTGGCGGCGACCGGAGTTTCTTCCTGCCATGAGCCGATTCACCTGGAGGACGCTCTCGAGCGCCTGCGTCTGGGCTATTGGACCATGCTGCGAGAGGGCTCGTTGCGGCAGGACCTCGAAACGACTTTGAAACCCCTTCTAAGGCGCCAGGTGAATCTGCAAAGGCTGATTTTGGTCACTGATAGTATGTCGCCCGAAGATGTGGACGAATGGGGTCACATGGACCATGTCGTACGGCGGGCGATGTCAATGGGTTTATCGCCGCTACATGCCATTCAGACGGTCACGCTCAACCCGGCGACGTACTCGGGACTGGAGAGTGAAATAGGCGGTATCGCCCCGGGGCGGTTCGCCGACATGGCGCTCATTGATGACCTGGAGAGCTGCCGAGTCGAGGCGACCCTCGTCGGCGGCGAAATCGTCGCCAAAAACGGAGCGCCGACGCTTAAATCAAACCCAATCTCTCTACCCCCTCAGATGATGCATAGCCTCGGGCTTCGTCCGGAGATCTCGCCCCAGCAACTGAAAATACTTTCCCCTGCGAAATCCGCCAACATTCGCGTCATAGCATTCGTCAGCCAGACGATTACGGGCGAGCGGATTGTTCATGTGAACGACACGGTCGGAGAGGTTGGAGCCCAGCCGGATCAAGACCTCCTAAAAGTTGCGGTGTTCGAGCGCCACGCCGGAGATGGCAAAATCGCTTTCGGATTTCTCAAAGGATTCGGCGCCAGGGTCGGTGCCGTAGGAACGACCACGAATTTGGACGAAAATACATTGATGGTTGTCGGCGGCAACGATGAGGATATGGCGCTTTGCGCCAACACGCTCATCGCCTCAGGCGGAGGACTGGCGGTTGTGGATCAAGGGGAGATTGTGGAGAAAATAGAGTTCCCGTTTGGCGGAATTTTCTCTCTCGATGGTTGGCCGAAAGTCGCCATCGGGCTCAAGCGAATCCAGCGATGCCTGAGAGAAAAAGGCTCGCAGTTCGAGAGACCGATCTATGCGTTGAGCTTTCTGACCTTTGTTACCTTGCCGGCGCTCAGGATTACGGCGCGCGGCCTCGTCAATGTCAAAGAACGGAAAATCGTGCCGCTATTTGCCGCTTAACCAAATTAAGACACGCCGTCCTTTTTCGCCTCCTGACGCAAGGGCAGCACTCGGGCTTCCTTTCTCATTGCGATATGGCCTTCGATTACAGCTCCGTCACCGATCACCAGGCTCTGGGTGGTGACATCACCAACTACCGACCCGGGCGGTTGGATTTCAAGTTTTTTCTCTGTCTGCACGTCGGCCGTCACTTTGCCATGGACCAGGATGGAAGCGGCGCTGATTTTGCCTTTAACGGTGGCTTGCTGACCAATGGTCAGGCTGGCTTGGGAAACGATTTCGCCTTCGACCTCGCCTTCAATGGTCGCCGGACCATCGAAGTGAAGCTTGCCGCTGATCTTCGTTCCCGGGCCGATATAGGCGCCCAAGTCGGCCGGCAATGCCGCGGGTCTATGCATCTCTGCCATAGGCTATCCCCTTTCGTGACGCGGCTGGAATATAGATCAAAAGGCAGATTTTGTCCACGAGATTGTAGCGCCTGAATTTGACCCCGGCTCCTTCACTTTGTGCGTATGACGGGTCGACAAAATGAACGGCCCGGTAGGAAATCTTTTTGCTTTGACAGGCGGCGCTCTGCTATAGAACGGTAGTGTTCAAAATAGTTTAATGTCTTCGACACCCCGCTTCGATCGATAGCCGATTCCCCATGGCCCTATACGGAGCCGCGAATGAAAGAAATCAATGACTTGAGAGATTATATCGACCTCTTGGAGCGGCACGGCGAACTTCAGCGCATCCAGAGCGAGGTGGATTGGAATTTGGAGATGGGGGCGATAACGCGCCGCTGCTATGATCTGGGCGCGCCGGCGGCGCTGTTCGAAAACGTCAAGGGTTATCCAAAAGGCTATCGCGCGCTCGGTGCTCCACTAGGAAGCAGTCGTTTGACCGGGCACTCTCTCTTTGCCCGCACCGCTTTAGCGCTCAAGCTGTCGCCGGGCGCGTCGGCAAAAGAGATCATGCAAACTTACCTCCATCGTAAGGAGAGTTTGATCGCCCCCGTGACCGTCGAGAGCGGCCCGTGCAAGGAGAATATTCTCCTGGGTGAGGACGTGGATCTTCTCAAGTTTCCGAGTCCGCTTATTCATGGTGGCGACGGGGGACGTTATATCGGCACCTGGCACACGGTCATTACCAAGGACCCGGATAGCTCATGGGTCAATTGGGGCATGTATCGGCTGATGGTGCATGACAGAAATACTTTGGGCTGCCTTTTCCCTTTGCAACAACACATCGGTCAAATGTACCAAAAATACGAGGCGGCGAACCGGCCGATGCCGGTAGCGGTCGCCATAGGGGGCCAGCCGGTGATTCCTATCGTCAGCTGTGTCCAGCTTCCGCCTTACGTTAACGAAGTTGAAGTGGCAGGGGCGCTTCAGGGCGCTCCAATTCCGTTGGTGAAATGCGAGACGCTCGACCTGAAGGTTCCTGCCTCAGCGGAAATCATTCTCGAGGGCGAAGTCCTGCCGCATGAGCGTCGGGTCGAAGGGCCATTCGGGGAGTACATGGGGTATGAAGCGGGAAAGTCATCGCCCAAGCCGGTGCTCAAAGTCAACGCCGTCACCTACCGCAATGATCCCATCCTGCCTTTTTCCAATATGGGCATGCCGATCCATGAAAGCCAAACCACAACGAGCTTGATTAAAGGAGCGGAGATATACGCGGAACTCAGGAAGCTGGGGTTTCCTGTGACCGGGGTATTTTGCCCGCCGTATGCCGTAGGGCACATGGCCGTGGTTTCTACTGAAGTGCCGTTTATCAATTTTGCCCGTCGGGTCGCCCATGCGGTGTGGGCGACGAAACCCGGGCTTTTCACCTACTACATCGTGGTCGTCGACGGCGACGTCGATCCCACAAACATGGACGAAGTGCTGCATGCGATGACGACGAAATGCCATCCGGTGAGCGGCATTCACCAGGTGCCGCACAATCCGGGCTTTCCGGTCTTACTGCCGTTCTTGCCGCAAAGAGAGCGGCTCATCGGCGACGCGGCCGGCGTTATCTTCGATTGCACGTGGCCTAAGGACTGGCCGCAAGAAACAATCCCAATCAAAGCGACATTCGAAAACCTCTGGCCCAGGAAGTTGCAGGAGCAAGTGCTACGGAACTGGGAAGCTTACGGGTTCAAAAGATAGCGAATTGCTGGGAGGTTTGGCGGAAACGAGAGCACAGGCGTTAGCCAGCTGTCATCTAGGGGTTAAAGAAAGACTAGCCAGCCTTAGACGTAGGGTTCTCTTCCTCCTGAACCCATTCCTGGAACCGGCTTTCTAAAATGCGCCACTGACCGCCGACTTTGAACGCGGGAATCTGGCGATGTTGGATCATTCTGTGCAAGGTGCGTTTGGAAATCTTAAGGATACTGGCTGCCTCGGCGAGAGTTAAAAGCTTTATAGCGCCATCGGGTTTTTTCATAAAATGAAGTGCTCCTGAACCTCCAAGGAAAACGCAAGCGCTATGCCAGGAGACACCCGCATGTAAGTAAGCGTTTTTTAACGATTAGCGCTCACCTAGCCCGAAAGTAAACGGCGCAAAAATCGACAGCCCCGATCTGTTTGTGACAAAACTGAAGAAACTCAAAGACGGCAAACTCTTACGGTTGGGAAACCGGTAAGTGACCCTCAAAAGTAAACGGAAGGTATTTTGGTGCGAGGAGGGGGATTTGAACCCCCACGCCATTTCTGGCACTAGCCCCTCAAACTAGCGCGTCTGCCGATTCCGCCATCCTCGCAAATGTTCATTGGCTCGGTCAGGGACTGGTGGGCTTCTCTGGTCGCGCTCCCTGTGCTGCGGGCGCGGCCGGGTTTGCCGGATTGCTCTTCTCGCCGCTTTGTTGTTGGGCAGGAGGCGCAACCGATGGGGTGCTCTCAGGCTGAGTCACAGGCGTGCGCTGGTCGAAAATCGACGCCGAAGGTCGCTGTCCGGCAAAATAACCAAGGGTAAGCGAAGTGATCATGAAAACGACCGCCATGCCGGTAGTCAATTTGGTCAGGAAATTGCCCGCGCCACTGCTACCGAAAACGGTGGAACTGGAGCCGCCGAACACGGCACCGATTTCGGCACCCTTACCCTGTTGTAGCAAGACGACGAGTATAAGCCCAATGCTGACGATGATATGAATTACGGTGACGATGATAATCATGCCCGCACTTTATTTGCGAAGCTACGAATAATCGGTAGAAAGGTTTCTGCCTTTAGACTCGCGCCTCCAACCAGGAGACCGTTGACGCCGTCCACCGGGATTAACGAATTTACATTGTCGGGATTAACGCTGCCGCCGTATAGAATCCGGACTCGCATGGCTGTTGATTGCCCGAAAGAATCTATAAGAAACCGCCGAATGCGTCCGTGTACCTGGCCAACTTGTTCCGGGCTCGCGTTCTGGCCGGTACCAATCGCCCACACCGGTTCGTAAGCAATTTCCACGTTTTCTATAACATCTTTCGTCAACCCCTTCAATGCGATGCGGAGCTGTCGCGAGACCACTTTCGCTGTTTGGCCGGCCCGACGCTCCGCTAACGTCTCGCCGACGCATAGGATGGGTCTCAGTCGGTGTCGGAGCGCGGCGCCGATCTTGTGTGCGATCATGGCGTCGGTCTCGAGAAAGATGCGACGGCGTTCGGAATGGCCGAGTATGACAAATTGACAGCCGATGTCGGCGATCATCGCGGCGCTTGTCTCACCGGTGTAGGCGCCGCTGTCCGCCCAATGGCAATTTTGAGCCGCTAAACCGATTGTCGCTTCCCGGAGGGCTCTTCGTACTTGGGCGAGCCCGGTGAAAGGCGGGGCAAGCACCACGTCCGTTTCGGCCGGTTTGCGCCGGAGGGCTCGAGCGATTGCACGACCAAGATTGAAACATTCCGATTGGGTCCCGTGCATCTTCCAGTTGCCGACCACTAAAGGAGCGCTCATCCGTCCTCCTCGAGCGCTTTGATGCCCGGGAGGTCCTGGCCTTCCAGAAATTCTAGCGTGGCGCCGCCGCCCGTGGATAAATGACTGATGCGATCCGCTATGCCCGCCGCAGTCACCGCCGCAACGGTATCTCCGCCGGCAATTATGGCCACGAGTCGCGAGTAATTTTCAGCAAGCGTTTGCGCCAGGGCGCGGCTCCCCCGGCTGTAGACTTCGACTTCGAAAAGACCCACAGGCCCGTTCCAAAGGACCATTTTGGCTTTGCGAATTTCAGCAGCGAAACGCGCTACGGTTTGAGGTCCGATGTCCAGGCCTATACGATCCGAGGGAATTTCTGTTTCGGTGACCAACGGATTTTTCTTTTCGGTGTCCCCGGTGACATGATCTTGGGGCAGCACAAGAGCGACTCTGTGCGCCGACGCCTCTTTCATCAATTCTTTGGCGAGCCCTATCTTATCGGCTTCGACGAGTGACTTGCCGGTTGCTATGCCTTGAGCCTGCAAAAAGGTGTAGGCCATGCCGCCGCCGATAAGGAGAGTGTTCAGCTTGGGCAGTAAGTTCCTGATGACGCCGATCTTGTCCGAAACCTTCGCGCCGCCAAGAATCGTGACGAAGGGTTTCTCGGGATTGAACAGCACTCTAGAGAGGTAGTCGAGCTCCTTCTGCAACAGCAGCCCGGCTCCCTTCTGCGTGAAGAACGCCGCCATACCGACGATCGACGCATGGGCGCGATGAGCCGCACCGAAGGCATCATTGACGTACACGTCCGCCAGGGCTGCAAGCGCTCGCGAGAACGCGGCGTCATTTTGTTCTTCCTCTTTATGAAAGCGTAAATTTTCCAACAGGACGACTCGATGGCCGGGATCTGCAACCGCGCGTTCGGCTTCCGCCCCGATGCAGTCCGGCGCCAGGACTACCCGTTCTTTGAGCGATTGCTCGAGATGATCGCGGACCGGAGCCAAGCTGTAGTGCGGGACCATCTTGCCGTTGGGACGCCCCAGGTGCGACGCCAACACGAGTTTTTTTGACCGCTCTAAAATCAGCTTTATGGTGGGTAAGGCGCTCTCGATCCGGTGCGGCTCGGTCACTTTGCCACGATCAAGGGGGACGTTGAAATCGACGCGCAAAAAGACCGTCCTATCTTCCAGATCCAGCTCTTGGACTTTCCGAATCATAAAAAATTCCGTCCCCGAAGGTTCTTTCAGGATAAAAAAGCAAAATCTCAATTGACTAATTATCGAGGTTGTAATACTTTTTCAAATAGTTTTTTACGTGATGTTTTCCCTCTGGTCGCTTTACTTGCTGGTCCAAGACGGTCTTCCCGTTCCGCAACCCCATGGCGTTCTCGATCTCGTTCGGCAATCGGGTTGGGTCGTTCAGTCGATTCTCTACCTGCTAGTTTTGTTTTCCGTAGCTAGCTGGGGCATCATTGCCTACAAATACCGGCAGATCCGCACAGCCAAGCGTGAATCGGAAAAATTTATCGAAATCTTCTGGGAGCGACGCAACCTTTCATCGATTCACGACGCGAGCCGGGAGCTCAAAGCGAGTCCCATTGGCCATGTGTTTCGGTCCGGGTATGAGGAGCTTGTGAGGGTTTCGCGGACCAAGAAAGAATCTTCGGCGGGCGAGTCCCTGACCACCGAATTGGGCGGGGTGGATAACGTCTCTCGCGCCATGAAGCGCGCCACCAGCGTGGAGATTACCAAGCTGGAGAAATACCTGACTTTTTTGGCCACAACCGCGAGTGCGGCCCCGTTCATCGGTTTGTTCGGAACCGTCTGGGGAATTATGGATGCCTTTCGAGGCTTGAGCGTCACGCACTCCTCGAGCATTCAGGCCGTAGCGCCCGGAATCGCCGAGGCTCTGATCGCGACTGCCGTCGGCCTGGCAGCTGCAATTCCTGCCCTGATCGCTTACAATAACTTCGTCCATCAGATTAAAGTGGTCGCGGTGGAAATGGATAATTTCTCCCACGAATTTCTCAATATCGCGGAGCGCCACTTCCTGAAATAAAAATACCAGAGGTCGTTATGGCCATAGATGCCTCTTCTCAACGCGATGCCACTACCATCTCGCAGATCAATGTCACGCCGCTTGTGGATGTGATGCTGGTCCTTCTGGTTATCTTCATGGTCACCGCGCCCATCATTCAGCAGGGCGTCCAGGTGAATCTGCCGCAGGCGAAGGCCGGCGCCATTGCCGGGAGCGACGAACTTCTGGTGGTAACTATTGCGCGGAATGGTAAAATCTACCTCAACGACAACCCCATGACTCCGGCCGAATTGGCAAATAAACTGAGGGCTGTTCGGAAGCTTCAGGCGGATAAGCAAGTTTATCTCAGGGCGGATCA
>DASTOD010000102.1:0-2469 GCA_035762645.1 Binatia bacterium | reverse complement strand
TATCCCTCCGATCGGATTAACGCGTGAGTTGCTCATTCAGTAAGATCTCCATAAGTACTCGCGCTTCCGCGCTTGCCCATTCTCGTGGCCCGACACCAAGCGCCACAGCACGCCCGTCGCGGCCGATGAGGAAAGTCGTCGGTAGACCGATGACCCCGTAAGTCGTACCGATCTTTCCCTCCGGATCGAGGACAAGAGGGAATGTGAGGCCGAGTTCTTTGGCATACCCGCGGACAGCTACTGTCCCCTCTCGGGCATTGATCCCGATGACGCTGAGACCTTGCGTCGCGAACTCGCCGTGCATTCGCTGGAACAAAGGCATTTCCGGCCGGCACTCTTGACACCAAGTGGCCCAGAAGTTGATCAGGATGACGCGGCCGCGAAGAGCGGACAGTGACAATGTCTTGCCGTCAGCCGTGCGGCCGCTCCAGTCGGGTGCGCGCATCGGAGAGGAATAGCCGGACATGTTCAGTGATTTAACCAGGTCGGCCACCGCACGCTGCTCGGCCGCAATCGCGGCTTTGCCAGCGGCCACAACGGCGACCATTCCACACACCGCAAGGCTGAACGTTATCCGACGCATCATTTGCTTTGTTTGTTCTGCTGCTTTCCCGCGATCTCGCGCGCGGCTTTCAGGATTGGTTCGGTGGGAAACACATCTGTGGTATTCCCTTGCCATTTTCCGCGGACGATTCCCTCTCGATCAATGAGGAAGAAATGTCGGATTGCCGCCGTCGCTTTGAAATCAGGGTTCAGGCCCCCGTAGCTCTGAATCGTCTTGAGGTGCGGAAAGTCACTTAACAGCGGGAAGGGGAGCTTGAGCGAATCGGCAAATGTCTTCTGTGAAAACGGATTATTTGCGCCGATGCCGAGAATCTGCACACCGAGGGACTCGAACTTGCTGTAGTCAGCCTTCCTGGCCGACAGGTTGTCCCGTCAAACCGGGTTGAAATCAGCGCCGTAGAACTCGAGCAGGACGAGTTTCTTCCCTCGGAACTGACTGAGACTGATTTTTTCTCCGGTTGTGCTTGGGAGGGTAAAGTCGGGTGCTTTGTCACCGATCTCCAAAGCCAGGGACGCGCGGGGCATCACCAGATTGGCGAAAAGCAAACCCGCCAAAAGCAAACTCTTGATTGTTATCATCTTTACTGTGCTCCTTTCTTTATTCGTTGGTCTGGATCGGTTTCCCGCATTTGCTTTGCAAATATGACCGTCAGTTCCCAATATTATCGAATAACCCGATGTGCCTGGTATAAGACTTCGGGCGCAATCTTGAGACCTAGGCTGTTCGCCACTTTCAAGTTGACGACGAATTCCATCTTGTTGTTAACTTCAACTGGAATCTCGGACGGTGTTCTCCCTTTGAGAACCTTGTCCACCAAACGCGCTGCCTGGCGTCCGGATTCGTAAAAGTCAGGACCATAACTAGCCAAACCGCCTTGCTCCACGTACCAGGGACCAAAGAACATAGTAGGAATCCGCTGCCGGGAAGTAGCCTCAATGGCCAATCCTGGGATGTTAAGTGACAGAGACCGCGGCACCACAATGCCATGGACGTCACTCTTCTGGAGCTTGGCGAAAATTGACTGCGCCTGTTCCCGGGTACGAGCGGGTTGCTCGATCAGGTCGATGTCCAAGCGCCGAGCGGTATGGCGGTAAACCTTGGCCTGAGCCACCGATAACGCCTCGGAGGGGTCGTGCGTGAACAAGACTCGCTTGAGTCTCGGAATCATTTCCTTAAAAATCTCCAGGCGCTTAGCGTCTCGCTCGAGATCTAAATCAGTGATCCCGGTGATGTTACCCCCCGGACGGGCAAAACTTTTGATAAGACCCAGGCCTATGGGATCCCCGGCGCCATAGAAGACAATCGGAATACGGTTGGTAGCCGTTTGAGCGGCCTTGGCTGGTGCAGGATTATTGGTGAAGATTATATCGACCCCTTGGTCTACGAGTTCTCGGGCGGCTGCAGGAAGCGCGGAAATGTCTCCCTGTGTGAATCGAACGCCGATAACAAAATCCCTATTTTCCTGATAGCCCAGTTCCTGAAGACCGTCCCGGAGGCCCACAACGCCCGGCGGAGGCCCCCAAGAGTCTGTGAGCGCGCCGATCCGCACCGGAGCGCCACGTTCCGCCGCGCCGACTCCAGTGATTAAAAGTCCGCTACCTACTAGGAAAATAAGCGCCGTCAACAAACTTTGCATGGCATCAGCTCTTCAAAATTATGGGAAGCGTAATCGTAAACTTCGAACCTTTGCCGAACTCGCTTTCGACATTGATGTCCCCACCCATGAGATTGGTGAATTTCTTAACAATCGCTAGTCCCAAACCGGTGCCACCATACTTGCTTGCGGTGGTCTTCTCGGCCTGGCGAAATTCGTCGAAAATCGTTTCCAGGGCTTCTCTTTGCATACCGATGCCAGTGTCGGAAACCGCTAGCATCAGTGTTCCGTTTTCGCTGCGCGCGGAGAC
>DASTOD010000101.1:0-2091 GCA_035762645.1 Binatia bacterium | reverse complement strand
TTGCCGCCGCTTGGGGCGTCTACCGAAAAAAAACTGTCGGCGCTGCTCGGTGTCGGGACTGCCGTTGGCAATCCGTTGGATACCGGCTGGAGTGGGTTATCGAGTCGCGAACTTTATTTGAATTGCATCGATTTACTCTTGTCCGACCGCGACATCGATATGCTCGTGCTGCAGGAAGAAGTGCCGCTCAGCAACGCGCGGCCGGATAAGGAAGGAAATCTCATGGCGGTGGCTGAAGTCGCCGAAAGGAGCGACAAGCCGATATCGATGTTTTCCATGATAACGCAGAGCCTCAACGATTATGCGCGGGACTTCAAAGCAAGGTGTCCGTTGCCCTTTCTGCAAGGGACGGACAATGCCGTAAAGATGCAGGGCCATTTGGCAAATTTCGCCGAGGCCGTAGAGCGTCATAAGTTGCAGAAAGAGGCAAAGCCGATCGCTCTCCAACCTCTTTCGGCCCGCGCCAGGGCCTGGCTCGCCTCGAAAAAGGCACTGAATGAGTGGGAAGCTTATTCCGTGCTGGCCGAGTACGGGATTCCGCTCGCAAAAAATGAGCTTGCGACTACTCCCGCCGAGGCAGTCAGGGCGGCTAAAGCGATCAGCGGGCGCATAGCCTTGAAGGTCGTCGCGCCCGGTCTGACGCATAAGACAGAGCTCGACGGCATTCGGCTTAATCTATCGAGCGCCGAGGAAATCCAATCGGCGTGGCGGCAGATGGAAGAGACTTTTAAAAAGCAAGCTCCCGGTCAGATGCTCACCGGTTTTCTCGTCCAGGAGATGATCCATGGCGGAGTCGAGACAATCATTGGAACCGACAACGACCCGCAGTTCGGTCCCGTGGTGATGTTCGGCATTGGCGGGCAAGCCGTAGAGCTATACAAGGATGTGGTCTTCCGCCTCGCGCCGATTACGCCCGAAGAAGCCGACCGGATGATCCGCTCGATCAAAGGCTTTCCGCTCCTTGCCGGCTTCCGCAGTGGACCGGCAGTGGATTTAGACACTCTCGCGGCCACCGTTGTCGCTGTCTCTCAGCTCGCGGTCGCCGGCAAAGACGTCATCCAATCGATCGACATCAATCCTTTTATGTGCCTGGCACAGGGCGGGCGCGCCGTAGATGCAGTGGTCGTGACACGAGCCCCGAAAATCTGACGAGGATGCTTCCGTGAATTTTGCACAACGAATCAGCCTCTTGTGGCGGCGCTTCTCGCCGCTTGAGGAACGGCTTTTCGCCGCCGTGCGCGGGATATTGCCAACGGACGCGCTGCCGGCATTCGACGCACAGGTCGCCGGCATCAATCATGTCCAGCGGCTTCCGGGGTGGACCGAAATTGATTTTTATCGCCGTCGTCTCGGCAGGGTGGATTGGAGCGATATCCCGATGTTTCCCCGCACCGATGAGTTTCCGCTTGCCGAGGTGCGGTTTTCGGCGGGACAGCGCCGGTTCAAGGGGACTCTGAACAGTATCGCGGGACACATATTCGACTTTGCGATTATCCCCAGTCCCCGTGACATCGCTTTCCTCGATTGGGAGGGTACACCGACTGCTCGCTTGCTGTCCGATCCGCTTTCCGTCGATGCCCTTCGACCACTCACACCAGTTCCGGATGTTTGGCACGAGTTCATGGCGCGGCACAAGCTGGGGAGTGCGACCGGTTGGACGCTTCACACAGGCGAGACGGCGCGTTGCGTGACACTTGAGGATGGAGAGTTCGTTATTCTTGCGGAGCGCGGCGGCGATGAGTTCATTCTACATCGCATTGAGCCGGCGGCATCGGACATCTTTTATTTGGAGTCGCACGACGGGAAGCCAGAGCCTATCGTTGGAGACATTCGTGGTGTGTTTCCTACAAAGCGAAACGCCTAACCAAGTCGGTTGTAACCCAGCGGATGAGCGCATGGGCAAGCCGCTTGTAATTAAAGCAATCACGCTCCTCATGGCTTTTCTCCTGCTTGGGTGTCGCAGTTTACCATCTGAACGGGTGACCTTATCGACAGGTGACATGCTTTACAATGAACCGTACGTGACATGGAATTTCGGAGATGGAGAGATCACGCGAGATCAGTATTACTTTGTTGCCACAGGCACTAATA
>DASTOD010000100.1:0-11623 GCA_035762645.1 Binatia bacterium | reverse complement strand
TCGAGGCGATCGCCGTCTCGTATCTCCATAGCTTTCGCAATCCCGCGCACGAGCGGCGCACGGCGGAAATCATCGCTCAAGTGGCGCCGCGGATCCGTGTCTCGATCAGCTCGGAGGTGGTCGCCGAGATTCGCGAGTTTCAACGCACGAGCACAACCCTTGCCAATGTCTACGTGCAGGAGCGGGTCGCCAACTACCTCGAACAGTTGCAACAGCGCTTGGATAAGATCGGTTTTGCCGGCAGTTTTTTCGTCATGCTCTCGAGCGGCGGCATCGCCACCGGCGAGACGTCGGCGCGATTTCCGGTGCGCCTTCTCGAATCCGGTCCCGCCGCCGGCGCGCTGGCCGCGGCGCAAGCCGGAATGCTCTGCGGCCACCCTGATCTGCTTTCCTTCGACATGGGTGGGACGACCGCCAAGCTCTGCGTCATCGAAGATGGCCAGCCATTGAAAACCCACGAATTTGAAGTCGATCGGGTGTACCGTTTCAGGAAAGGCAGCGGGCTGCCGGTGCGCATTCCGGTGATCGACATGATCGAAATCGGCGCGGGGGGCGGCAGCATCGCCCGAGTGGATTCGCTGGGTTTGCTTAAAGTGGGACCCGACAGCTCCGGAGCCGACCCGGGGCCGGTCTGTTATGGGCAAGGAGGAACCGAGCCGACCGTCACCGACGCCGATCTCGCGCTGGGGTACCTCGACGCGAACTATTTTCTCGGCGGAAAGATGCAGCTGGATCTGGAAGGCGCGCGCCAAGCGCTGGCTCGACTCGCCGCAAAATTGGGCATGAGCGTCGAACAAGTCGCTTGGGGAATCCATCAGATCGTCAATGAGAATATGGCCAACGCCGCGCGTGCCCACCTCGGAGAACGGGGCAAAGATCCGCGGCGCATGCCGTTATATGCCTTCGGTGGAGCGGGACCGGTGCATGGTTATCGGGTCGCCGAGATTCTCCGGCTGGCCTCGGTTATCTCGCCTTTAGGCGCGGGCGTCGGCTCTACCTTTGGTCTATTGGCCGCGCCGCTGGCGTTCGATTTCGTGCGCAGCGCCTACAGCCGCTTGGATCAGCTCGATTGGCAATTAGCCAATCGCCTGTTGCACGATATGGCCGGCGAGGGGCGTGAAATCTTGCAAGGTTCGGGCTTGTCGCGCGCCGAGATTGGCTACCAGCGCCTCGCGGACATGCGCTACATGGGCCAAGGGCACGAAGTCTCGGTGGCTCTGCCGAGCGAAGCGTTGGGACCGGAGCATCTGCCTCGAATCACCGCGGCCTTCAAAGCGACTTACCGCGGGCTCTACGGCCGCGAGGGACCGGAGGTGCCGTTGGAACTGATCAATTGGCGCGTCGTTGCCAGCGGCCCTAGACCGGCGACGAACGTCCGGTTGCCGCAAAATCCGTCCCGCACAGGCAGCGCGCGGAAGGGAACTCGGCGGGCTTTTTTTCCCGAGTGCGGCGGATACATCGAGACCGCCGTCTATGACCGATACGCGCTAAAAGCCGGCGCGACGCTGGAGGGTCCGTGCATTATCGAAGAGCGCGAATCCACGCTCGTGATCGGCGCGCGAGGCCGGGCTCATGTCGATGAAGGCTTGAACGTGGTCGTGGAGTTTGTCAATGAAAAGTGAAGCGATCGATCCGGTCACGCTGGAGGTTATCTGGAACCGCTTTCTTTCCGTGGCCAACGAGCAGCAGGACACGCTCATCAGAACGGCCTTTAGCACGATCGTCCGGGAGAGCCAGGATCTAGCTTGCGGCATGTTCGATACAAAAGGGCGGATGATCGCGCAGTCCATCAGCGGCACACCGGGCCACATCAACGCCATGGCGTCGTCAATGCGTCACTTTCTCGCTGCTTTTCCGCCGGAAAAATTGGCGCCGGGTGACGTGCTGATTACTAACGATCCGTGGATGACCGCCGGGCAGATTAACGACATCACGATCACCACGCCGATTTTCCGGAACGGCCGGCCCGTGGCGCTGTTCGCCAATACCTGCCACAGCGCCGATATCGGTGGGCGGATCCTTTCGGCGGAGGCGCGAGAAGTCTTTGAAGAGGGCTTGCGCTTGCCGATTATGAAACTCTTCGACCACGGCGAGCCGAATCAAATTCTGATGGAGATCGTCCGCGCCAACGTGCGGCAGCCCGATGAAGTCATCGGCGATTTCTACGCGCAAACGGCCTGCAACGAGGCCGGCGGCCGCGCGCTGCTTGAAACCATGGAGGAATTCGGTTTGGAGAGCGTGGATTGGGTGGCCGAGGAGATTATTCGTCGTTCAGAGCAGGCGGTGCGCGCGGAAATCCAAACGTTGCCGAATGGAGAATGGACGAGCGAAACGTGGAGCGACGGTTTTGAAGAGCCGATTCTCATCCGCTGCGCGGTGCGCGTGGCCGGTGACGAGATCTTCATCGACTTTAGCGGTTCGTCTCCCCAAAGCACGCGCGGAATCAACGTGGTTTTGAACTATACGCATGCCTATGCCAGCTTTGCCATAAAAGCGGCGATCTGCCCGGATGTGCCTCATAACGAGGGCAGCTTCAGGCCGGTTCATGTCAGCGCCCCTCCCGGCAGTATCCTAAATGCATTGGACCCCGCACCCGTAGCCAGCCGACAGGTTATCGGCCATTTCATCCCGAGCGCAATTTTCGCCGCGCTTTCCGGAGCCATGCCCGGCCGCCTGATGGCGCCGGGGGCGGACCCCATTTGGCTCACCGTGTGGCGCGGTCAGAACCCTTCTTTCACGTTGACCGTATTTCAGGTCGGTGGCACCGGCGCGCGTCCTACCAAGGACGGGCTCAATTCCGTCGGGTTTCCGAGCGGCGTGGCTGGGGTTCCCGCGGAAGTGATCGAGAGTCTTTCGCCCGTGGTTTTAAAGCGGCGCCAGCTTCGGCCGGATTCGGGAGGCGCAGGATTGTGGCGCGGCGGCTTGGGTCAATTAACCGAATTCACCCGCCGAGGAGAGGGAAGATGGAGCGTCAGTTCAATTGCCGATCGGACAAAGTATCCGGCGACCGGACTCGTGGGGGGAAAAAACGGCGCGCTGGGAGAAGTGCTTATGGAGGATGGAAAGAACCTTCATGCCAAGGCCCTGGTTGAGCTAAAGTCTCGGGACATTGTCCATCTGAACCTACCCGGTGGGGGCGGATACGGGGACCCATTTGAGCGCGATCCGCAGAAAGTTCTTTGGGATGTGATCGAGGGATACGTCTCGTGCGACGCCGCGGCGAAAGATTACGGCGTGGCCGTGCGCTATACTGGCAAAGCCGATGACATGGTTAAGCTGCCAGAAAACTGGGTCATTGATCATGAGCAAACCAGTAAGCTGAGGGGAGGCGGGGGCCGATAACTAGCACCGGCCAAAGGCTTGTCGCGAACCGGTGAGCCCTTCCGGGTCCATGGTTTTGTGACAGAACAATCGGAGCAGACAAATGGAATTGTCGGGGAGAGTAGCCCTGGTAACCGGTGGAGCGGGCGGCATCGGCAGCGCGGTGGTCCGAAGCTTCGTCAAAGGCGGCATTGGTGGCGTTCTGATCAATTATCGTAAGTCCGCGCAACCAGCTGCCCAACTTGCAGAAGAGATTCAGCAGAGCGGAACCAAGGCGCTGGCGGTTCAAGCCGACGTTCAGAACGACACTGAAGTGCGCGCGATGATGGGCAAAGCGCGCGATGAGTTCGGTCGCTTGGATATCCTGGTCAATAATGCGGGAGTTACCCGCTGGGTCAAGGTTTCCGATCTTGACGGGTTGACCGAGGCCGTTTGGGACGAGGTTTTCGCCGTGAACGTCAAAGGAGCGTTTAACTGCGCGCGCGCCGCCGCCGGCATGCTGGCCGAAAACGAAGGCGTAATCGTCAATATCTCATCGATCTCGGGAATACTGGCCCCATCGACTATGTCATCGCTGGCTTACGGCACCGCCAAAGCGGCGCTCATTCACCTCACTCGCGGGCTCGCCGTAGCATTAGCGCCGAAGGTTCGGGTCAACTGTGTTGCGCCGGCTTTCACCGATACGCCCTGGATGAGCGAGCATTTTGGCGCCGACTATTCGAAGGTCATCGACCAAGCGGCCGCCGGCTACCCGTTGCAGCGTATCGCCCGCCCCGAAGATATAGGCGCGGCCATTGCCGGTCTCGTGACCGGCGGCGATTTCATCACTGGGCAAACGCTCATCATCGACGGCGGCTTGAGCCTGAGTTAATAAAGCAAAGCAGTTCATTGATATGTTGCAAGGCTCAGAAACCAAGGGACGAGCCTTCCGAGCGCGGTCATGCCCTTCGGGATTACAAATCTCAAATTTCAGATTGCAAGCTATCGCGAATGCAGATCTGAAATCTGCAATTTGAGATTTCTCGCGCAGCGAGGACTGCCCGCGCTCTCCATGACTCGTCCCTTGGTGGTCATACGGCCCGACCAATAAACTGCTCCGTCAGTCAATATGAACAGAAAAGAACTGCTTCGCGAAATGCATCTAACCCGGCTGGTGGCAGTGGTCCGCTCGAAGGGCGCGGAGGAGGCTTCGGCGACAGCGCGCGCGGCCGGCGAAGCGGGAGTCAACTTTGTCGAGATCACATTCAGCGTGCCGGGCGCGCTCGACGTGATCGCCCGCCTGGCGCAGCAAAAGGATGTCCATGTAGGCGCCGGAACGGTGCTTTCCGTTGAACAAGGAGAGGCGGCCATACGAGCCGGAGCCGAGTTCGTGGTTTCCCCTTCGTTGGAGTTGAATCTGGTCCCGGTTTGCCACGCAGCCCAGGTCGCCTGTTTCCCTGGCGCCGCCACGCCCACGGAAGTTATTAGCGCGGCGCGCGCGCACGCGGATCTCGTGAAGATCTTTCCCGCGGATTTGTTGGGAGGTGTGGAATTCTTAAGGCAAATGGCCGGTCCGTTTCCTGACATTCGATTTATGGTCTCCGGCGGAGTCAATCGGGCCAATGTAAAGGACTATGTTCAAATCGGTGCCACCGGCATCTGTCTCGGGAGCGCCTATCTGGCGGCGACATTAGCGCAAAAGGGGGAGGTAAGGCTGGTGGGGGAGCTCCGAGAATTCGTAAAATTGGTGGCGGAGGCGGAGGGCGCCTAGCGGGCTAATTTTTATTTCCGAAAAAAGAAATTATGAGCGATCTCCATTTAACGCTGGCATGTGAAGATTACGATCGGACGCGGCCGTTGCGCGACGGTACCGTCAAAGTTGAAGGTATTGAGCTAAACTATTTGGTCATGCCGGTGGAGGAGATTTTCTGGCGCATGATGAAGTACGAGGAGTTCGACGCCTCGGAGCTTTCGATGGGCGCCTTTCTGGTCGCCGCAGCCCGAGGCCGGCGGCCCTTCATCGGCATTCCGGTCTTTCCATCGCGGACCTTTCGCCACCGCTGCATCTTTATTCATGCGGCCTCCGGAATCGCAAAACCGCAGGACCTCAGGGGTAAGCGGGTAGGGGTGCCGGAGTATACCATGACCGCAGCCGTATGGCTGCGAGGCGTTTTCCAACACGAGTATGGCATTGGACCGCAAGAAATCGATTGGATTCAAGCGGGGGAGGAAGAGCCGGGACGAAAGGATCGGGTTGATTTTGAAGTACCGGGCGGCGTCCGGCTCCACACGATCACGGATCGAACCCTAAACGAAATGATCGAAAGCGGTGAAATCGATGCCATGATGTCGCCGCGCATGCCGACATGCTTCGTCAAAGGCGCGCCGCAGGTCCGCCGTCTATTTCCGAACTACAAAGAAGTGGAAATGGAATACTTCAAAAAGACCGGCATCTTTCCCATCATGCATGTGATCGTCATCCGCAAACCGGTCTATGACGCGAATCCATGGGTCGCGCAGACGCTTTACAAGGCTTTTTGCGAAGCAAAGGATCTGTGCCTGCGTGAGCTTTACGATACCAATATCCTTCGGATCAGTCTGCCGTGGACCGCCGCGGAATATGAAGAGACACGAGAATTAATGACCGCCGATTACTGGCCATACGGACTGGCTCCTAACTGGACAAACCTCGAAACGCTCCACGGCTACCTCTACGAGCAGGGGCTGATTAGACAGAAGCTCAACCTTGACGAACTGTTCGCGCGCGAGACGTTGGACTCCTTCAAAGTCTAATTACGCGCCAAGCAAGTCAGAGTGACTCGCGCAAAGGCGCAAAGAGATGAAATCCAGACCAAACTCGAAACTCCAAATCCGAAATTCGAAACAAATCCAAATGACAAAAGCAGGCAAAAATCCAAACAAGATCGTTTTGGATTTCGGATTAAAGGGGCTTCGGTTGTTTCGGATTTCGTGTTTCGGATTGCGGATTTGATTGCCGTGTACTTGGCAATCTAACGGTCACCGCTCATGCCGTAAGGCGTCATGACGACGATCTCAGTCTGGCCGGGCAGGCCCATTTTACTTACCGCGAGGGTGTGCTTGCGCAGGAATCGGTGGGGCAACCCTCGTATGAACATCTGCACAAGGGCAATATTTTCTCGATAGTGCATCGGAATCGCGATTTTCGGATTGAGTTGTTTCAGCACCTCGCGGGCGGTATCGGGCGGCATGGTAAAAGTTCCGCCGATAGGAACCATGGCGACGTCAACTTTGCCGAATGCCTTGACCTGCTCCGCGGTGAGCGGGTGGCTCAGGTCTCCGAGATGGGCGATGCAGAGAGTGCCGAGATCGAACAAAAAGGCGGCGCCCTTGAGCGCGGTGCCGAACGCCTGTTGGTAAATCGGAATATTGTAAATCAGCACGTCCCGCACGGTTGTGCTGACCTTATTCCATTCCGCGCCAAAGCTCGCGAGCCCGCGCAGGATGATGGGATTTCCTTTGGCGATCTCCACGTAGTTGTGATTTGGATGTTCCCTTCCGACCGTCACCACGTGGGCTGTCACCTCGGGGGTGGGGTACATTCCTGGGGCCAATGGATCGGTCAGGATCTTCGTTCCTTTGCTCGTAGTAATTTGAAAGAAGTTGTGACCGAAATAGTCGATCAGCGCGTCCGGTCGTGCGGCGTAAGCCGGGCGCCAAAATCCCTGCGCCACGTCCGGCTCACGGCACGCCGCCCCGGCTAAGGAAGCGCTCATACAGACCCATAAGCAAAAGGCAAAAGTGAAGCGCGCCATGAATGACCGCTAGGAGGCGAAATGGCTTCGACGTATCAGCTGCTCGGCTTGAAAGAAATCGGCGACATAATGGTTGGCGGGTTGTCGCATGAGTTGGTCCGGGGTATCTACCTGCTCAAAACGACCCTCTCTCATGACGGCGATTCGGTCCGCCAAAGCGATGCCGTCGGCCAGGTTATGGGTCACATAAATCGTGGTTAGGCGGTGCTCCTTATGAAAATTCATGATCTCGCCGCGCATCTTGATTCGGTTTGGCGGATCGATATTGCTGAGCGGTTCGTCCATAAGCAAAATTCGCGGCGAGGTGGTCAAAGCGCGCCCCAGGGCTACTCGTTGCTGTTCGCCGCCCGAGAGCTCCGGCGGCTTGCGCCTAAAAAAACTCTCGTCGATACCCACCCGGCGCGCCAGGGGCCGGAGAAATTCTGAGATTTTGTCGCTCGACCATTTGCGGACTTTCAACGGCAGGGTGAGGTTGGTATAAGTGTTCTCATCGAAGATTCTCATGTGCGGCCAAAGAGCGTAATTTTGGAAGATCATTTGAACGCTCCGCTTGCCGACGGGCAAGTCGTTGACCGGCACGCCGCCGATGAAGATGGTCCCGGCATCGGGTGTCTCCAGGCCGGCGATGAGCCTCAATGTTGTGGTTTTGCCGCAGCCGCTTTCGCCCACGATCACCAGGAACTCACCGCTGTTCACCGTGAGTTCGGCTTGATGCACCGCTACGACCGAACCAAACTTCTTGGTCAGACCGCGGAGCGCGAGAGAAACCACACGCGTATGCTAGTCGAGGGCGGCATAAAAGACAACCGGGGCGCCCGATTCGGAGGCTGGCCAATAGATAGCGACTTGGTTATGATGGCGGCCGTTAAGCCGCAAAGTTGTGTCGAAAGGAAGGGATAGTTCATGGCTGAGCTACTTTCCCCCGAAGACCTGATTGACGATCTTCACCATTGCCTGCAACAACGACACCCGAGGCCCCACCCGATTCGGCAGTTGCTCCTCAGCGGAAGGTTGACAAAGGGACAACTGCAAGAGTGGGCAAAAAATCAGTTTTATGAATTTCGCAATATCCACCGCTTTTTCGGTGTGCGTTACCAGAAATGTCCCGTTCCGGAGTTGCGCCGGATGCTCCTCGAGAACATGGTCGAAGAGGAAGGCGAAGACCTCTTTGGCGGCAAGTATCCGAGCCATCCAGAGCTCTGGGTTCGGTTTGCCGAAGGACTGGGGATTGCTCGCGACGAAATCCTCGATTATGAACCACTGGCGGGTATTCGCGCGGCGCTGGAAATGTACGTGTCTCTGGTGCAGCGGAGTCACTGGTCGGTTGCGATCGGCACCGGTCTGGTATTCGAGGGCGGCGGTCCGAAGCGAATGAAAGAGGAGAGAGAGGCGCTGGAGAAGTACTATCCGTGGATTGCGTCCAGTTCCCTGGAATTTTTTCGCGCCCATGAATACCATGACGAAGGTCATGGCAACATGGTGGTCGATGTGATCAAAAAATACTGCATGGAAATCCACCTGCAGGACGAGATGCGTGAAGCCGTGAAACAGCGAGTGGACATCATGTGGTTGCAAAACGACTGTATTTATAACGCGTTTGTCCGGCCGGAGCTGTCTTCCGAGACTGTCCGAGAAATCGAGGAGCGGCTGGAATAGATTTGCAAATAGGACCAAAGGCGATAGGACTGCAGAGTTGGCGAATACATCAGCGGAGTTCGAGTTGAGCGATAAGATGATTGATCTTCGTAGCGACACGGTAACCAAGCCGTCACCGGAGATGCGGCGGGCCATGGCCGAAGCCGAGGTCGGCGATGATGTTTATCTCGAAGATCCGACCGTCAACCGGCTGCAAGCGCGCGCCGCGGAGATCTTCGGCCGCGAGGCGGGTTTGTTCGTGCCTTCGGGTTCCATGGGCAATCTTGCGTGTATCATGGCACAAACCCGTCCGGGGCAAGAAGTGATCTGTGAAGCCAACGGTCATGTCTACAACTATGAAATGGGTTCGCTGTCCGCGTTGGGGGGAGTGCTGCCACGCCTGGTGCCGGCCGCGGACGGTATTTTGAGTTGGGAGAAGATCGCTCCAGCGATTCGAGAAAAGGTTTACTATCGGCCGCAAACGGCTCTCGTATGTTTAGAGAACACCCATAACATGTGTGGCGGCACGGTCTACCCAACGGCCGTCGCCGAGGAGATTTGCGATCGCGCCCATGAAGCCGGATTGTCCGTGCATCTCGACGGGGCGCGGATCTTTAATGCCGCCGTCTATCTCGGCGAGACGGTTGCGGAAATGACGCTAAAGTTCGACTCCGTCCAGTTCTGCCTAAGCAAAGGGCTCGGTGCTCCGGTCGGGTCCATGATCGTGGGCTCGCGGGAGTTCATCGGGCGCTGCCGCCGAATCCGCAAGATGCTCGGCGGCGGCATGCGGCAGGCGGGGGTCATCGCCGCAGCCGGCCTTATCGCGCTCGAAGAAGGGCCAAAACGGCTGCCCGAAGATCACGAGAACGCTCAGATCCTGGCGCGGGGGCTAGCTCAAATCCCGGGCATTCAGCTCGATTTGAACAAAGTTCAGACCAATATCATTATCTTTGATCTGAGCAGGACCCCGATGCAGGCGCCTGCCTTCGTTGAGAGGCTGAGGCAACGCAAAGTGTTGGCGGGAGCCGTGGACGCGACAAGAATTCGCCTGGTGACTCACCGGGACGTGAGCCGGTCCGACACCGAATTCGCACTACGGATCATCGCTGAAGTGGCGGGCGCAGCCTACTAGCCCGCGTTTCAGGTGAAACGGCGGTATCTCGAACTTGCTGCCGGGCAGGCTAAGCGCTCAACCCGAGTAATCTCGCTGCGTTACCACCCAAAATCTTCTGTTTGTCGGTATCTGATACGCGCAGATCGTTCACTGTCTGTACGGCTCTCTTGAGGGGGATCGGCACCGGCGGCGAGTCGCTGCCGAAAACTACATGATCGACGCCAATCGTGTCGATCGCACATTGTACCGCCGGCGGATGATAGCAGACGGTGTCGAAGTATAGTTGCTTGATGTAGGTCACCGGCGGTCGCGTCATGACATCGGGCTCCCATGGGCCGAAGCTCATATCTCTTCTCAGCTCGTAACCGAAACCATAACGACCGGGCAGCATCGCCAGCGCTCCACCAACGTGCGCGCAGACCATCTTGAGCTTGGGAAACCGCTCGAAGCCGCCCGTGAAGATGAATCGAGTCAACGAAAGCGTGGTATCGAGGGGCCTGCCAAGCATCTCGGGTAGACGAAAGATTTCCATCCTTTCGTTGCCGATGGTGAACTTGGGTGGATGGACGAAGACCGGCACGTCCAAGTCGCTGACCAGCTCGAAAAAAGGGGTGGCCCGGGGCGAATCGAGATACTCCCCGTTGACGCTTGAGTTGATCATGATTCCCCTGAGCCTGTACTCCCGGATGGCGCGCTCGGTATCTTTCAGAATCTTGTCGTTATCGAATGGCACCGAACAGGCCAAACCGAGCAGCCGCTGCGGATGCTTCGCTGTCAACTCAGCCGCATGCGCGTTGAACTCCTGCACGACCTTGAGCGGATCGTATCCGTCCGGCGAGCGAATCCAGTTGTTGCCGAAAACCGTGATGTCCACGCCGGCTTCGTCTTGCTCCCTGAACAAACCGTCGATATCGAAGATCGACTTCGGCGACTTTGGATGAAACCAACTCTTTGGCACCAAATGGGCGTGACAGTCGATGACCATAAGAAGCCTCTTCGCTTGAGATTGGCCTAAAGTAGCAGCTTGTCCGATTGTATGGCAAATGGATCCGGCTGCTTGGACGGGTGCGGTTTATTTTGCGACAGAAAGCTGGTTCAATCGAATATGGAATGGATCTTGCGCCGGGAGCACATCGAGTTTTTGCGCGAGGTCCAACCTTACGTGAAAGCGAGCGTCCTTCTGCTCGCATCCGGAATCATTCTTGGCTGGCTATCCGGGGCGCAAATTTTGACTGTCGGGTCTGAGTTTCAAGAATCCCTGGGAAGTTTCACCGAACTATTCGCGCGTCTCTCGAAGCCGATGCTCGCCTCGGCCATTTTTATCAATAATGGCGTGAAGACATTTCTGGTTATAGTTTTGGGAATTCTTGGCGGCGTTTTGCCCGTGGCTTTCCTATTGCTGAACGGATATGCGATCGGCTGGGTTTTATATCTTTCGATTCAGTCGAAAGGCATTGTTTCTTCCTTACTGGCGGTTGTGCCGCATGGCATCTTTGAACTTCCCGCGGTATTGCTTGGAGCCAGCGTCGGAATCTTCCTTGGCGTCAGGACCATGCGGCGCTTGTTCGGGAAACTCGAGACAAGCCTAAGAGGCGATCTCGGTCGGGCCGTTGGGGTTTTTTTTAGGCTCATTCTGCCGTTGCTCCTCCTCGCCGCCTTCGTTGAGGCTTTTGTGACGTCGGCCATTGTCGCGCGATAGCCATCCAGCGTCGGTTGGGTAAATAGCTTCTCTATGTTAGAGGGATGGGGTGAACCTTTCAAAGGAGCAGACTGCAAGACT
>DASTOD010000099.1:0-4104 GCA_035762645.1 Binatia bacterium | reverse complement strand
CTTTGCTCTTTGCGCTTTGTCTTCCCGCTCAGGCGCAACAGACGGAAAAAATCCCGCGAATAGGATACCTAAATGCCTCCTCCCCTCCCGCTGTCGCGCACCGCAGGGAAGCATTCCTGCAGGGGCTGCGCGAGCTTGGGTACGTGGAAGGGAAAAACATTGTCATCGAATGGCGATATGCAGAGGGGAAACTCGATCGTCTCCCCGAACTTGTGACCGAACTAGTGCGTCTCAAGGTAGACGTAATTGTCTCGGCTGGCCCGCCACCAACCCGTTCTGCCAAGCGAGCGACCAGCACGATTCCCATCGTCATGGGGTTTGATGATGACCCTGTTGGCTCTGGGTTCGCCGCCAGCCTTGCGCGACCGGGCGGGAACATCACTGGATTGTCAACCCTTTCCCCGGAGATAAGCGGAAAGCAACTGGAGCTTCTGAGGGAGATTGTCCCCAAGCTCTCCCGGGTCGCCGTTTTCGGGAATGCGACCCAACCGGGCAGCCCGCAAGCGTTAAGAGAGATCAACCTCGCCGCAGATGGGTTCACGGTGCAGCTCCAATACCTGGAAGTACAAGGCCCCAAGGATATCGAGACTGCATTCCGCGCCGCAAACAAGGAACGCGCTGACGCAGTCCTTGTACTGGCGGGTCCCGTCCTTGCGTCTCAGCGAAAACAAGTTGCAGAACTCGCGGCAAAGAGCCAGCTTCCGACAATATACAACAGGCCAGAATTTGTGGAAGAAGGCGGGCTCGTGTTCTACGGCGTGAGCTATACTGACTTGTTCCGTCGCGCCGCCACTTACGTGGACAAGATCCTGAAAGGCGCCAAGCCCGCGGACCTTCCGGTCGAGCAGCCGACGAAGTTCGAATTCATCGTTAATCTGAAAGCGGCGAAGCAGATCGGGCTGACGATTCCGCCGAATGTGCTGGCGCGGGCGGATCGGGTGATTCGGTGAAAGTAGTCAGTGGTCAGTAGTCAGCAACAGCTGCGAGAAAAAACTCATGAGAAAAAAATTCTTTGGTCTTACGCTTGGCGCTATGCTCTTGGCTATTAGCTTTCCGGCACAGGCGCAGCAGTCATCGAAAATGCCCAGAATAGGCTATCTAGTGTCGCGCTCTGGGCCGGGGCCCAATGACCGGGGATTCCAGCAAGGTCTCAGTGAATTGGGCTATCTCGAAGGACAGAATATCGTCGTTGAGAGGCGCTGGGCCGGTGGAAACCCGGATCGGCTCCCAGAGCTTGCCGGTGATCTGGTTCATCTCAACGTTGATGTTATTTTCGCGGGCGGCGCAGCGGTTGGTGCGGTTAAGAAGGCGACCGGAACGATTCCGATTGTTTTTATTGGCGAAGGAGATCCCGTGGCATCCGGCCTCGTTGCCAGTCTGGCTCGGCCCGGAGGGAATATCACCGGGTTAGCCATCCTGGCCGATGAGCTAGCTGGAAAACGGTTGGAGCTCCTCAAGGAAGCCATTCCCAGGATCTCTCGCGTTGCTGTCCTGCGGCATTCCACTAGTGATCTGAGCCATTTGAGAACTACAGAGGCGGCAGCACAGTCGTTTGGGCTTCAGGTTCAAATCTTGGAAGTTAGATACGTTAATGATTTTGACAGCGCCTTTGGAGCCGCAAAAAAGGGGCGCGCCGAGGCGCTCATCGAGTTAGCTTCATCATTCCTGGCTACTCATAGAAAGGTCCTCGTGGATCTCGCAGGCAAGAGTCGGCTCCCGGCGATGTGGGAACATAGCGGTTTTGTAAATGATGGCGGGCTGATGTCCTATGGGCCGAGCCTGCCTGAATTGTATCGTCGCGCTGCGACTTACGTCGACAAGATCCTGAAGGGAAGCAAGCCCGCTGCTTTGCCGGTAGAGCAACCGACGAAGTTCGAGCTGATGATCGACCTGAAGGCGGCCAAGCAAATCGGTGTCACCATTCCGCCGAACGTGTTGGCGCGGGCGGATCGGGTGATTCGATGAAAGTCAGTCGTCAGCGGTCAGTAGTCAGCCTTACGCTATGCGCCATGCTCTTGGCGCTTTGCGTATCCGCCGAGGCGCAGCAGGCGAAGAAAGTTCCGCGGATCGGTGCATTGTTGAGCGGCTCTTCCTCGACGACAGCGCACTATATTGAAGCGTTCCGGCAAGGCCTGGGCGAGCTTGGTTATGCGGAGGGCCGAAACATAACCGTCGAATACCGGTGGGCAGAGGGCCGATCAGATCGGTTCTCCGACTTTGCCGCTGATTTGGTACGTGCCAAGGTTGATCTCATTTTCGCGGGGGGTACGACAGCGGTCACGGCTGCCAAGCGGGCGACGGGCACTATCCCAATTGTGTTTGTGGGAGTTGGCGACCCTGTCGGAACCGGAGGCGGAAACATTACGGGCATGACTAACATTAGCGCCGAGTTAAGTGCGAAACATTTAGAGTTGCTCAAGGAGATCGTTCCCGGACTTATTCGCGCTGCTGTGCTTCGAAATCCTGTCAATCCAGCTTCCAACTCTCAGTTGAGAGAGACACAGACCGCGGCGAAGGCCCTGGGAGTTCAGCTTCAAGTGGTGGAGGTACGCGATCCCAAAGAGTTTGAGAGCGCATTCTCAGAGATGATGAGAGAGCGCGCCAGGGCGCTCATCGTGTTAGCCGACCCTGTATTCCTTAGTCGCGCGAGACAGATCTCCGATCTGGCAGCAAAGAATCGGCTGCCAGCAGTATTCAACGTGGGGCAGTACGTTGAGGTAGGTGGTCTTATGGCTTATGGGCCGAGCTTAGTCGACTCCTTCCGCCGTGCCGCCATCTTTGTAGACAAGATTCTAAAAGGTACGAAGCCCGCAGATTTACCAGTAGAGCAACCAATAAAGTTCGAGCTGGTGATCAATCTGAAAACGGCGAAGCAGATCGGTCTCACAATTCCGTCGATGGTGCTGGCGCGGGCGGATCGAGTGATTCGGTGACAAAACGCAAAGCGCATAGGGGCAAAGAGCAAAGGGTAAGAAACGGGAGAAAAATCTATGAGAAAGATCGTCATGCATCTTGCGCTATGCTCTATGCTCTTCGCGCCTTGCTATTCTGCGTCGGCGCAGCAGTCAACGAAAGTCCCCCGAATCGGATACCTATCGGGGTCCTCCCTCTCCGCTCTCGCGGCCCGCACCGAGGCATTCCGGCAGGGTCTGAGCGATCTCGGCTACGTGGAAGGGAAAAACGTCATCATTGAGTATCGATATGCCGAGGGAAAATTCGATCGCCTCCCGGCGCTTGCGGCGGAGCTAGTCCGTCTCAAGGTTGATGTCATCGTCACGGGCGGTCCACAATCAACCCGTCCCGCCAAGCAGGCGACTGTCACGATTCCCGTTGTCATGACGTTTGATAATGATCCTGTTGGCTCGGGGTTCGTCGCCAGCCTTGCGCGGCCTGGCGGGAACATTACTGGATTGTCTAGTCTTTCCCCGGAGATGAGCGGAAAACAACTGGAACTTCTGAAGGAGGTCATTCCCAGACTTTCTCGCGTGGCCGTTCTCGGGAATTCGAACGAGCCAGCCAACGGACAAGCGTTAAGAGAGATGCAACTTGCCGCAGGGGTGATCAAGGTGCAGCTTCAATACTTGGACGTATTAAGTCCTCAGGATCTTGAGACCGTATTCCGAGCCGCGACCAAGGGGCGCGCTGAGGCAGTCCTGACGCTGCCGAACCCCGTCGCCAATATTCACCGAACGCAGATTGCAGACCTCGCGGTAAAGAGCCGGCTCCCGGCGATATACTGGAGGTCTGATCTTGTGGAAGCCGGGGGGCTTATGAGCTACGGCGTGAGCTTTACCGACTTGGACCGGCGCGCCGCTACGTATGTCGATAAGATCCTCAAAGGCGCCAAGCCCGCCGATCTGCCTGTGCAGCAGCCCACGAAATTCGAGCTGGTGATCAATCTGAAGGCGGCCAAGCAGATCGGGTTAACAATTCCTCCGAATGTTTTGGCTAGGGCTGACAGAGTAATTCGATGATCGAACAATCTAAAACCTGTACTGAGCCCTTCGGCTGTGCTCGGGATAGACTCCATCGAAGGCCCCAAAACCTGTGGTGAGCGAGGTCGAACCATCGAAAATCCGAAATCGTTAGGCGATTCCGCCGAAC
>DASTOD010000098.1:0-13535 GCA_035762645.1 Binatia bacterium | reverse complement strand
GGCATCATCAGCCGCTCGCCGACGGACGTGCAGCCGGTCCTCGACGCCATCGTCGAGAGCGCCGCGCGGGTTTGTGGGATCGATGACGTGCTGCTACGACTCCAGGAGGCGAAGAATTTGGTTGCCCGGGCTCATTTTGGTCCCATAGCCATTACCCGCCTCCAGATCAGCATTGACGAATCGCAGTATCGCTGGATGCGCGAGCACGGCACGCTCCATATTCCGGACGTCCGCGCGCAGAACGATTTCTCGGGTTTCGTCGGTGGCTGGCGCACCTGGTTGGCCGTTCCTCTTCGTCAGCAGGGGGAACTCATTGGACATTTGAACGCACGTCGCATGGAGGTGCGCCCCTTCACCCCGGTGCAGATCAAGCTCCTCGAAACCTTCGCGGACCAGGCGGTCATCGCCATCGAGAACGTGCGACTGTTCCAGGAGCTGAAAGAAGCCTTGGAGCAGCAGACTGCGACGAGCGAAATATTGGGCGTCATCGCTAGTTCACCAACGGTCATCCAGCCGGTGTTGGACACCGTAGCTAAGAATTCAGCTCGACTATGCGAGGCTGCGGATGCGCAGATTCGCCTCGTTGAAGGTGATGCAACTCGACTAGCAGCATCCTTCGGTACTCTCGAAGCCCCGGTCATTAGGCCGATCAGCTCGGAAATTCCCTCGAGTCGAGCGATTCTTAATCGAGAAACCGTACACATTCACGATCTTCAGGAAGCCGTGAAGACTGAATTTCCCCGGAGCGAGGGCGCGCGTATCGGAGTCCGTACATTTCTTGGCGCGCCTATGCTCAGAGAGGGAACTCCTATCGGTGTAATCTGCATCAGGCGAACTGAGGTTCGTCCTTTCTCAGACAGACAAATCAAACTGCTGGAAACGTTTGCTGACCAGGCGGTGATTGCCATCGAGAACGTCCGCCTGTTCCAGGAACTACAGGCCCGCAACCGCGATCTTACCGAGGCGCTGGAGCAGCAGACTGCGACGGGCGAGATTCTCCGTGTAATCGCCAGCTCTCCCACCGATCTCCAGCCAGTATTGGACGCGGTCGCC
Source organism: Binatia bacterium (assembly GCA_035762645.1). Lineage (GTDB taxonomy): Bacteria > Desulfobacterota > Binatia > UBA9968 > UBA9968 > DASTOD01. The sequence continues at coordinate 12,482 of DASTOD010000098.1, read as the reverse complement.
GAGAGCGCGGCACGCCTCTGTGATGCAAAAGACGCTGTAATTCATCGCATTGACGATGACAGACTTTCCGTAGCTGCGATATACGGACTATTGCCGGAGTCGCTTGGTCAGGGTCCCCCCTCCATTGACCGTGACTCAATACCCGGCCGAGCCGTGATCGAGCGGCGAACCCTTCACATTCACGACTTGGCGGCAGAGCCGGAGAGCGACTTTCCGGCGCGTTTTAGCAGAAGCATTGGTATTCGGACAGTCCTCGCGACGCCACTGCTGCGCGAGGGTGTCCCGATCGGGACGATCATGATCCGTGGAATGGAGGTTCGCCCGTTCACCGAGAAGCAGATCAAACTGCTTGAAACCTTCGCCGACCAAGCGGTCATCGCCATCGAAAACGTCCGGCTGTTTCAGGAATTAGAAGCGCGAACCCAAGAGTTAGCGCGCTCCGTGGGAGAATTGAAAGCGCTCGGGGAAGTCGGCCAAACGGTCAGCTCCACTTTGGATTTGGAGACAGTATTGACGCGCATCGCCTCTCACGCGGTCCAGCTTACCGGGGCGGCGGGAGGAGCAATCTACGAATACGACGAGGCGTCGGAAGACTTTCATCTCAAGGGCAGTCACCAGATCGAGAAAGAGTTTGTCGACGCGCTGCGTGCAAACCCGATTCGGCTCGGTGGAGGGGCGTTGGGACAAGCGGTATCCAGCCGAGCGCCGGTGGAAGTCGCAGACATTCTCGATGAGCGAGACTTGAGCGCGAGGCAAATGCGTCCGGTGTTGAAACAGCTCGGCTATCGTTCTTTAGTGGCGGTGCCGCTGCTTCGCGAGGACCGGATCATGGGTGGGCTAACCATTTTTCGTCGCACGCCGGGAAGTTTTGCGCCGGAAGTGATTAATCTCCTTCAAACTTTTGCGACTCAATCGGTCCTGGCGATCCAGAACGCACGGCTCTTCCGCGAGATCGAAGACAAGAGCCGCCAGATCGAGGCGGCTAACCGCCACAAGTCCGAATTTCTCGCCAACATGTCCCATGAGCTTAGAACGCCGCTCAATGCCATCATCGGCTTCTCTGAAGTTTTGGGGGAGAGAATGTTCGGTGAGCTAAACGAGAAACAGGCCGAGTATACCGAGGACATTCTCTCCTCGGGCCGCCATCTGCTCTCCCTTATCAACGAGATTCTAGATCTTTCCAAGGTGGAAGCTGGCCGCATGGAGCTCGAGTTTAGTAGGTTTGATCTGCCCTTGGCGATCGAGAACGCTCGCACCTTTGTGCGCGAACGCGCCACAAAGCACGGCATCACCCTCGACCTTACTCTTGACGAGCGGCTTGGCGACTTCATCGGCGATGAGCGGAAGATCAAACAGATACTGCTTAACCTTCTTTCCAATGCCGTGAAGTTTACCCCGGAGGGGGGACGGATTGAACTTAGAGCCAATCGGGTCGACGGCTTCGTCGAGATCTCAGTCAGCGACACGGGGATCGGGATTTCGCCTGAGGACCAGGCAAAGATCTTCGAGGAATTTCGCCAGGTCGGAGGCGACTACGCTCACAAGAGAGAAGGGACTGGACTGGGGTTAACCTTGGCCAAGAAGTTCGTCGAGCTGCACGGGGGAAGAATCTGGGTGACAAGCGAGGTGGGCAAGGGATCAACCTTCCACTTTACCTTACCTGAGAGATCAACCTAAGGCATTGGCTTAAGCTTTATAAACCATTCCCTTCGCTACGGAGACTCGGATGACTTCAAACACGCCCACTGATTTGCAGCGGATTAGAGTCGACCACATCGGCAGTTTGGTCCGACCGCGGAAACTCAAAGAAGCCTTTGCCCGCTACGATCACGGCCAGATAACGGCGGATGAACTTCGCCGGGTCCAGGACGAGGCGGTTCGCGACGTAATTAAGAAACAGGAAGCGCACGGGCTAGCGGTGCTAACCGATGGTGAGTTTCGCCGCCACAATTTTCAGGAAAGCTTCTCCGAAGCGGTCAGCGGCTTTGATGTCCCGAAGAAGACGGCTCTCTACTATGAACAGCGGGAAGTCAATCTGAACCCGCTGGAACGGGCGGAGCAGAACTTCGATGAAGCCGGACCCGCAATCATCACCCGGCGGGCGGCACTGGAGCGGCTCAAACTGGTGCGCAACTTGCCGCTGGAGGAATTTTGCTCCTCGCAAGGTGTGGCAACCCAATCGGTCAAAGTTACGCTCATTGGACCGGATCGGATCGCCCAGCGTTTCAAATGGGAAGCATCGAGGGCCGTCTATCGAGACCTCGATGACTTTGTAGAAGATGTCGTGGCTATCGAACGGCGGATGATCGCCGACCTGGTGCGAGCCGGTTGCCGCTACATCCAAATTGACGCGCCGGGTTACACCGCTTATGTTGACCCAATCTCCTTAGACAGGATGCGTTCGCGCGGCGAAGATCCGGAGCGCAATCTGGAGCGTTCCATCCAAGCCGATAATGCTCTCATCGAAGGCTTCCCTGGCGTAATCTTCGGCATCCACATTTGTCGTGGTAATGCCCGCACCGTCGACCCTGAAACCGGCAAGCTCGTTCCGCAGTGGCACCGGGAAGGTCACTACGACGCTATCGCCGAGCGTTTGTTCCATGGTCTTAAACATCAGCGCCTATTGCTCGAATACGACAGCGAACGAGCCGGCGGTTTTGAGCCCTTGCGATTCGTCCCAAAGGATAAGGTGGTCGTTTTGGGTCTGGTCACGACTAAGAGTCCCGATTTGGAGCCGCTCGACGAGCTCAAGCGGCGGATTGACCAAGCCTCTCGCTACGTTCCTCTGGAACAGCTGGCCCTCAGCCCGCAGTGCGGTTTCGGCGGGCTCGATTCAAAAGCCATGAGCGAAGATGAAATGTGGCGAAAATTCGACCGGATCGTCGAGACGGCCGGGCAGGTTTGGGGATAGCCATTCGTTTGAGAAGTCGCACTGGCGTAGGTCACGCCTGGGTATTGGCTTCCCAAGCGGGAACACGGTTGAGGACCTCTTGCGGCGCGCAGGAACATAATCCTCTTGCATACACATATAACGTTTGATATAAGCGCGCGGCATCGGTAGATCGCGTGAAGTATGCTGGTCATTCTTGATCGGCATTTCCGTTGCATCGCCGCTGCTAAATGGTCGTCTCAAAGAATCCGCCTAGAAAAGGTCTGTGTCTTAGAAGGTCGCGTGAATGCCTCTTTAACAAGATTGAAGGGCCGGAAACATGAAAAAGCTAGCTATTTTGGCTTTTGCTGCGTTTGCTGTCCTGCGGTCGCTTAACAGTGTTCACCCCGCCGAGTTCTCCTGCCCCTCGGGCGATGTGACCTGCCTTATTGCTGCGATCAATGAAGCTAACGAAAACGGTGAGGAGAATACTATATCTCTGGAACCAGGAACCTACACGCTTCGAACGGTGGACAACAACATCATTGGCCCCGAAGGACTGCCTGAAGGGCCCAATGGGTTACCCTCGATCACCGGCAAAATAACGATCCGACAAAACGAATTGGGCGCAACGATAGAGAGGGACCGCGTCGCCCAGCCGTTTCGGTTGTTCCATATCACCAGCGGGGGCAGTTTGAATCTATTCGGATTAGGGCTGAGATATGGACGCGATCAGTCTGATTTCGGTGGGGGTGCGATCTTGAATCGTGGCGTGGTCAGGATTGAAACCTTAGCCATTTACGAGAACACCAAGACGACGGGACCCGGGCTGCATACGGTTGGTGGTGCAGGGATTAGCAATCTGGGCAGGGCTTTGGTTCTGAATACTGACATAGCCGACAATACCGTCACTGAAGATGAGTTCGTCAATGGTCTTGGTGGAGGGATTTTCAACGGTTTCGGTGCTGAGTTGGAGATCACTGGCAGCTTTATTTACAGAAACCGCTCTGTGAGGCTTGGCGGCGGAATCTTCAACGGCGGCGATTTAAGGATAACGGCGACTGCAATCTATGAGAATGTGGCAGAAGATTCCGAAGGCTTCGGAGCTGGCGGCGGCATTCAAACTCAAGCCGGCGACGTAATCATCACAAACAGCACCATTGCTCGCAACCAAGCATTCGCCGGCAGCGGGATAGACTCAACTGGAGAGTGGACGGCAGTCAACACTACAATCGCAGGCAATGGCGGTCTGTTCGATCTTCTGTTGGGAAGGACCCGTGCGAGTCTGCAGAATAGCATCATCGGCCGGTGCTTTGCACATCCAGATTTTGGCATCTTTAACTCTCTAGGCCACAACATAGTAGGCGACGCGGCAAGCTGCGACGGTCATTACGAACCGACCGATAGGGTAACAGATCCGCGTCTGGGTGAATGGAATCCCGACGGAGGCTATTTCCCTCCTCTTCCCGATAGTCCCGCAATAGACTCGGCCAATCCCGATACCTGCCCGGAGACGGATCAGCTCGGTCTTCCGCGGGTAGGGCCATGCGACATCGGATCAGTGGAGTTTCAGGACGGAAGACTATTGGTTTCTATCGACATCAGACCGAAGAGCGACGCTAACAAGATAAATCCAAACAGTACCAAAAGTATTAACGTCGCAATTTTTAGCGTCAATGAGTTTGATGCTACAAGCGTTGATGCGACCACTATACGTTTTGGTTCGACGGGCGCTGAGGCGGCGCCTATTCATGTCGCTCGAAGAGACGTTGACGGAGACGGAACCCGCGATCTCGTTGCGCGGTTTCAAATTCAGGATCTTGGAATACATTGTGGTGATACTTCCGCTTCACTTACGGCACAGACTTCTGTAGGACAGTCGATCATTGGCTCAAGTCCAATTACGACAACAGGGTGCAAGCAGCGGGAGCGAAAAATCGCGTTAAGTTCCCGATAGAGAGTAATCCCACACGGGAACGCCCGCTTTTTGGGAGGTGGGCGTATCGTTGGGACGGTTCGATTAGACGCTGTGTCTGAACTGGGGTTTTGGCTGTGGCCGTTCGTTCTTGCAAAAAAAGGCCTCTACTCCGCGATCCGTTGAAACTTGCCGCGGTAGATTTTGCCCCGTTGATCTGCGGCCCAGACATCTCTAATGCTTTCCAAAGTAAGTTTAGACTCTCCCCCGTATTCCATCACCCAGAAACTCGACTCACCTTCGGCCAGCACTTGAGGTCCCTTGTCCGCGGCGAGCACAGATTTAGTCGACGATTGCTCGCGCACATTGACCCCGACGTTGGCAATTGTCCTCGATCGTCGACTCGGATTCGAGACCGTGATGACTAGATACGTTTTCTCAGGATCATAAGGTTCTCCGCGACTAACTCTATACCCGGACAACCCCGTTACGACGATTCGAGTTCGCTCTCGCCATGCCACCCAGACGCTGATGACGATTGCGACGGTCGCGGCAATCGCAGCGTACCACGTGATGATGTTTGCGCTGGCGTCCATTGTCAGCCCGAGGGTATGAAGCGATTTTAGTCCGATCGGTCTAAAAAGTGTAGGCCTATTTCACAGGGTGTTGACATAGGCCCATCTCACCAGAAACCAGAAACAAGGACCCAGAAACTACGCTTGTCAGCCGACAAATGTCATCTCTTGTCACTCAATCGACACGTGACACCCCAGTTGCTGTTCTCTAGAATGCCAAATTCTTCTCTGCAGCGTCTGGTTACGACTCAGAATAGCCTGGCATGCTTTTGGCTCGTTACGACCCGGTGGCATTACAGGCGACGTTTACCCGCTAAGAGCGCTAAGAGAAGGAGAGACATCGATGTCCGAAGGTGAAACCGCTATGCTTAGCTTCCCGGAGATAAAGCGCATCCTTTCCTCGTATGGCGATCTCCTACAAGACGGGAGTAAACCCGTTTTCATGGATGAATCGGTGCTTCCCGCCAGCAAATCGCTAGTCAAACAGGCTCTATGGGTCGCCATTTCCACGACGAACTCTGAGAAGTATAATAAAGCGTTTAAATCGGCCTACTTACTTCTTTCTTTTTTTCTGCCCGGGGTTGGACGGAACGGGGTTAACTTGTCGGCAGAGAACATTCAACGGTGGTGCGAGCTCGCCGAGAAAATGGACGCGGAGATAAAGAAGCTGACAAGGGAACTCGAATATTTGCGAGTCCACGCACAGTGCTGATTTAGATTCGTCGGATCATCTAACAGTAGAAGCCGAATCGAGCTTATTTGGCTGTGAGATTCTTAATTCTAACAACCAGATCATCCAACTGAACGGGCTTGTCCAGGTAAACGGCGCCGATCGAAATTGTGCGTTTTCTTACTTCGTCGGAACCGAAAGCGGTCATGAGGATCATCCCTGTACCCGGAGAAACTTGCTTCTGATACGTAAGCACATCGAGGCCGTTGATCGTTCCGCTCATGACGAAGTCACTTATGACCACATCGAAAACGCCGGCTTCTTTGATCAGTTTGAGAGCGGCTTCCCCAGTGACTGCCTGAGTGACCTGGTATCCGTGGCTCCTAAGAAATCCGCTGGTACTGCGGCGCGACACGGTATTATCTTCCACCAAAAGGATATGGCCCGGCATGTCATATAGATTACTAACCCAAAACCGAGTTCGTAAGCAAAGGGGTTTTTTGGGGGGATGACGCCCGGGACGAGCGTCATTTTATGAATGATTCTTTTTGTTGTGAGCTTCGAGATGAGCTTTCAAGAAACTCAAAGAATAAATGCGGGCGCCGCAGCGCTTACAAATGGAAGCCCTCTGTTGGGTCTTACGTACGGGGACCTTCTTAAACATGGTGGCAATCAGCATCTTCATACATCGCTCCTTAAAGTGAATTCGTGTTTCCTCGTAGGAGCAACCGGGATGCCAATGAGGTCGAGGTCTGTCGAGTAGCTGTAAGGCCATGATTTTCAAAGATATCCGCATTTGGAAAGGTGTCTTTTAGAAAGGCCATATCGAACGAATCTGTCCATCTTTGGCCAAGCTTGAACAATAATATCCTTAGAATCTTTTAGAATGTATTTACCTTCCTTTACACATTTCCTATTTGCCTATTTTAGTTGGCAAAATTCCTCATTTGTTGTAAGAGCAAAGAGACAGGCTGAAAGGGACTCGGTATGAACAAGCTCGACAAATTATACGAATTATCATTAAGGTATGTTTTAGAGCCAGGGCTCAACTGGGTATTGGATCATTGGTTGATTTCTGTCGTTGCCGTGATTCTTCTGGTCTATTGGTCGGTGAGAGGCTATCGTATGATGTAGCTTCTGGAAAAACCGTCGCTTTCGAGTTTGGTTTTGATGCTTACCCGAGACTCGAAAACCGCCGGGCGTCGCGCCTGGATCTGTTTGACCAGGCTGCAAACGACAAGCGTTTTGCAGCCGTTGCGTTCTCCCCAATCCGGTAATAGGATCCCCTTGCTGCACAAAGGAGTTTAAGAGATGTCGCTTGTTTCCGTGCTGGCGGCGAGTCACGCGCCCAACATTCTTCTCGAGCCAGGCCGTGAATGGGAAGATTTCATGAGGCTGCATTACACTATGGCTCCCCAGGCGGGCGCCTCTAAACCCGCCCTCGAGCAGCAGCAGAAACTGAGGCGAGACGCGGAGAAGGCGTTCTCAGCTTTACGCGCCGATCTTGAAGCGGCCAAACCCGATGTCTTGATCGTTGTCGCTAACGATCAATTCGTCAATTTTTTCTTCAACGTGATTCCGACCTTCTTCATCACTTTAGCTGAAGAGGTCAGGGGCCAGTTTACGCGCCATGCGTTTCATTACAAAAACCATCGCGAATTGGGCCGCGCGATTTTACGCGCGGGTCTGGATCGCGGAATCGATTTTGCCTTTGGCGAGCATGTCGAGCTCCAGCACACGCAGACGGTGCCGCTGTATTTTCTCTTGCCCAAGCCGGATATTCCGATCCTGCCGATTTACGTGAATACGTGGGTGGATCCGATTCCGACACCGCGGCGATGTTATCAGGTGGGCGAATTGATCCGAGACGTGGCCACCAGTCGCCCGGAACGGGTCGCCCTCCTGGCTACGGGCGGGCTCTCTCATTTTCCCGGCTCTCCGCGGATCGGCGAGATCGACACCGAATTCGATCATCAGCTTCTCGAAACTTTACGCCAGGGCAAATCCAAGACACTGGCCGACTTTTCCCTGGAGCAGTTGCTCCAGGCAGGCGACTCGGAATTTCTCAACTGGATGGTTGCCTTAGGCACGGTGGGCGACGCGAAAGCCTCAAGTACTTTTTACCTGCCGGATCTCGTGGCGACCGGCTGGGGGTTTGTGAGCTTTAAATTTGACTCATAAGCTATCAGCGAAATGCTAAATGCAGGGGAAACCCATGAGTAGCTACCATCTCAATCGGCTTCTCTTCGATCTGAAAATGAATGACTCGGTGCTCAAGAGGGCAACGGCTGATTTGAAAAGCCTGATGAGCGACTACGATCTCACGGCCGAAGAAAAAGAAGCGTTGCTTTCGGGTGACCCACGGCGCCTTCGTCCGCTCGGCGCGCACGGCATGATCTCGCTCTACATTTTGCGTCTGAAACCCGAGTTCCGCGACAATATCTACTGGACGCAGAAATGACTGGAAGACGTAAGGCGTAAGGCGGGAGGCGTAAGGGGGAGCGAGCATGGAACTTGGCTTGAAAGGTAAAGTGGCGCTGGTGGCCGGCGCCAGCCAGGGCATGGGGCGAGCCATTGCGTTGGGCTTCGCCCGCGAGGGCGCAAAAGTGAGCATTTGCGCGCGGGGTGAGGCCGCGCTGAACGAGGCCGCCCAGAGAATCCGTGGCGAAACCGGCGGCGAAGTATTATCCATGGTCGCCGATATGAGTAAAGCAGACGACATTCGGCGGTTCGTCGCGAAAACGGCCGAGTATTTCGGGCGCCTGGATGTCGTCATTACCAATGCCGGTGGGCCGCCTCCCGGGGAATTCATGAAGTTCACCGATGAAGACTGGGAGAATGCCTTCCGGCTGAGTTTTATGAGCGCGATGCGGCTCACGCGCGAGGCCGTGCCGCACATGCGTAGAATCGGCGGCGGCCGGGTCATCAACCTTACTTCTTATTCGGTCAAAGAGCCGATCGCGGGTTTGGTGCTCTCCAATGCCATCCGGAGCGGTGTCATTGGTCTCGCCAAGACGCTGTCGCGCGAATTGGCCAAGGACAACATCCTGATCAACAATATTTGCCCGGGGCGAATCGACACGGAGCGAGCGCAGAAGTTGAATAAAGCGCGCGCTGAACATTTGAAACGGCCCCTGGAAGAAATCAATCGGGAGATGGCTGCGGAAGTTCCGTTGGGACGCTACGGTACGGCGGAAGAAGCCGCGGACCTGATCGTCTTTCTCGGCTCGGACCGAGCGAGCTACATTACCGGGACCACCATTCAAATTGACGGCGGGCTGGTCCGGGGGCTCCAATAATGGTGCATTTCGTGATTCAGTGGGATCTGCCGGATCAGAAGGCGAACTTGACGATTTACGCGAACAAGGCAAGAAACGACTGGCTGCCGACGACGCTTTCTCATAAGGGCGTCATCGAAATTAGAAATTACCGCAACCCGCTCGAAATTACTCCCCAAGTCGCCATCAGCATCGACTTTGATGGTTTGGATAACTGGCGTGAATTCATCGACTCGCAAGATTATATCCGCATCATGCGCGAGCTTCGTATCCTCGGCTGCCGCAATTTCACCGCCAATCTCTGGGCGCCGTCCAAATATTTTCCGGAATCTCTCAAGCCTCAGGGGACGTGAGGCGCCTCAGAGGACGTGAGGCGTGAGGGGTGAGGCGTTAGGAGCGGCCCATTACCCCGGGGATCGTGAGGCGTCAGGCGGAAGGCGTGAGGGGATTTTGGCGCCTTCTTTTCCGGCATTCGTTCGAGTGTTGAGTCTGTTCTTTTTCTTGCCCCTAACCCCTTACGCCTACCGCCTTACGGCATCTATAAGGGGCTGCGCCTAACGCCTTACGCCTCACCCTTGACGGTGTCTTCCAATCTCAGAATATAGATGCCTTGATTTTTCTCGCTGATATAGATGCAGCCCCGCCGATCCACCAACACGTCTTCCGCCTGCGCCACAAGTGTGCTCGGTTTGGTGCCGATTCTCACTTTCGGGTCTGGCGGGATGAAATAAGCGATTTCTTTCGGCGCCCGCGCGTCGCGGATGTCATAGACTCTTAGCCCGGCGTTAAAGTAAGTGAGATACGCAATGTCATCGCGGTCTTCCAGACAGCTTTGATGATTCGGATGGTGTTGGTTGTGGGGTCCAAACCGTCCCCCTTTCTCGAAAAAGTTCTTCAAACCGCTTTCGGCCGGAGGCAGCGGCAGGGGAAACAGTGACATCAAACGGGGTTGAGTTTCGTCACTGATGTCGACGATTCCCGCCAGGTTCAAATTTTCATCGCCGTTTTCCCGGATCGCTTCGTCATTGATGAGCGCCAGCTTGCGCCGCGGCAAGGGCAGGTAAGTATGGACGCCCTGACTGCTGCAGATGCCGCGAAAGGCAAGCTGGCTGATCATTCGCGGATGCCGCAGGTCCGAAATGTCGAGGATAATTCCACCACCGTCGCCATAAGATAAATAAGCTCGATCGCCTTCCACATGCGCGGGGCCATGACAGGACAGGCGGGCGCCGGTTTTCACCGCGCCGCCGGCCTGCTCCGGCAACCAAAACCGGCTGATTTCGTGCGCCTGGCTGGGATCGGAAATGTCGATCATCCGATAGATTTTTTTGTCGAATCCGGGGGCGCCTGCGGCCGCGTGGACGATCGTGCCGCCGTCAAAAAAATTGCGATGCGTTCCGTTGCCGCCCGTTTGAAAGTGGCCCAACCGGCGCGGCTCTGTCGGATTGGACACGTCCCAGATCAGAAACCCTTCCGAAAATTCTCCGCTTTCATCGCCGCCCCAGCCGGGCGCGATGCGCTCGAGGGCCGTGATCATCTTGCCTGCGGCGACTTGAATCTGAATCGTCCACGTATTTTCCGGGCCGGGAATGTGATTGGCCAACTGTGGAGAAGCAGGATCGGTGACGTCGAGAATGCTCCAGCCGCGGTGCCATAAGTGGGCGAGGTAGAGATACCAACGGCCGTTTGCCTCCTGCATGGCCAGTTTGAAGGCGGGCTTGCCGTTGAGATCGTGATAGGCGATGGGTCTTATATTATGGGCGAAATAGCCTTGAGGAATGTCCATTAGCCCTTTGCGCTTAGCCATTACCGGCTGAGCGTTACGCCCTTTCTAGCACAATAGCGCGACACCGGGCACTGAGTGCAAAGCGGCGAAATGGGCCGGCAGAGCTGTTGCCCAAAGCTAACCAGGAGATCGTTGTACTCAATCCAATACTGCTTCGGAAGTTTTTCTCTGAGGGCAAACTCCGTCTTTTCGGGCGTCGCGGTCTTAAGGTAGCCCCACCGATTGGAAATCCGGTGGACGTGGGTATCAACGCAGATACCGGGCTTGCGATAGCCTAACGTTACCACCAGATTCGCCGTTTTCCGGCCCACGCCTTTAAGTTTCAGTAAATCGTCGATTTCATCCGGAACTCTGCCTCCGTACTGTTCGACCAATGTTCGGCAAATCTCTCGGATCGTTTTTGCCTTGGTTCGATAAAAGCCCACGGGAAAGATAGCTTTCTCGATTGTTTTTGTCGGAAGTTGCATCATTGATTGCGCTGTATCGGCAAGGCCGAATAAGCGATGCGATGCGCGGGCCGTGGTGGCGTCTTGTGTCCGCAGGCTCAAAATGCACGAGATGAGCACCCTGAAAGGACTCTCATAGGTTTCCGCCATCAAGGTGACGATGGGAGTTTGCCATTTGGGGACTTCGCGTTGCAGGATGCGAACGACGGCATGAATGTCACGGTCTTTCACGGCTGGTCTTTTCGCCTTTGATTGGCTAAATTGAGGTGACTCATATCATGTTTCCTTTTCGAGTTGAATTATAAGTCGCTATGGTCGCCGACAAAATCGTCACTGCGCTGGAAGGTCGTTTGGCGAAAAATCTCACCGGCTTTCCGTACAGGCTGGCGGCGGTGCTGATGCCGGTTCAGGAGCGCGACGACGGCGATTGTCTGGTCTTGACCAAACGCGCCGAGGGGCTCAATCACCACCGAGGCCAAGTGGCGTTTCCCGGAGGCAGAGTAGATGCCGGCGATCCGGGCGAGCTGGAAGCGGCTCTGCGCGAGAGCCACGAGGAGATTGGCATCGAGCCCGCGCATGTCCGGGTGCTTGGCAGACTGGATCAGGTTACGGCTGCTTACAATTTCGTCGTGACGCCGTTTGTCGGCGTAATTCCCGCTTCTTACGAGTTTCGCTTGAACCCGGCGGAGACAGAGGCCGTTTTCGCGGTGCCCATTGCGGCTCTGCTGGATCCCGCACGGGTGACCGTAGCCGATCGTCTATCGGCTCACGGAGAGCCCGTCTATCATTTTTATTTCGAGGAATGGGACATTTGGGGCGCGACGGCGCGGATCATCGTGCAGTTTTTGGAGTTGGTTTATGGCTACCACGTCAGGAAAATGCCGTCAGGCGTCAGGCGTTAGGGGTGAGGGGATAGGTTTGGGATCAAGAGCCCGTGAGGCGC
>DASTOD010000097.1:0-2034 GCA_035762645.1 Binatia bacterium | reverse complement strand
CAGAGGCGAGGCGGGAAAACTCGGCTACTCATTAAGCGCGGCTCGCCTGGAAAGCGACGGTTTTCGCAGCATTAACGATGACTACCGAAACCTGGCCGCGTCCAGTCGGCTGGATTACAAATTTACCGAAGACACCAATCTAAAAGGAATCTTTCGGTTCATTAAGACGGATCTTGGGCTGTATAACAGCAACAATTTCGTGCCCGGTGCACGGGATCCCAACTCGCGCGAAGCTCTATCTCAGTACCTGGGGAAGTTGGAATGGGAGCAGAGGATCGTGAAGCAATGGGATTACCGGATCTCCGGTTCAATTTTCAAAGAACATATCAAGGACACTGATGACCCTGATCCTCTTACCGATTGCACCTTTTTCGGTTTTCCGTGCGATAGCAGAACTCGCAGCCGCTTTCGCCCCCAAATAAGCACTGCTGAATTTCAAACCAACTACCGCCTGGGCAAATGGAGTACGACCACTCTTGGCACGGAGTTCAAACGCAGAAAAGCGAGCACCTCGAGCAGCTCAGACGGAACCTCTCTCGGTGAAATCAATAGAGCGATCCGCAATATCGGCTATTATCTTCAAGAGCAAATCAAATTGCTGGGCGATCGGCTTATCGTGATCCCCGGCGTCCGCTTGGATGACCACCAAACGTTTGGCACCGAATGGAGCCCATCGGTTTCCTCCTCCTATCTGTTTCGCCAGACAGGAACCAAGCTGAAGGGTGGTTATGCGGAGGGTTTTAAGGCGCCGACCCTGAACGAATTGTTCTTCCCGCCGGGCTTTGGTTGCGCTGCCTTCGGTAATCCGGACTTGGGTCCGGAGAGAAGTTGGGAATTAAATGCGGGAGTTGAACAAATCCTTTTCAGTGACCGCATAACGTTAGGAGCAACCTACTTCCATCGAGAAGTCAAAGATTTGATAGGGACTGGTCCCACTCCGAACCCTACGGATCCTGCTTTCTGCGTGCGTGCCGAAAATTTGGGAAAGGCGCGTTTTGATGGCGTAGAGTGGTTAATCAATTTCAAGCTTCTTTCTTTCCTGTCGGTCGGCGCCAATTATACGTATCTCGACTGGGACACCGAGGATGGCAGGCTTACCCGACGCCCCAGACATCGGGGAAACGTGAATCTCAACTATTTCTATGAACGTTTTCGTATCAATCTCGACGCTAATATAGTTGGAAGGCGGGATGATATTGACTCGGTGACGGGTGCAAACATCACCAAGGGGGGGTACGTTAAGTTCGATCTTGCAGGCGCGTATCAGTTACCGGTGACGATTCCCCTGTTGAAAGACCTTAGTCTCTTTGGCAAGATCGAAAACCTTTTTAATAAGAAATACGAAGAGGCAGACGGCTTTCGTGCGCGGCCGCTGAATTTTTTGCTCGGCATGCGCGGCACCTTTGGAAGCAAGTAGAAGGCAGCATCAACGTCCGAAAGTCCAACGGTGTCTGTTCCAAATTAGTGAAAGGCAAGGCGGGGTTAGGGTGAGAAAAAGCGCTTTGATGATCCTGGGAACGGCTTCTCACGTTGGGAAATCGATGCTCACGGCGGGTTTGGGACGCGTCTTTGCCGACGCTGGTTATCGCGTCGCGCCATTCAAAGCGCAGAACATGTCGCTGAATTCAGCGGCGACGCCGGATGGCGGCGAGATCGGTCGGGCCCAGGCGCTGCAGGCCGAAGCTTGTCGAGCGATGCCGCGTATTGAGATGAATCCTGTCTTGCTCAAACCTTCGACGGAAACCGGCGCCCAGGTGATCTTGTTGGGCAAGATCTGGGGTCAAGTGACGGCGTCGGATTACCACACCCGGCGGGTCGAGCAGCTTTTTCCGGAAGTTATCGCTGCCTACCAACGCTTGGCGGCGGATTATGAGCTAGTCCTGCTCGAAGGCGCCGGCTCGCCGGCGGAGATCAATTTGCGCGCGCACGACATTGTCAATATGCGCATGGCCCACGCTGCCGATGCTGCCTGTCTCCTCGTGGGCGATATCCATCGCGGCGGCGTGTTCGCATCGCTGTTGGGGACATTGGAAC
>DASTOD010000096.1:0-5078 GCA_035762645.1 Binatia bacterium | reverse complement strand
GGTTTGCTGTGAGGTGATGAAAAGAATGATGCGTGCTGGCGATTCGGTGCTAAGCGAGCCACCGAGCGGGCAGGGCGCAGGTCTGCTAATCCGCTACATCGTGTAGGGAACCGGCAGTTATCTTTCTGACCCAGCTCAGAGGGTGAGGCAATGTGTGTACAAGATAGCTAGGTCGAAAATCCGGTCATGACGGTTAACCAGGTCCGGCTTTATTTCCCGCCGTAAAGCCAGTTGTAAACTCTGCCTAAGGTCACGAGTACTTGCGCCAGGAATCGTCCGAGTGTGGGTTCGGAGGCGAAATCGAGGCGAGTGGGACAAATTCCGGCGAACCCTATACAGCACTTTCTGTCCCACGGGCAATCGGAAGTTAAGAGTTAGGGGCGATTTTACGCGCACAGCGGGAGTGGCGTGAGTTCCACTGTCTATTGCAATTTGCCTTGCGGGCTAAACTCTTTAGTTGGAGGTTCTTTGCCAGGCTGCTGACCCGATGATCCGTCCACGCCTAAAAGTACCCCGAGCTTTTCCGCCGTCTCCTTGTCTAAATCACCAGTGACGTCGAGGTTATTGCGTTTCTGGAATTCACGCAGCGCTTCTTTAGTCTCGCCGTCGATCTTGCCGTCTATCCGACCCGGATTGAAGCCTTGGACGTTCAAGGCCTGCTCAGCCCTCTTAATCTCGTGTGACGTAGCAGTCGGAGTACTTCCCAGACTTGACGGCTGCTCACGTTTCGGGGGCTTTTCAAGCGTGCCTCCAGTTTCCGTCCCTCCTAAGCTGTCTTGCGCCGATACCATCCCGTATCCCGATAATAATATCGCGGCTACCAAAATAAATCTGTGGTTTCGCATAATCGCCCCCTTTCTCGGGGACAACGATGCAACGGATGTGCCATGCTGAGACACGCCCAAAAACGTCAATATATATTGTTTGAAAATACCTGCACTAGGAAAATCTTTGCTTGGGGAAACGGAATTGCTTCAACAGGAGGCACGTAGCTTCTGCTACGCAACGGACGTGGCGGAACTGGCATCGGTAAAAAATGAGCTATCCGACTCGCATCAATGAGACAGCTCACGCCGGGATCGTGCGCTGGTGGGACACGAAAAGGATAGAGGAAGACAGGCAACTTTGCGTGAACGAGGCTATGTTAGCTATGTAAACGGGTTTCTCCCCTCTTGGCACAATTGCTCGCCGCCAGTTCCTAATCTCAGACATCTCCTTGAAATCTCCACTTGCACGTATATCTCGCCTGCGGGATCGACAAACTCGTTTAGCGCTTTTGCAAAAACATCGGCCGGAATATTTGTGGCGTTTTTAACTGCCTCTGTGTCGATGTAGTTGTTTGTTTTACCTTTGTCGTGGTAGTGACTGCAAAGCCATTGAAATATTTTAGCCTTAGCTTCCGCGGTTGTCATAGATTCCTACTTGCGTGTTTTCTTCGTCCTTCCTTTTAGGATTCGTATCGTCCCACGTTAGGCCAGCTGCAACTAGATTCCCGCGGCGATATTTTGCTTGCTGAGAGAAGTTTCTCCGAAACTTTCTCATACTCGCCTAATCGGATGCTAACACTCCTCCGAATGAAAACGCTACCGACATACTCATTCAATCGAGTAGGTGGCTTCTTCAGCCTGGGGCAAGGAATCACGTCGGCTGAGCGCTACGTCGCCCTTGGCGAAGCTTACGACGTGGGCGTAGCGGATGTGGAGCTGCTAGTTAGGTGAGGTTCGTTCGACGGCTTGTCGAGAGACCGACGGACTCGCGAAAAGGCCTGATCAACCGACTTCACGCGACAGAAACGAGTTTACGCGATCCTCATCTATAACGAGGACTGTCGACAATCCTGGCGCTCTAAAGCTTTTTTAACCTTTGACAGCAATTGGTCGAGCTCAAGCGGTTTCATAATAAAACCGGCGCCTCCTCGTTTGACGATTTCATTTGAGTCGATGTCCGGAGATCCCGACATGAGCAGCACCGGCATATTAGGGGCAATGGATCGCGTGTATTGTAGCAGATGAAAACCATCGAGTCCGGGCATAATCACATCTGAGAGCAGAAGGTCGAATTCATCTGTCTTCAAAATCCGCGCAGCGTCACTTCCGTTGGAAGCGGCGTTTACGTCGTAGCCTTCTATGCGTAAGAAATAAGCGAGATTCTTTAGATTGTAAGGATCATCGTCAACCAGAAGAATTCTTTGACGCATGCCTGTACGTAATAGCAGGACTGGTGCCAATCACGTCCACGCTAACAAAATCAGTTCAGTGTAGTACTCCGGTACGCGGATGTTTGCCAAAAATGGCGAAGTTATTCGACGGTAGGAATCTCCCCGATGGGGCGGGTGGAAAGTTTTGGAAGTTAAGGAAGTATCTACAGCTTATTTTCCGCGCTTGAATACCTTGCCACACTGACAACACGACGCGGCTCTATCGGGAGGCACCCCAAGATCGCCCCCGTTAGGTTCCGCAAATCAATGAAAGGCCTGAGCGAGGAAAAGCGGGAAGGAAAAGCGGTATTGCTCGCTCGTGTTCGCAGTCAAATTACCGATGCCCGGTCGATACAGACGATTTTGTCCATCTTTAACTCTCCTTGACGCGACATTTTATCCTGTTTGGTTAAAAACGTCTTAAAACTCCTCTAATGGCGGCTGGCACACGAGTTGCTCCTGTGCCTCCCATCAAATTCTAGGCAGAAAGGACGCTCACCATGGATTCCGCAACCGGGGCAAGGTACGGCGTAGGAGCAATCGATGAAACGACGAACCGGTACATTTACGGCGCGAGGAGACGATAGACGTAATTACACCATCCACATTTACACGGATCTTATCGATTCCGGGTCGCATTATGATGCTAGAGACGAAGTAGACGGTAAGGAACTTAGGACCGCTGACGGGCTTCACGTCAATTTTATAAATCAGGGCATCTACACTATTGTCGCCACAGGTGTGACTCTTCGGCTGTGATAGAGAGTTGCGGTCAGCCCCACGCCCCCGCACTACGTTTTCATGAAATCCATTCGCGCTGCTAGGCTCATCAGCGGCGTGGTCCCAAGTGCGTGCCGAAGAATTTCATGGTTGCCAACCATGTATGTTCACGTTGGACGCCCGTGAACCCGTGACCCGCACCACGCACT
The DNA here is from genome assembly GCA_035762645.1 of Binatia bacterium. Lineage (GTDB taxonomy): Bacteria > Desulfobacterota > Binatia > UBA9968 > UBA9968 > DASTOD01. The sequence goes on along the minus strand of DASTOD010000096.1, from coordinate 1,952 downwards.
AATATTAATTCGACGGGACGATTCGCCTTTCGCAGCGCGTCTTGTATTCTGAGGCTTTGCTCGGTCGGAGCACGGGCGTCACGGTCTCTGTGGATGAGAAGAACCGGAGCCTGAATCTTATCTGCAAAATTCACTGGCGAGTTCTCATAGCCACTTCCGCACGTCCGTGCAATGTAATAGCGTCGAATGTTCTCGTTATCTGTTGTGATCCTCCAGCTTGGAATGCCGGTTACGGGGTAAACAGCGACAATTGCTTTAATTCGGCTGGTCCTGGGCCCCGAAAGAAAGTTGAGTCGTAAAAGCCTGATCCTACAGGTGGTATTACCCTGAAATCCCGTGGCCGGTCCGGCTCGGTCAGGCTGAAGAGGCAACAGTTGTGAACACGCCTCGCGGAGCGGCGCAAATAATTCTCTTGCATCCACACATAACCTTTGATATAAGCGCCCGGCAACGGTACATGAAGTACGCTGGTTTTCTTGCCGGGCATGTTCGTTTATTGCCGCTTCGGCGTCTCACAGAATCCAAGTAGAAAAGGAGTTGATGCCATGTCGAGCCGGTTATACGGAGATCATTTGATCATGGCTTTTCCGAGCTTCGATACCGCTACTAATAGCTGGGCCCCTCAAGCCGACATAAGCTGGAATCACAAGTCTGCACGCCGCAAGTTAGCGTTCGTCCGGTTTCCCAAACGTTGCAAGACGGAGTCAGAAGCTATCGCGGCGGCGTTGAATATGGCACAAGCGTGGATTGATCAAGAGCATTGAGTCGCGCGGTTATCGAGCTCCAACGGGCGAAGCGCGTGAAGACGGGTCGGTCAGCAGAGCGCCTCTCGCCGCGCGCGCAATCTCCGTATAGCGCGGGCAACCTGAGGCGCGTATATCGGAGCCGCAGCTCGCAAACGCAAGAAAGTTTATCGGTAGATAGAGATCGTCATAGGAGGTTGCGACGAACGCGCTCACGAGGGTGGGAAGAAGCGACACTGGAGGTGGTTTTGTGAACCGACTCTTAATAACCGTCTTGTCTGACGCCAACAAATGAAAAAAGGTCTGGTACCCATCGGCGCTGGTTCGGACACCGGAGAAATTCTTGAAGCCGCGCTCGGCGGCGGTCCCTCCTGCTACCGAATAGACACCCTCGGTGAAGGACCACGGTTGGTGGTCACCATAAACCAGTAAGACGAAAGGCCTTCCGGTCCGTCTCTCGATTTGCCTTAGCTGTTTCAGCACGAGTTCAAAGGCATCAGATGTGGAGATGGCTCGTCTCAAATATTCATTCAGCTGGCAGTTTTCCTCGAAGGACACCGGCGCCGCGAACATCGTCAGAAATTGCCGCTCGCTCTCGAAAGACCGGCAAGGATGCGGACCGTGATTCTCGGAGGTGCTGATGAAGTAAAAGAATGGATCGGAGCCCTTGAAGGCGCCATGTTCGATGACCGCCTTGATGATCTCCCGATCGATAAGGCTTCCCCAGTCCGCCGGCAGCCGAAGCGCCTGGCCGTCAATAAACTCCTTGAAGCCATAGAACCTGAACGCCTTCTCGACATTATAGAAGCTACCTTCGACAGGGTAAAACGCCGCCGTGTGATATCCCTTCCTTACCAGATACTTTGCGAAGGAATTCTTCACTTTCGGCGCGATGTAGTAATGCGTGTAGAAACCCTGGTACCCGAAGATTCTGGAGTCGACTCCGGTGATCACCTCGAATTCCGTGACCCAGCTCCCGCCGCCAATAACGTTCACCCGCAGGGGGCCGAGTGCCCTTGACTCGTTTTGCTTGGACCATAGCGGTAACTCGACGGGTGCAGAAAGTCTGAAAGCGACAGTGGGATCGAAGGTCGATTCTGCGTGAAAGAATACGATGTTTGGCAAGAGTGTTTTTGACGGATGAACTGAGCTGTTGACGCGCCCGGCGGCAGCAAGCCTCAATTCCTTGACGGTAGGGCCATGCCCATG
>DASTOD010000095.1:0-4799 GCA_035762645.1 Binatia bacterium | reverse complement strand
ACTGGGCCCGCCGCCACCTTGTGAAATTCGAGCTTCGCGTACCGCATGTAGATATAATTCGTCGGCGGATTGGAGAGCGGACCGTTGATGCCAAAGATCGCCAGCTGGATTTTCTGGCCGGGTTTCACGCCATGGCCAATGATCAAACGGTTAGCCGCGTTCCAACCTTTGATGACCGAACCACCGCTCTGCCCAGCCGCCCGTGGCAACTCTCCATCCACCCAGATCTCGGCATAGTCGTCCACGGAAGTCTCGAACACCACGGTTGATCCCATCGAACTGAATTTCCCGATGCGCTCGGGGACGGTGATATTGATCCGGTACCAGTTGAACGCGAGTTTTCCCGCAGAACGTCTCCTGTCGAGTGTCGTCGGATCGAGAACTTCCCATTGAGTGTCGTCGAAGTCCGGACGGCCCGCGTGCGGCGTGATGTCGTAGGCTTTGTTCGGAGCCCCCGTGGGCTGGCCGTCCGGGCCGGCGGTTTTGAAGTCCACGTCGATGATCCGGGCGTCGCTGTACCGCCATTCTCCTTTAACGAGCTGCACGCCTTGTTTGGTTGCGAGATCAATCATCGCCTCCGGTTTGCGTTTGGCGAGCATCTCGTCCAATGACGCTGCCCCTGCGAAACCAGCGGGCGACGTCAGAACAACAGCGATCGCCAGTACCAGTCTTAGGCACTCCCTCACCCTAACCCTCTCCCGCGAGGGGAGAGGGGATTCTCGCTCGACGATTCGCTTGACAACCGGCGTGTTCTGTTGGCGTCGGAATAGGTTTCGTGTGTTCATTGAAAACCTCAGTTTACGGAACGTACCTTGACGACGTAGTAGTTCAGCGGACCTTTCACTTCCTTGAACCAGTGCGGCACGCTATTGGGGATGATGATGACATCGCCTTTGGTGATTTGCCGTGTCTCGCCACCGGTCACGCTCTTGCCGCGAATTTCTTCGGGCTCGATGTTTTTGCCATCCACAACTGTGCCGCCGGTCACCAGTGTGGCGGTTCCTTCGAGCATATAGATAATATCCGTGTCACGGGTGTGAACCTCGACGATTCCCGGTCCGTCACGGTGACTGGCGTGGACTTTATAGTTGGCGATTTCGAGCAATGGCATACCTTTGTCAAAGGCTTTGCTTACGTTGGCCGCCGGGAAGTGGGTTACTTTCGGCGAGTCGCTCTTACTCAAAGAGGCCGAGGCCGCGAAGGCTTTGGCGCCGGCCATGGCGATGTCTTCGTCTTCTTGCGGCGTGTTGCCGCTAACGCCGATGGCGCCGATCACTTTTCCGTCATGAATGAGCGGCAGCCCACCCTGCAGCGGCGTCGCTCCCGGCAGCGAAAGGGCGGCGATGCGCCCGTTCTTGACCTGGTCTTCGAAGACCTTGCTTGGGCGGCGGAAAATCGCCGCAGTGCGCGCTTTGCCGATCCCGACGTCCACGCTTGCCACCTGCGTGTCATCGAGCCGTTTGATCACGACCGGGTAACCGCCGTCATCGACAACTGCAATGACCACCGTGGCGTTTCTCTTTTTGGCTTCCTCGGTAGCGGCCGCGGCGATCTTCTCGGCCACTTCGAGCGTCAGCACTTTTTTCTCCAGAAGCTGAGCGTGAAGAACGCCGGGCGGTATCAAAAACGATAACACAGCAATCCAATTCACAATGGGCTTCATAATTGGCTCCTTTCAGGATACAGCTGGGGAAAATTAGCGAGCTCGAGCCGAACTTGTCGCCAAAGCATTGGCGCCGGCTATGGCGAGCTCTTCGTCCTGTTGCGCGCTAGCGGCGCCGCGGACGCCGACTGCTCCGATGATTTCTCCGTCCACGATGATCGGAATCCCGCCCTGGAGCGGAGTGAAATCGGCGAGCGTGGTCATAGCGGTGCGTCCCTTATTAATGACGTCTTCGAAAAACTTCGTGGGTCGTTTGAACAGGGCCGCAGTCCGGGCCTTGCCGATCGAAATATTGGCTCCCGCCGCGAAGGTATTATCCAAACGCTCGACCGCCACGAGGTTGCCCCCTTCGTCCACTACGGCGATGGCTCCTCCAGGCGCGTTCTTGCTTTTGGCTTCAGCCACGGCCGCCGCGATCACTTTCCTCGCGCCCTCCAAAGTTAGGCCTCTTTTCTGAATCGTTTGAGCCTGGCCGATGGAACAAGACGCTATTAACAGCGTCGCGGTAAGTATAGTTCGTAGTAGGTTCATCGCGGTCTCCTCGTTTGCATTGAATCGAAAATGGCTCGACTGAGCCCGGGGGCCATCCGGATCCGGTCGAGCCACGAAAGCTCTAATTGGAGCTCAACATGATCGGCTTTTCAAAAGAAGCCTCGCCCAGATTGGTCTCGGCAAAGGCACACCACATTTGAACTTTGGCGATGTCTTTAATGTAAGCGGGAAGCACGATTTTCCGGTTCATCTTGTCGCCTTTGATGGCCAGTCTCTGGAGCTCATAGATGTTGCCCTTTGAATCCACCACGCGCCAGTGCACGTCAGGAGCGTCCGGCATCTTGAAATCATCGGAGAGCGTGAGCAACGTTTTGGCTCCCTCTGTGGAATAAGTGACGCTACCTGTGTTTGCCTTGACGCCCTTGAATGGGCCGCTCTTGTGCATCATGTCGGCGGCAAAGCTTTGAGCGGCGAAGAACAGTCCCGCGCTGAGCGCGACCGATAAAAGTTTCCCTTGAATCGAGTTCATCCGATTATTCCCTCCTTTGTGTCTCCGGGCAGTGGCCGTGTTTGTCATTTAGATGTTGCGACGCAGAAAAGAGATGCAGGATTGAATTCAGTAAAACGACGACAGACTACAGACGACAGACCGGCACCCCGCCCTTCAGAGTGACTGTTCCCGGAAAGGGGACCGTCACTCTACGAGATGCGTTTTGGCTTGTTTCGGATTTCTCCGTCATTCCCGCATGCTTTCAGCGGGAATCCAGGGCCCTCGGACTGGACCCCCGCTAGAGACACACGGGGGTGACGACCACGGAAGGGATCTCAATTCGTCTGATACCAGCAGCTGCCGCGGAGGAGATTTCGAATTGCAGAGTGAATCTTAAAATCCGACATTGACTTGCGGTGCGTCTGCGTCTGCCCAGTGCGGACGAATGCCTTCCATATCGAGGGATGCCAACACGCGTTTTGGTTCGCCCAGATCGTTCCACCGCACCCCGGTGACTTTTAAAACCGCAAGCCGTTCCGGACGTCGAGCCAATATTTCATGCGAAAAGTTGATTTCTGCCATCCGCTCATAGAGGGTGCCAATAGCTTTTGTCTCGGCGCGAGATCCCAAAAGCGGCGAAAGGCGAGCAAAGGATCGATAGAATTCAGGCATCGCGCTCTCGACCATCTCAAGAAGCGCTGCGACCGAAGCGATCATGACAAAACTATTCCACAGGCAGCCGCGAAGCAGCAGGACGCGAGCCAAAACTTGATGCGGTTTTTCCCAGAAGCGGCGAACGGCAAACAGGCGCGAGCGGCCGGCGAGCGGTTCTGCCGGCTCGATCCAGCCGTACTCGACTTCCGGATGCCCAGGCTCCATGCCCAGCAAGATCACCCGATCCGGCTTTCGGCGCGCCAGGTCTAGCGCGGCGCCGACATACGCCATGAATTTCTCGTCATCGGAAATGTAGTGGTCGGAGGGGAAGCAAGCCACCGACGCGTCGGGATCGACCGTCGCGATTCGAAGCAAGCCGTAGAGAATCGCCGGCGCGGTGCCGCGATTGCGCGATTGGACGACCAGGTTTTGTTTTGGAACGGAGGTTAGAAGCGGCGCGTAAAACGGCTCGTGGAGCCCATTCACTACGTACAGGATCCGCTCGGGCGAGAACTTGAGACCCACTCGCCGTCGGGTGTCTTCTAATAGAGTGCTATTGCCGAGCAGTGAACAGAATTGCTTTGGCCGCTCATCGCCGGCGATTTGCCGCGTGAGTGATCTGAGACGAGTGCCGTCTCCGCCGGCCAAAATCACCGCCCATTCCTTTGCGTCCTCGCTCATCGTTGTTGCAATCGCTTGCTGTGTCATCGTCCCATCCTCTGCGTCTGTTGTGGGTTTTTACTCGCCAATAGTTAACCATCTGTTTCAACTCGATTAACTTTTAGATTCAGATAATCTCCTTCGTTAGATGCCACTAATCTCCCCCTCCGCCCCCGCGGCCATAACGGCTATAGGACTCGTCCTTTCGGGCTCTGTCGAGCTCTTGGTCAAGCTCCCTGCCAATCCGTTGTGCTGCAACTGCAAGCTCAGAGGCGTTCAGTTTCCCCGCCAGGGTTTTTTCGATGTCAGAGCGGATCTGTCTTCCAGGATCCCAGTAAATTCCATAAAAACTGTCGGAAGCTATGTATTCGAGCCAACCGTGAATGCCCTCGAGTCCTCCTTCGACCTCCTTGCGGCTGTCCTCGGGGCGGCCGTAGCGTAACCGTGTTAGTCCAAGATAAAGATGCGCCAGGTGGTCGTCTCTATTCTTGGCCACTGCTTTTTCAAGAGTGTTCAGAGCCTCTGCGTCCTTGCCTGTCTCGTAATAAGCGCGACCGAGATAAGTCAGCACGCTCATCCGGAGCTTGTGGTGGGTAGTGTAATTTGGGTCCAGCTCGGCTGCGCGCATCAGATGACCTACAGCATCGCTTGGACGACCGGTCTGAAGGGCGGTTCGGCCGGCTTGAACCTGCTGTCCGACTCCGGCGCAGCCGGTGATGAAAATCATCGCCGACAGGCAACCTGGTAATAGTAACCGGCTGGTATTCACTGGATGAGCCTCCTGTTTCAGATTCGTTTGGTTGGCCCCACTAGAGCCGGCTTGCCGCAGAAGATGCAGCG
>DASTOD010000094.1:0-17417 GCA_035762645.1 Binatia bacterium | reverse complement strand
GCGCACCTCCGTCTTTTGCATCCCTCCGAGCGGAAACAGCGTGTGGGCCAATTGCTCCTGAGATAAAGCAAACAAAAAATACGACTGGTCCTTGGCGCGATCCGCGCCGCGGAAGAGAGAGACGTGCTGGGTTTGGGCATCCCGGCCGACTTTGGCATAGTGACCGGTAGCGACGAAATCGGCTCCGCGGCCCTTCGCCCATTCGAGGAGCGCGCCGAGCTTGAAATCGCGATTACAGGCAACGCAGGGATTAGGCGTGCGCCCGCGCAGATAATCTTCCGCGAACGGCCTCACTACGGTTTCCGTAAACCGGGAGCGGAGATCTAGAAGGCTGTGCCGAATGCCCAACCCGTCGGCGATCTCCTTCGCGCCTCGGTGATCGGAGCAATTGCGCGGTCCGAGCGGGCTGCCTTCCCACATTCGCAGTGATACCCCTTCCACGTCGTAGCCCGACTCCAAGAGCAGCCCCGCCGCGACGGAGCTATCGACACCACCGCTCATGGCCACTACAACTTTCTGTCTCTTACCCCCCATACGAGTTTTCAAGTCATCGCTCAGTTATCGGTCTCGCGTTACGGGTTTCGGGTCTCGGGTTGGGGAACTCGAGACGCGAGACTCGAAACTCGAAACGCTTTTTCAGTTAGCTTCCGGAATTTTTCAACAGCTCTTTGACTTTGTTTAAAACCTCACTATCCTCGGCGGTTCTTTCCTCAAGTCCTCCTTGACGGGCGCTCAGCTCATCCACTCGCTTTTCCAGCTTTTGAATGTAATCGGCAAGCCCGCCGATCGCCTTGGCGACAGGATCGGGCAGACGAGCGTGGTCTAAATCGATGATGTGCGCATGGGCTTCGCGCCGCGCGGCTTCGCCTTCTACGACGCGTCCGGGAATGCCGACCACGGTCGAATGCGGCGGAATACTACCGACCACAACCGACCCCGATCCGATCCTGCTGTTGTGCCCGATGGTCACCGGGCCGAGCACGGTAGCGCCCGCGCCGATGACGACCCAGTCCTCAACCGTCGGATGGCGCTTTTCTTTTCTCAGGCTGGTTCCACCGAGCGTCACTCCTTGGTAGATCGTGACGTCGTTACCGATTTCGGCGGTTTCGCCGATCACAACCCCCATCCCGTGATCGATAAAGAATCGCCGGCCGATTTTCGCGCCCGGATGAATTTCAATACCGGTGAAGAAGCGGCCCAGGTTGCTGACGTACCGGGCGATCCCCTTGAGACCTTTTGTCCAGACCGCGTGCGCCACACGATAGTAGAACAACGCGTGGAAGCCGGGATAGGTAAGGACCACCTCCCAGACGTTTCGCGCCGCCGGATCGCGTTCAAAAACGATCTGAATGTCTTCTTTCAGGGTCTTCCACATAAACGACTAACGATCGCTATCACCGGACGCTCTCACGTGCCGGCTCTTTTTTCCCTCCGCCGACCTGTCGAAGTGGAGACAACCGAGGTGAGGGTGACAAGAAGCGATTAGACGAAGTAAGCGAAGCTAATGGACCTGGTGCCGCGCATCCTTGTAGAGTTTGTAATCGATACTGTCGACCAGAGCCTGCCAGCTCGCTTCGATGACGTTATGAGACACGCCGACGGTTCCCCAACGATCTTTTCCATCCCCGGACTCGATCAAGACCCGCACCGATGCGGCAGTCCCTTCGCCCGATGTTAGAACTCGGACCTTGTAATCGAGCAACTGAACCTCTCTCAGCGCAGGATAAAATTTCGTCAGCGCCCGTCGCAATGCTCCGTCCAGAGCGTTCACCGGCCCGTTGCCCATGGCCGCCGCGTGTTCCATCATGCCATCGACTTCCACCATGATGGTGGCCTCGGAGAGCGGCGGTTCGGCTTCCTTCCTTTTTTCATCGATGACGCGAAACCCGATCAGTCGAAAGTTTTTCTGCTTCCGTCCGAGGGCCTCCTGAATCAAAAGCTCGAACGAGGCTTCCGCCGCCTCGAATTCGTAGCCTTGGCTTTCGAGATCCTTGGTGCGACGCAGGACTTCTTGAATCGCCTGATCGTGGCCAGTCAGATCGATGCCGTATTCTTTGCCCTTGTAGACCACGTTGCTTCGTCCCGCGAGATCGGAGACCAGCACCCTCTGCCGATTGCCGACCAGAGCGGGATCGATGTGCTCGTAAGTTTCCCGGTTCTTCAATACCCCGGAGACATGCAACCCCCCCTTATGCGCAAAGGCGCTGTCGCCCACGTAGGGCTGCCGCTTGTTCGGCTGGATGTTGGCCAGCTCGTAAAATAAATGCGACACCTCCCGCAGTCTTTTGAGCTGGTCGGGCTTGACGCAATGCCTGCCCATTTTAAGCTGCAGATTAGGAATGATCGAGCAGAGATTGAGGTTACCGCAGCGCTCGCCAAACCCGTTGATCGTCCCCTGCACCTGCCGGACGCCCATCTCGACTCCGGCCATGGTATTCGCCACCGCCAACTCTCCATCATTGTGGCAATGAATCCCCAACGGAACCGTGACGGCTTCGTTGACGCGCTCGAGCGCGGCGCGAATATCCGCGGGCGTGCGGCCCCCATTGGTGTCGCACAAGACGATCCAGCGCGCGCCGCCTTGTTCCGCCGCTTTCAGGCATTCCAGGGCGTAGTCTGGATTCGAAAGATATCCGTCGAAAAAGTGCTCCGCATCGAAGATGACCTCATCCACGTGCCGCTTCATGTAGGCGACCGAATCGGCGATAACCTCCAAATTGGCTTTTTTGCTGATCCGTAGATCATCTCGCACATGAAGGTCCCACGCTTTACCCACCAGCGTGACGACCGGGGTGTCGGCATCCAGAAGCATTTTCAGGCTCGCATCCTGCGATGGCTTGGAGCTCGGCCTGCGGGTGGTGCCAAACGACGCGATTTTGGCGTTCTTGAGCTTGAGTTTCTTTACCTGCTGGAAAAAATCCGCATCGCGCGGGTTGGATCCCGGGTATCCTCCCTCGATATAATCAATCCCCAGCTCTTCCAACTTCTCGGCAATACGAAGCTTGTCCTCGAGCGTGAAAGAGATATCCTCGGCCTGGCAGCCGTCTCTCAGAGTGGTATCGTAGATTAAAACGTCCTTCATAGATTCCCCTGCTTTCCGATAAACGCATCGTGCAATACTCGCACCGCCAGCTCCGTGTACTTGGCATCGATGACGACGGAGATTTTGATCTCCGAAGTCGAGATCATCTCGATGTTGATCCCTTCGCGGCCAAGCACCTCGAACATCTTCGCCGCCACTCCGGCATGGGTACGCATGCCGACGCCGACCACCGAGACTTTCGCCATGTCGGTATCGACCCTGACTCCTTTGGCGCGCACGGCAGGCAACGTTTTCTCGACGATGGATAAGGCCTTTTTATGATCCGCCTTCGGCACGGTAAAAGTCAAATCGGTCGTGCCGTCTTCGCTGGCGTTCTGGATAATCATGTCGACGACGATGTGGGCATCGGCAATCGGGCCGAAAATCTGCGCCGCCAGCCCCGGCCGGTCGGGAACGCGCAGCAGCGTTATCTTCGCCTCGTTCTTATCGTAGCTGACGCCGGAAACCAGCACATCGTCCATACTTTCGTCCTCCGTGACCAGCCATGTTCCTTCGACATCCGCAAAGCTCGAACGGACATGCACCGGGACTGAAAACTTCTTGGCAAACTCGACCGAGCGGATCTCCAGAACCTTGGCGCCGGTGCTGGCCAGCTCGATCATCTCATCGTACGAGATACGCGCCAATTTCCTGGCGGCCGCGCAGACCCCCGGATCGGTCGTGAAAACCCCCTCGACATCGGTGTAGATTTCACAGGCGGCGGCGTTGAGAAAGGCCGCCAGCGCGACCGCGCTGGTATCGGAGCCGCCGCGCCCCAACGTGGTGATGTTGTCGGCTTCATCGACCCCCTGAAACCCAGCAACGACGACGACCTCGCCGCTTTTCAGCGACCGGAGGATCTTTGTGGAATCGATATTTCTGATGCGCGCCTTACCGTACGTATTGTCGGTTTCGATCCTCACCTGATGCCCCAGAAACGAGCGCGCCGCCTGTCCCAGCTCTTTCAGCGCCAAGGTCAAAAGCGCGATCGAGACTTGCTCGCCCGACGCTAGCAGCACATCTTTTTCACGCTCATCCGGAATTTCAGAGATCTGATGCGCCAAGGCGACCAACCGGTTCGTCTCGCCCGCCATCGCGGACACGACTACGACCAAGTCGTTGCCCGCCTGTTTTGCGGCGCGAATTTTTACCGCCACCTCTTTGATCCGCTCGATCGTGGCGACTGAAGTTCCGCCGTATTTCTGCACCAATAAAGGCATCTTGCTCCAAATTTTATCGCGCCATAAATTGGCCCCCTCCTTCATCCTCCCCCGCGCAACGCGGGGGAGGAAAGAGGTGGGGGTGCTTTCGAGTTGTTTCGAATTTCGGAGTTCGAATTTCGAGCGGGGCCTTTTGGCGCTTTAAAAACCTCCAAAGTCATTTTACTGATTTAATCTTTAACCGTTCCACGATCCTTTCATAGCGCTCGCCATGTGGCGTAAAAATCAGTTCACGCTTGTTGCCGTCGGCATAGGCAAGCTTCAATTCAAGGAACTCATCCACCTCACCGGCCGGCAGATGTTCGAACCATTCAATCAGACTGACTCCATCACTGTACAGGTAGTCGCGAAGATTAAGCCCTTCCAGCTCGTCTCGACCGCCAATCCGATATAGATCGATATGATACACCGGCAAGCGGCCATGATATTCATTAATCAAGGTAAAGCTCGGGCTACGAATCCACGCCTCCTCACCGACTTCAAGGCCACTCGATAGGCCGCGTACAAAACAGGTCTTACCTGTGCCCAGCTCGCCGATAAGACCAATAATTTCGCCACCTTCCAGGAGTGTGCCTAATCGAGCGCCCCAGGTTCGCGTTTGGCGCGGCGAAGTGCTCAAAAGCCTCAACACGGCCATGAGCTTACCGGCCGCTCACGCAGAAGTAATACATTTTTACGGCGATTACGAGCCTAAGCCGCAGGGGGCGACAACTCCCGCATCGCGGCGGGCAGGCCCTCGATGATGTCGGAGGCGATGAGCCCGAGCGGCCCTTTCTCCTCGGCCGTTCGATCGCCGACGAAGCCATGTAAGAATGCGCCCAGCTTCATGGCGTCTTCCGGCGAAAACCCTTGGCCCAAAAATGCCGCCAGCATGCCCGCGAGGACATCCCCCATGCCTCCGCTCGCCATCCCGGCGTTGCCTGTGGGATTAATGAATACTTTTCCGTCGGCCGTTGCAAGGACGGTTCGAGCCCCCTTGAGCACGACGTGACACCGATAGTCGGTGGCGAAAGCGCGCGCGACGCCGATGCGATCTTGATTGACCGCAGAGGTGTTCTTATCGATCAGCCTCGCCATCTCGCCCGGATGCGGAGTGAGCACGGGCGGTATTTTCGCGCGCCGCAACCGATCCTTTTCAAGCGCCAGATTATTAAGACCGTCCGCGTCAATGACCCACGGCAAATCCAAATTGGTCAACAACCAGATTAGCGCGGTGTGGCTGGCTTCACTGACCCCGATGCCCGGACCAAAGAGCAAAGCATCCTTTTTCTCCAGCAGCCGCCGCCATTCTTCGCCGCTCGGCGGCTCCATGGCCTCGGCCGCGTTTTCTCTCATCGGCTCCGTCATCACCTCGACCAATGTACCCGCGAAAATGTCATTGAGTGAACGGGGCGCAGCCAAAGTCACCAACCCGGCGCCCGCGCGCATGGCGGCGCGACAGGCCAAGATGGCCGCGCCGGTCTTTCCACGAGAGCCGGCTACAACGAGCAAATGACCATACGTTCCCTTATGCGTGTCGGGCGCCCGAATCGGCACGAGCCAACCGATATCTTCACGCTCCAGGAGTTCCGTTTGGGGCCTTACTTCCTGAACGGCCCGCGGTTCAAGACCGATATCGGCGACCACCAGATCGCCGACGTAAGCTAGACCTGGATAGATCACCTGTCCGCGCTTCGGATAGCCGAGCGATACCGTCATTTCCGCCTGAACCGCGACGCCCAGCGGCCGGCCGGTGTCGGCATCGAGGCCCGAGGGCGTGTCGACGGCGACGATGGGCAGAGCCGACGCATTCATGAGCGTGATCACCTCGCCATACAGACCGCCTACTTCGTTTTTCATCCCGGTGCCCAAAATAGCGTCCACCAGCAGTCCGTTTCGCTGCATGCGTTGTCTGAGTGTTTCCAGTGAGCCGTCGGCGAGTGGAAACACCTTTCCTTTTTGTTTCCGATAGGCGCGCAGATTCACCGCGGCATCGCCGGAGACCTCGCTCTCACGCGCCAAGAGCACCACTTCGCACGGCACTTTTTTCTTTTTGAGCAGGCGCGCCACGACAAAGCCGTCGCCGCCGTTGTTTCCCTTGCCGGCGATGATCAGAACTCCTTTCTTGGCTGCTCGTACGAAGTGCTTGAGGATCGCTTCGGCGATGGCCTCGCCCGCGCGTTCCATCAATCTCAGGCTGGGAACGCCGTACTTCTCAATCGTGAGGCGATCGAGCTCCCGCATTTCCTGTGCAGTGACGACAAGCATCGTTCAATGTTCAAAGTTCCAAGTTCAAGGTTGAACCATCACATGACCGAGACGTTGAACTATTGAACCTTGAACTTTGAACTGAGGAGGTTACCGGCGAGCACGGTTAAGCAGTTCTTTCATCTCGCGCACGGCCTGTGCCATGCCGACGATCACGGCACGTGCGATGATGCTGTGCCCGATATTGAGTTCGACGATCTCCGGGATCCCGGCGATAGCAAGCACATTGTCGTAATTGAGTCCGTGGCCCGCGTGCACTTCCAGTTCCCAGCCGGTCGCCGACTGGGCCGCGGCCGCCACCTTCCGACGCTCTTGCTCGCGCGCCGACGGAGCCGCATTGCAGTACGCGCCCGTATGAATCTCCACGGCGTGAGCGGCGACTTCCTGGCTGGCCTCAATTTGCCGTTGCTCGGGGTCGATAAACAGGCTCACGCGAATACCGCTTGCCTGGAGCCTCGCGACCGCCTCTTTGATTCTGGCTTGCTGGGAGACAACGTCGAGACCGCCTTCGGTTGTCAGCTCTTCCCTCTTTTCCGGCACGAAGCAGGCGTCGTCCGGCCGCAACTTTTCGGCAAGCGCGACCATCGCCGGCGTGACGGCCATTTCTAGATTGAGTTTCGTGCTGATTCGCTCGCGCAGCAGCTGGACATCGCGTTCCTGAATATGGCGACGGTCCTCGCGTAGGTGCACCGTGATGCCGTCGCCTCCGGCGCTCTCGGCCAGCAGCGCGGCTTGTACCGGATCGGGAACGTCGGCACGCCGCGCCTGACGCACCGTTGCCACGTGATCGACATTAACGCCTAGCCGGATCATCCCTTGGCTCCTACCTCGGCCTGAATGGCATCGCCAATCTCCTGCGCCATCTCCCGTATTTTCGTCTCGTCCTCTCCTTCCAGCATGACCCGCGCCAACATTTCAGTGCCCGAGTAGCGCACGAGCGACCGGCCGCGACCCTCGAGCGCTTTTTCTACCGCGGCGATCTTCTGCTTCACTTTCGGCATACCGGATAGATCTCTCTTCTCTCGGACCCGCACGTTGAGCAAGACCTGGGGTAGCCGCGTCATCACGCCCTTCAGTTCGCTCAAGCGTTTGCGCTTCGCCACCATAAGGGCCAACACCTGCAGGCAGGTAATCGCGCCGTCGCCCGTCGTATTATGGTCGAGAAATACGATATGGCCCGACTGTTCGCCGCCGAGATTGTACCCACCCTCAAGCATCCGCTCGACCACGTAACGGTCGCCCACCTCGGTTCGAAGAACCTCCACTCCCAGCGGTTTCAGTGCCAGGTCCAAGCCGAGGTTACTCATCACGGTCGCCACCACGGTTTGCCGTTTCAATATGCCTTTTTCTTGCATGTCTTTGGCGCACAGCGCCAGGATCTGGTCCCCGTCCAGGATCTCTCCGGTCTCATCGAGAAAGATCGCGCGATCCGCGTCGCCGTCGAGCGAGACGGCCAAGTCCGCATGCTCGCGAAGCAAGACCTCTCGCGCGGCTTCCGGATAAAGCGCGCCGCAACGACGATTGATATTCTCGCCATCCGGCTGAACACCGATGGCAATGACTTCTGCCCCCAGCTCCGCCAGCATTTCCGGGACGACTCTGTAGGCGGCTCCATGACCGCAGTCCGCGACCACGCGCAACCCCTCCAACGTGAGATGGCGGGGAAAACTGTTCTTGAGAAAAACGATGTAACGTCCCAAAGCATCGGAGATGCGAAAAGCTTTGCCGATTTTTGAAGCCGTCGGACGATCCTGTTCGGTCTCCCCGTTGAACATCATTTCTTCCATCCGGGCCTCGACCTCGTCCGGCAATTTGAAGCCGTCCCAGGAGAAAAACTTGATGCCATTGTCCTCATAGGGGTTGTGAGAAGCCGAGATCACCACCCCCGCATCCGCCCTCATGCTACGCGTCAAAAAGGCGACGCCGGGAGTGGGCAGCGGGCCGACCAACTGCACGTCCGCGCCCATGGAACAAATACCCGATGCCAGCGCCGTCTCCAGCATATAACCCGAAACCCGCGTGTCCTTGCCGATCAAAATCTTGTAGCGATGCTTGTCATCCTGGTTGCTGATGCGAGCGAGCGACGGCGGGCGGCCGCGACCGCTACCATCGCCGGGATAGGCCCAGGGCTCCTGCAAAACTCTGGCGATAGCGCGACCGAGCTTCAGCGCTATCTCCGAAGTCATGGGCTCTTGATTGGCTGTGCCCCTGATGCCGTCGGTGCCGAACAGCTGGCGCGCGGGCTTTTTCTTGTCTGGCTGCAATTGGTTCATTGCGGTAAACTCCTCTACAAAACCACTACACGGCGGGTTTCATGATTCTGACTTTGAATTGCCGTGGTTTCTGCTCCATGACCTTCACTTCGGGCGGCAGGCTGACGCGCGGAGCCACCAGATGCTCGCCTCGACCCAATCCTTTGAGATCAAGATAAACCTGCTCGGATCCTACGTCCAGCTTTCCCAGAATGTGCTTCGGGCCGGCCAGCCGGAGGTACAGCGAGCTGGGATTGACGCTGTATTCTCCCGAGAAATCCTTCGCCGCGACCGGGACCCGGCCGAACTCACGGAGGATTTCCTCCTCTTCCACGGTAATAAGAACCTCCACTTGATCGGGCGCAAACGAAACGGGTTTGCCGTCCGTTGTCAGCCGGATTTTGCGCTTGATCGACGTGCGGCTCTCCTCCACATCGATGGCAATCGTTTCCACGGACGATAAACGTTTTACCTCTACGGCAGGACCCTCGACGGAGACGACCTTGGGCTCCGCCAGCGCTTCTGCGACCCTATACCCATAAGCCGGTTTGCCGGTGAAGCGCACCATCACGGGAACCGCTCGCTTGATAACCGGTTCGAGCCGCAAGTGGACGATCGGCGGAGTGATGCGAGCAATCGTCACGCCGCGGGGTATGACAAACGAGCTGGGAGCCAAAGTGTAACTCCTTGAACCCGCCTTGGCGTCGTTCAGATCCAGCCAGAGTTTCAGGTCCCGAGCATCGAGGGTTGAGATCAACGTCCGCGGCCCGGTCAATCGCAGCACGACGTAATCGATTCGGTTGTCCATGACCATCAAGTCCGACGGAATGTTACGAAACTCCACCGGCACCTCGACCGCGCGTTCTATGTCTCGATGCCCGGCCACCCAGAGTCCCATGGCGATGACGAGCGACAGCACCTTGAGTCCGACATTGCTGCCGGCGAGCGAGACCACCTTTTCCCACAGGCGCGTCATGATCGAACCAATTCGCGCAGCGCGCTGCGGAGCCTCGCGCCATTGACATTCTCTGTCACGTTACCGCTGACAACGAGCGCAATGGTGCCTTCCTGTTCGGAGATGACAATGGCCACCGCGTCGGTTTCCTCGGTCACTCCCAAAGCGGCGCGGTGCCGCGTGCCCCAGCTTTTCTTCAAATTGGGATTGGTACTGAGCGGGAGCAAACAGCGGACCGCGGTCACCCGCCCTTTCTGAATAACGAGGGCGCCGTCATGAATGGGCGAATGCGGCAAGAACACGCTTTCGACCAGTTCGCGGCTGACCCGCGCATCCAAGCGTGTGCCGATTTCCATGTATTCGTTCAATCCCACATCCCGTTCGATCACGATCAAGCCGCCGACATGCTTTTCGGCCAAGGCCGCCGCGGCCTGCACGACTTCCTCGCGCACATCTTCGCGCGGCTGCTTGACGCGCTCCGCCGCGCCAAACCGCGGGGCGGTGCCGACCTGGGTGAGGGCCCGTCGAATGTCGCTCTGGAAAATAACGATGATGACCAAGATGATGGATCCCAGGAAGTTGTCCAGGATCCAGTTGAGAGTAAAGAGACCGAGCGCGCGCGCCGAGACATAGACCACGAGAATGACCGCCAGTCCGATGACCATCTGCATCGCGCGGCTCCCGCGCAAGATCTGCAATAAGCGATAAATCAGGAACGTGATGATGCCGATGTCGATGCCATCCTGCCATCGAAGTTGACGCAGCATTTCACCCATATGTTTATTCCCGGCGCTCGGCCGCGCCGAATCGGATGGCGTCGGCAATACGAATGGCCCTGCGGGTCTCCTTGACATCGTGGACTCGCACAATGGCCGCCCCGCCGAGCACAGCCGCCACTGCGGCCGCGAGGCTGCCCTCCAGGCGGTCCTCCGGTTCGACCTCCAAAATTCTGCCGATAAAGCCTTTGCGCGAAGCACCGACGAGAAGCGGCTGACCCATCGCCGCCAGCGCCGGCAAGCCGCGCATCAACACCAGGTTGTGATCCACTGTTTTTCCAAAACCGATTCCCGGATCGATGATGATGTTTTGCGCCGCGACGCCGGCGTCGCGGGCAAAACGGACTCGGTCGGCTAAAAAGCTCTTGACCTCTTCCAGCGCATCGCCGTATCTCGGGTCGAGCTGCATGGTTTTGGGCGTTCCCTGCATATGCATCAACACCACGGGAATTTTTTCTTCGGTGATGACGGAAATCATCTCGGAATCGAACCGGAGCGCGCTGATGTCGTTGACGATGTCCACGCCTTCGCCGAGGGCCGCTCGCGCCACCCTCGCCTTATAGGTGTCTATCGACAGAGGCGTCCTCAAGGCCTGGCGCAGTCCGCGGATCACCGGCATGACCCGGTCCAGTTCTTCGTCCTCCGAAACCGGCTCGGCGCCCGGCCGCGTCGATTCACCGCCGATATCGATGATGTCCGCGCCGGCTTCTGCCAACTCGATTCCGGCGGCGACGGCCTTGTCCAGATCGAGTCGCCGGCCGCCATCAAAGAAGGAATCGGGCGTGATGTTAAGAATACCCATCACGACCGTCCGTCGGTTAAAGGCGATCGTGCCATGGCGAGTGACAACCGCGCCGCCGACGGGCGAGTCGTGGAAGGTTTGCATCGCTGAATTTTTCGGCTTGGCAGCGCGTTCCGAGCTCATGGACAATGGATTAACGCGGTTGCCAACGAATGTGAGATCGGATTTTGGCAGCACGCAAATTCTCCTCGCAACTCTGGCGACGAGAGACATGCGTGGGATGCGGATCACGAGGGCCAGCGCGCCCGCGAGAGAATCGACTTAAGCGACGGCCACGGCCGGCGAGAGCGGATCGCCACCGTTGCCGCCGAACTCTCTGACTATAGCGTCGATTTCAGAGCCGTCCAGGACCTCTTTTTCGAGCAGCGTCTCCGCGACTTTGTGGAGGAGCCTCAAATTGCTCTTGAGTAAATCCTTGGCCCGATGATAGCTCTCTTGGATGATGCGTCTTACCTCCGCATCGATCTCGATGGCGGTGTTCTCGGAATAGTCCACTTTCTGAGTGAAATCTCTTCCCAGAAAGATCTCTTCTTCTTTCTTGCCGAAGGTCATGGGCCCGAGTTTTTCGCTCATGCCCCACTCACAAACCATGCGGCGCGCGAGCTCGGTCGCCTTTTCGATATCGTTGCCCGCGCCCGTGGTCATGTGATTCAGCACCAGTTCTTCGGCAACCCTGCCGCCAAACAGGATCACGAGGTTGTTGAGTAGGTAATCTCTCGGGTAGGTATGCTTCTCGTCCATGGGCAGTTGCTGCGTAAGCCCCAGCGCCATGCCTCGCGGAATGATGGTGACTTTGTGGATCGGGTCCGCGCCCGGCAGCAACTTCGCGACCAGCGCGTGGCCAGCTTCATGATAGGCGGTGTTGCGCTTCTCTTCGTCGCTGATAATCATACTGCGGCGCTCCGCGCCCATCATGACCTTGTCCTTGGCCAGCTCGAAGTCGCGCATATCGACCTTGTCTTTGTTGTTGCGCGCCGCCAGCAAGGCCGCTTCGTTGACGAGATTTTCCAGATCAGCGCCGGCAAACCCGGGCGTTGCGCGGGCGAGCACGGCGACGTCCACGTCGGTAGCCAGTGGAACCTTGCGCACGTGGACTTGCAGGATCCCTTCCCGACCTTTGACATCCGGCCGCGGCACCACAACCCGGCGGTCGAACCTTCCGGGACGGAGCAAGGCGGGATCCAACACGTCGGGCCGGTTGGTCGCGGCAATCAGAATGACGCCTTCGTTGGCCTCAAAACCATCCATTTCCACCAAAAGTTGGTTCAAGGTCTGTTCGCGCTCATCGTGGCCGCCGCCCAGGCCGGCGCCACGGTGGCGTCCGACAGCGTCGATCTCGTCGATAAAGATGATGCATGGCGCGTTTTTCTTTCCCTGAACGAAGAGGTCGCGCACGCGCGAAGCTCCCACGCCGACGAACATTTCAACGAAGTCCGAGCCGCTGATGCTGAAAAATGGCACGCCCGCCTCACCGGCGATGGCGCGGGCCAGGAGCGTCTTGCCCGTACCCGGCGGGCCCACCAGGAGGCAGCCTTTGGGAATTCTTCCCCCGAGTTTGGTGAACTTTTTTGGATCTTTCAGGAACGCGATTATTTCCTGCAGATCATCCTTGGCTTCCTCGACGCCAGCAACATCGTTAAACGTGACGCGGTGTTGATTCTCGGTGAGAAGCTTGGCGCGGCTCTTTCCGAAAGACATGGCCTTTCCGCCGCCGACCTGCATCTGGCGCATAAAGAAAATCCATACGCCAATGAGCAGAAGCATCGGAAACCAGTTGAGCAGAAGGACCATGTACCAGGGCGATTCATCCTCGGACTTCGCGGCGATCTTGACGTTCTTGGCTCGGAGCGACTTCACGAGTTCCGGATCGTTGGGCGCGAAAGTCCGAAATCGCTCGCCGCTCTTGTACTTGCCCTGAATGTTGCTTCCCTGAATCACCACCTCCTGCACTTCCCCGCGCTCCACCGAACCCATGAACTCACTGAACACAATCTCGGGCTCGCGACCGTGCTGCTTACTAAATACGCTGAAAATGACGAGAAAAACCAAGGCCAGGACCAGCCATAAAGCGATATGTTTCGATGATTGACTCAACCAAAATCCTCCGTATTCCAAAAACGACAAAAGGTTAACACATGCAACCAGTTAGATCAACATACTCGGCAGCAGTCAATCGCGTGAAAGAACCGCTCTAAAATGCCATACCTGACGGGTTTGCGGTCCGATTTTACACAATTCACTTCTACCATAACCAGGGATCCAGAGGATTTCTTTTCCCATGGACAAAAGCGGCCAGTTGGGCCTTACGGAACTTGGAACCTTCTTTTCGATGAACAAATCCTTGACCTTCTTGTGACCGTCCATGCCCAGTGGGCGGAACCGGTCACCGCGCCGAAAATTCCTCACGGTCAGTCTCTCCGCCAAACACGCCGCGTCGAAGACCGCCTCCATAGTGGTTCGGGGCGATTCGCTGGCGGGCTGGTCGATCCTCCGGCTATGGATGGTGATGCTGGCCTCGCGGATTTTGAGATCTGCCCCTGGACAGTACTCATACATATAGCACGGCGGCTTTGGCCGGCCCGACCGCTTTTCCAAGCTTAGAGTTCCATACTCTTTAATAAACTCCCAACCTCCGGGAAGCGCAAGGCGACCTTGTGGCGCGCCGGCGCGAACGAATCCCAGTATGGCTTCGACATGACCGAAGTCGATGCTCCTGAGATGGCCCCGAACCTCTTCGATCCACAGACGAAGGAGGCGCCGCTGCATCGCCTTCGGTCGCTCGAGGAAAAGTCCCCGGCTGATCCCATTCGCATTCCGAATCCGCGCCAGTTCTGCCCGCGACAGTTCCTCCAGAAAAACTTCTTCGTCGCGTAAGATCTCAGCGTCTTGAGACATTCTTGCGACGAGGTTCGGATCGATTCTTTCTTTTAGCCGGGGGATAAGCTCCAGGCGAATCCAGTTGCGCAACAAACTGGGATCTTGGTTCGACCGGTCCACGCGGTACGCGACTCCCTTCTCGCGCAAAAACTCGAGAATCTCAGCCTTGGAAAGTTCCAGCAACGGCCGAACGATCACAATTCCTTTTGACGAATCGCCAGCCGGAATGTTGAGCGTATGGATGGGCGCCATCCCGCCCAGGCCCTTCATGCCGGAGCCGCGCAGAAGCCACATCAACACGGTCTCGGCTTGATCATCCTGAGTATGTGCGCTGGCGATCTTCCCGAGCTTGCGCTCCCGCGCCACTGCGGCGAAGAACTGATAGCGTGCTTCGCGAGCCATGGCTTCGAGATTGCCTTTGGCCGCCGCCGACTTCATCTCGAGAAGATTCATTTCTTTCAAATGAAACGGAAGGTTTAAGCTCTCGGCCAATTCGCCTACGAATCGCGCGTCCTCTCTTCCCTCTTCGCCGCGAATCCCGTGCTGCAAATGCGCCACTTCCAGGTGCAGCGCGAATTCTTGACGCAACTCATATAAAGCCTGCAGCAGCGCCACCGAATCCGGCCCGCCGGAAACCGCCACAAGCACGCGGTCGCCGACCGACAGCAGGCTGTGCTTTTTAATAGATGCCCTTACTCTTTTCTGAAACTTCACTATAAAAAATTCTGCGCGCTTTATCGAAGCAAATCAACTCTCGTAAGTTGTTATCGAAGGTCACCGATGAACGGCAGAGGTCGGGACGGACAGCGAGACAACCATTCGGACAGGCTGAGCCTGAGCCGAGTCTTCCCAGCCCAGGATTGGGCCAGCTCAGCATTGATAGCAAATTCAGAGTGGCGAGGAATCCGGCAATGGCAAACTTGGTTGTCCGTAGTCTTGACAGTCGTCGAAGCGAGACTGTCCGGCGGGACAAAGATGTCTCCGCTCGACATGATCGCTATCTAGCCGAAGGAGAGCGTAAGAGAAGGCGCAAGTCTTAGTGGACTACCTCCGGCTAGCGGGGTTTCTTTTTGCCGCCACGGATGAGAGAAAGCTTGCCGCGTTTTCTGGTTTTTTGTTCTTCGAGCAGGCACTCCCAGTCGATCAGCGTGAGATAATCCTCGGCGGGGCTGGATTCACAATCGTCATGGCGCAGGAATTTGGCTAAGCTGCCAAATCTCTTCTCGTAGGCTTTGATTTTCTTGTCGATATCTTTGGATGGAAGCGCAGAATAGTCGACCTCCTTTTCACCTTCCATTCCCTTAATGGCTACTATCTTGCTCATCGCGTAATCTCCCTTATCTGCGGCACAACCGTTTCGATTATCTTCTTGAGTTCTTCTTCGCCTTGCTTCGAGTCTTTAAAAGAGGTCACAAGCTTCAGATGAAAATGAGGCGCAGCGACCTTTCTTCCCCGGTTTATTTCATGACTGTCGTAACGGACTTCATCATACGCTCCATTCGACTTTCGGTAAAGATGAATTTTGTACTCGATAGCCTCGCCGGACGCTTTGTCCCGTACGACAACGTTCAGACACTTCCAGTCGTTACTTGGTCCTTCCGGCATTGGGCGCGAGTATCGCAAATTCCGGAAAAACCGGCAAACTGTCTGCACCCCGTACGCGTGAGGCGTCAGGGGGTAAGTGCCACGGCGCACCGGCCGAGCATTTCAAGCAAATGGCAACAGCTCTCACGTAGTCGGCGCCGTCATAGCTTCAATTTGCCCGCGTACCCCGTCATCTCCACATAACCGGCGCCCGCAATCGGTTTGTTTCGTATCGCGCCGGTGATCCGCGCCGCCCCTTCCCAATAGGTCACCCGAGTGCTCCGGTTAGTGATGAGTTCTTGATCGGAAAATTCCGGCACGATATCTAATTCGATTCGCTCCGAGGGAATTGTCACTTTCCACTTGACTGGATAAGTTGCCCCGCTTTTCGGGCTTTTCCATCGGTCCAGGACTTCGACCTGGAAATCCTTGAGGGCGAGGTGCTTGGTCGTGCCGTCCGGGTTTATCAAGGTGCCGCTCGAGTACGGGTCCGGCGAGCCGTCTTTGTGGCGGATGCGGTAGAGCATGAGTTCGGTTTCATTGTCGAGCTGCAGGCTGAACCAATCCCAGCCGACCTGCCTTTCTTGAAGTTGATTGCTGCCGAACTCATGATCCATCCAGCTCATCCCGGTGACTTTTTCAGTCTTACCGGAAATCGTCAGCTCGCCTTCAGTCTTCATGCGAGTCAAAGAATAATAGTAAGAAGCTCTCCCTTCGCCCTCGCCCTTTCGGCTGAGGCCGTTATCCCCATGAAGCACCGGCCGCTTGAGCGAGGTCAGGCGAAGCGTCAACTCGGTGCCGCGATCATTGATCCGAATCGTGTGGTTTTTGTCGTCACCTTGTACTTTCCAATCTTCGTTCCAAACCAGGTAACGATCCGTCGCCGCGCCCGCCCTTTCGCCGTAACCGCGGTTTATCCTTTCGCGAAAGAGAAATTTTTTCTCCTCGAGATCCGATAGAGCAAAATGGGCCATGTAAAGATCGGTAAACGCCGGCGCCTTCTCTTTGGTTTCCTTTTGACGATCGCGCAAGCCGAAGCGAAAGAACGTGACTTGATAGCCGTAGCGCTTCGCGCTCGCGGTTTTTAAATGACCGGTGTAGTACCACCACTCGATCTTGAAGTCGGGATGCGAGTAATGGTCGGCCGGAAGCGAAAGTTTTCGCCCTGGCAGGGCGAGCTGGTAAGTAAAGCCGGAAGATATCAAGAAGCAGCAAATCAGTGCCGTGATGAATACGGCACGCCACTCACCCTCACCCTTCCCTCTCCCGTCGAGGGATAGGGTTGACAACAAAAGAGACTGACGCATGAATAATGACGGCGAAATTTTCTCGTTTCGCTCGGTTTGAGACCCTTTTTGAGTATGCTATAGGGACGATATGGAAGAAACAAAATACACTCGTGAGACGCTCCTCACAACACCGGCCGAGCTACAGAAGAAGCTCGACTCGCCCGACCTTTGCCTTATCGACGCGCGGCCCGCGGAACAGTTTGCGCGCGGACACAGTCCCGGGGCGGTCCACTTCGATCTCTTCGGGCTCAGCCTGGTGGATACGCGCCAGGCGCCGCTCAACGCGTTCATGCAGATGATCCATCATGTCCTCGAATTGCGGGGAGTCGGCGA
>DASTOD010000093.1:0-3056 GCA_035762645.1 Binatia bacterium | reverse complement strand
ATTCCAACCGTCACCCTTCAGCGCACTGCCTCGCTGCGCTGCGCGCATTTGCGGGAGAAAGGTCCGATGCCGGTTGAAGCCAGCGGGATAGAGACTAAAGACTCAGCTTACGAATGAGTACGAGCCGAGCATGTCAGCTATCTGAACGGACCTGCGGCTAGACAATGGCGCAAACAAATGAGACCTCAGCAGTTGAGATGCTGTGGCCGATGAATAACAGCACCGTGCTGTTCATCCGAGCGCGTCTCGGCCACTGGAGCCAACCATCTCCGGTAGTTCTTTCCTTCCCTATTTCTGTGGTAGCGATATGTGTTCTGTAAAAACGGGAGATGCCGAGTCTTTCCATTCTGGAGAACAGAGTGGTCCGCTTGAGGCCCAGACGGATGGCCGCGCCTTTGTCTCCTCCGATGACCCCGCCGGTCTCCCGCAAAACCTCCAAGATACGCTGCCGCTCCACATCGTCTAATGTCCCCCCCACTGTCCACGCCATTGGATCAGAAGATTGCAGCTCACTGATTTGAATGTGCAAAATGCTTCCTCGCGTCAGAATCACGGCTCGTTCAATTAAGTTCTGGAGTTCCCGTATGTTTCCCGGCCAAGAATAGCGACAAAGCGCCTCCATCGCCTCTTCGGGAATCGTCTCAATCCGCTTGTTCATGCGCTCCGCATACATGTCCACGTAGTGGCGCGCCAGAAGCGGAATGTCTCCCGCCCGGTCCCGCAGCGGCGGAATCCGAATGGGGAAAATATTTAGTCGAAAATACAGATCCTCGCGAAACTGTTTGTCCCCGACCATCTGTGCCAAATTCCGGTTCGTCGCCGCCACCAGCCGCACATCCACGCGTTGCGTGCGCGTGCTTCCCAAGCGCTCAAATTCGTGCTCCTGTAAGACCCGCAACAGCTTCGCCTGCGATTCCAACGGAATATCACCCACCTCGTCGAGAAACAGTGTCCCTCCATGGGCCAGCTCGAAGCGTCCTATTCTCTGTACCACCGCGCCGGTAAAAGCGCCCTTCTGATGACCGAACAGCTCACTTTCCAATAGCCCTGAAGGGATAGCCGCGCAATTGACCTTGACGAAAGGGCGCCTGGACCGGGAACTGATGTTGTGGATCGCTCGCGCAATGAGTTCCTTGCCCGTACCGGTCTCGCCGTAAATGAGCACGGTGGAGTCCGTCGGCGCCACAAGCTCCACCTGATTCAGCACCGCGCTGAGAGCAGCACTCTTTCCCACAATCTCTTCAAAATTGTGCTGCGCTAGGTCTCCCCGATGCTGCCGCGCTCGATGATCCCGGGCGAGCCCTTTCTGGATCGCATCCAGCAGATCCTCATCCTCAATAGGCTTCGTGAAAAACTCCAGCGCGCCTGCTTTGATCGCTCGCACCGACATTGGAATGTCGCCGTGACCAGTGAGAAAAATAATCGGGATCTGAACATTCGCCTTGGCAAGCTCCTGTTGCAGATCGAGCCCGCTTAGCCCGGGGAGCTGCACATCCAGCACCAAACAGCTCGCCACATCCGCCCGCGGGCGAGCCAGAAACTCCTGCGCTGACGCAAACGTCTCCACTCTCAGCCCCGCTGATCGAATCAACCTTCCCAGAGCCTCGCGCACTGACGCATCATCATCCACCACGTAAATAAGAGGACTTATCTTACCCATAGGTCACCATATTCCGCTTGGAGAAAGACTCTTCCTAAACTCCACTAAGACGAATACTGTCCATTCACGTTCGCTAAACCCCGCAGGTCGCATCGCGTTACAGATGGTCGCTTCAACTTCAATGCTCTTCGTCTATTTCTTTCCATTTCCTTTAGACTTGAGAGCCGCATCGATTGCATTCAGTAACGCTTCCTCACTAAATGGTTTGAGCCGGTTTGAGCAAGTAATCCACTGCGCCGGCATTGAGAGCTCGCGCGCGCACATCCTCATCTCCATGTGCCGTGACGAAGATAACCGGGATTTCACAATGAATGGTCGCCAGCTTACGCTGGAGCTCGAAGCCATTCATCCCCGGCATCGGGACATCGAGTATCAGGCAGTCGTATCGCGGAGATGATCCGATGCCAAGAACTCTTCGGCCGAAGCAAATACGTCCACTGCGAACCCGACAGCGACGCTTGGGATCGACGACATGGAAGGCTCGGTCACCCCGCACTCGAACCCGTGCCCGATGAAAGGAAGCAGCACCTGGTGCTCCTCATCGGTACTGTGAAAGAAGGCACAGACATGACGTTGTGCGCCAAGTACTGAGCCGGCAAACCGAATTGGTTGATCGCCATCAGTCGATACATCTCTGCGGGGCTTGGCAGTATTGTCGGTCGTATCCATAGGATTTCTTCCACCTTGATCTGAAAGACTTGGCTTTGAATGTGCCAACGGCATACCGGACTCCCTCGACAGAAATTAAAAAACCTTTATAGGGCTGACGCGACATCGAAGCGCCTCCTTTTTTTGGTCCTAACCCTATAAAATAATCGCTCCGAATTACTGTCTAATATTAGACAACTTTAAAAAAATGAATGAAGTTAAGAAACGCTGACAATTCGGCCAACTTTTCACGCTGTCATACTCAAGTTCTTGACTTTAGGCGGTGATCGCGCTGCAAGAGGTACGCGCTCTGCAGGCAGTTAGGGCGCTGCTCCGGGGCGAAAGGCAACGAGGTCGCTTTTCCCTTTTTATAAACCGCAGCAAAACATAAGTCGGCATTCTAAGTGGGAGCGCTTTAACGCTGCGAGTCACCGGCGGTGAATATCAGAAACAGCCCACCACTTAGGTCCAATATCGGCTTAGGACTTTTTCTCGTGATAGCCGTCCTTCTCTCTTCTAAACCAATATATCGTATTTCGTAGAGCGTGAGATCCCGAGCCTTGCCATTTTGGAGATCAAGGTTGCCCGTTTTAGTCCCAGGCGCGCCGCCGCAACCGGGGGCCTCATAGGTGTTAGGCGTTGATTGCCACTGGGGTGTAAATAGTTACACCGCTAAGACAGCGAACAACAATAGGGCAGCAAACCCAACGGCGCCAATCATGAGGGCAGCAAAACCGCCAGCCAGAGA
>DASTOD010000092.1:0-3663 GCA_035762645.1 Binatia bacterium | reverse complement strand
CAACACAATTTGGTGATTATCCCCAAATCGGCCAACGCAAACCGTATTCGCGAGAACGCGGCCGTCTTCGATTTTGAAATCAGCGACGACGACATGCAGACCCTAGATAATTTTCACGAAAACCTCCGAACTTGCTGGGATCCGACGAATGCGCCGTGAGCGGGGACTTTCCCTGAAAGAAACCTGTCACCGGCAACGGGGTGACGTAGGTGGATTGGGGCAGATTCTCTAGCTTACCCTGGTGGCCCAATACAACCTCTAGACAGCGGAGCCGAGGTTGGGTAATGCTTTTGACGACGGAGATCCTATGTTAACGGCAAATGTAAAAACGGACGTGATCGATGCGGACGCGCATGTGGTAGAGAACGAGCGCGTATGGGACTATCTCGAGGCCGGCGAACAAAAATATCGCCCTACGTTAGTGGCCGAGCCGGACAATCCCGAGCGCCAGCATTGGGTTCTCGACGGCGAGGATCTCGGCCCCAAGTTTCCCTCGCCCAACGAGAAGCAATCTGAAGAGCATGTCAAAAGATTCGGCCGGGAAGTGGGAACGCCGGTGCAAGCCCGGGAGCTCAGCGATGTGACCCAAAGGCTGAGACACATGGACGCCTTGGGGATCGATGTGCAAGTACTCTACAACTCGCTCTGGCTCCGGCCGCTCACCCGCCGCCCGGAAGTGGAGATCGCGCTCTGTTGGAGCTGGAACCGCTGGCTGGCGGATGTCTGGAAACTGGGCGAGAACCGCTTGCGCTGGACCTGTGTCGTTCCGGCGTTGACTCCGACCGAAGCCGCGCCGCAAATGCGCTTCGCCAAGGAACATGGCGCCGTCGGCGTCTGCGTGCGCCCCTTCGAAAGGGGTAAGCTGATGACGGACCCATTTTATTATCCAATCTATGACGAAGCGCAGCGACTCGACATTCCGGTGACCGTGCACATTGCCAACGGCAACCCCGATCTGTTCAAATGGCTGAACAACGAAGCCGGCGGCGGTTTCTCGACATTTCGAGTCCCGACGGTCACCGCATGCTACGCGCTGATCATGAGCGAGATACCGCGGGTCTTCACGAAGCTGCGCTGGGGTTTCATCGAGACATCGAGCCAGTGGGTGCCCTGGGTCGTTCACGAAGCCGTGCGGCGCTCCCTGGGAGGCGAACACCCGGTCTCGAGGAACTGCTTCCGCGACTACGGGATCTATGTTTCAACCCAGACCGATGACGACTTTTCTTATGTTATCTCTTACGCGGGCGAGGAAAATCTCGTTATCGGTACCGACTACGGCCATGGCGATACCTCGAGCGAGCTCAACGCGATTTCCCGGTTCAAAGCGATGGAGGGCCTCAATCCGCAGGTCAAACGGAAAATTCTTTCCCGACAATCCCAGATGATTCTACGGGATCTGAGGCATCATAGGCCGCTCTTTTGTCCCATCATCTGCGGGAAGACGTCGTTAGCGCAGACCATCACTTACAATAGTCTTCCGCTCTTAACTCAATGGGTTTGCCATGAGGCGTTCTGTGCATCGCGCGCTCCCAGGCACCGTAATGCTGCGCAAGCGACTCTGCCGACGTCACGCCTTTTTCCGCGACCATGCGTTCGAGCGTCGCCAGCCAATGGTGGTAGTAGGTTTCTCCGGTGTCGGGATCGCCGGCGGCCTGGGCTTTCTTGATTTCCTCGCCAAGCATCGCGGCCCACTCGCTCCAAGCGAACAGACCTCTTTCGTACAGCGCCAGCGCCATGGCAAACGCATGGGCTTCCCAGGGGGCGCGAAAGACCGGGCCGTTCGCGTCGCGCGGAATGCCCGTAATCGCCTCCGCGGCGCGCCGGGCGGCTTCCGGTTCAATGGACGATGATTCAGACATGTTCGAGATAGGGCTCAAACGCTTCGATGGAAACCTTCAACTTCGGATCCGCATCGGCGCCCCAAAGCTCTTGGGCATCGAAGCGCACGGTATAAAGCCACTGCGGATCTTCGCCTTTGCCGGCGACGACGGAGTCCGGAAAGACGTGAGCGCCATGCAGGCGCTCGACCACCCCCACGTGGCCGCGCGCATAACGTGGTAACCGCGTATGCGTCGTTGGGTGAATGTTTTTCGCGCGCACCCGGTCGCCAATCTTAAACCGCGCCGGCGCTGACGCCGGCCGCCCGAACGAGCCGCGCCGCATCACACGCTCCACATCGGCGAGCTTGAACGTGCCGCGGTCCATACCCTTTCCGGGACGCAGGGAGTGGCCAGCGGCCATTTCGTCGGCTTCGATGAGGCCGCACTGAACGAGCAGCTGCACGGTGCGCAGAAACCATCTTTTGTAATAGGAGCTGGTTAAATAGACATGCGGCGGGAGCAATTCGATACCATAGCGGTCCCAATCGATATTCCATACACCGAGCGCCCTGATGGCGCG
Organism: Binatia bacterium; assembly: GCA_035762645.1. Taxonomy (GTDB): domain Bacteria; phylum Desulfobacterota; class Binatia; order UBA9968; family UBA9968; genus DASTOD01. The sequence continues at coordinate 1,263 of DASTOD010000092.1, read as the reverse complement.
GCTCATCGCCAGCACCCGGCCTTCCCACCGTTGATGGAAGGCCGGCTCGTTCGGCTCGGGATCGACTTTACCGAAGCCGTCCATGCCGCCCATATCGTGGACGCCATCCATTAGGCCACCTCACGTGGTTTTTTCGGCAGGCCGGCGCCGATCATGCTGTCGCGCGTGATTAATGTGGCAAGCTGCGCTTCGCTCCAGCCCTCGGTTCCGGCCGGACGCATCGGCACGACCAAATACCGGGTCTCGGCCGTCGAGTCCCAAACCCGGATCTCCGTCTCGGCCGGCAGGGCGACGCCGAAATCCGCCAGCACCGCGCGGGGCTCTTTCACGACGCGCGAGCGGTAGGCGAAGGACTTGTACCATGTCGGCGGGAGGCCGAGCACATCCGTCGGATAACACGAGCACAACGTGCACACGACCATGTTGTGCACCTCCGGCGTGTTCTCGACGGCGACCAGGTGATCGCCGACGCGTCCCACTTGCGCAAGCGTGCCGACGGCTTTGCTCGCGTCGTCGAGCAGCGACTGCCGAAAAGAAGGATCGCTCCAGGCCTTGGCGATGACATGCGCGCCAATATGCGGACCGATTTTAGTTTCATACAGCTCGATGATGCGATCGAGCGCGGCGGTTTCGATATACCCCTTCTCGACCAAAATCGTCTCGATCGCGCGCACCCGCAGCTCCATCTCGGAAAGATTGGAGCCCTCATTATGATCGTGATCATGTGCAGCCATAGGCGAAATATAGCGAACGAAACCGGCGGCGTCCACTACAAAACGGAAGCGCGGATACGCGCCGCCTAAGCAAACGATATCGACATTGATTTAATGCGCGCTGCCTTTCCTGCGCTCCCGAAATCTACATCGGTGAAATACGCTCCCCCCATCCACGACAATCGACTTCCCGGTCATGGAGTCGCTGTCGGTTGGGGCCGATATCGCTTGTCTTCTTAGAGCAGCGGTTTAGGGTCGAAAAACCGTGCTCTAAGGCTTTCAACGCCACGTTTTCTCCACCCTTACTACAGGTAAATCAATACCTTGCGCTGGTCCGAACGGAGGGCGCAAGCTGCTGAAAATCAGTCGTTTCTTCCCAAGCTACCTGTAAAGAGCTAAACATGGAGTTGACCCCATTTTCATCCCTTTGAGCATGTTCGAAACGATTCACGAAGCCGTGAGATTCGTTGGCCACACCGCGACTGTTGGATGGCTACTCCTTACCTGGGCCACTGCCGTGTCGGTTACTTCGGCGCACGCAACGAGTATC
>DASTOD010000091.1:0-7886 GCA_035762645.1 Binatia bacterium | reverse complement strand
AAGGTTATCGGAGCTGCTTTTTTCGCAAGCGGACGAATGGAAACTGGAAAGTCGCCGCGAAGCGGATCTTCGATCCCCAAGAGGTGTATCAGAAGTGAGCGAGTTGAAGTTAGGCCTGCCCAAGGGAAGCCTGGAAGTCGCGACCATAGAACTGCTCAAAAAGTCAGGGTGGAAGATTGCCACTTCCAGCAGGAGCTATTTCCCCACCGTCGATGACCCAAGCCTGCGTTGCAGCCTGGTCCGTCCTCAGGAGATGTCGCGTTACGTTGAAACGGGCGCGCTCGATGCGGGTATTACCGGTAGAGATTGGACGCAAGAGAACGAATCGGATGTCCATATCGTGACCGAAATGGTTTATTCCAAAGCGAGTTTCAGGCCCACGCGGTGGGTCCTAGCGGTCCCCCACGATTCTCCGATCAAAAAAATCGAAGATCTCAAAGGCAAACGAATCGCCACGGAGATGGTCAAATTCACCAAACGCTATTTCGCCGAGCGGAACATCGCCGTGGAAGTGGAGTTTTCGTGGGGCGCCACCGAGGCGAAGGCCGCGGAGGGTCTGGTCGACGCGATTGTCGAAGTTACCGAGACCGGGACGACCATTCGCGCCCATGGTCTCAAAATCATCGCCGAGCTTATGGAGTCCTGCCCTCAACTTATCGCCAACAAGACCGCCTGGAAGGATCCCTGGAAGCGCGGCAAGATTGAACAGATTAAATTGTTGCTCCAGGGGGCGCTTTCGGCCGAGAACAAGGTCGGCATCAAGATGAACGTCACCGAAGCCAAACTGGAAAAAGTAGTCGAACTCATTCCCAGCATCACCGCCCCGACTATCGCCCCGCTCTATCCGGCTCCGGCATTGAAAGGTGTGAAATGGTTCTCCGTCGAGAGCGTCATTGCGGAAAACGTCGTTCGGGATTTGATTCCAAAGCTGATTCAGAACGGCGCGGTGGGGATTATCGAGTATCCGCTCAATAAGATCATTTGATCGTTAGGGCGTGAGGCGTCAGGCGTGAGGAGCGGCTTTGGGGACCCTATTTCGCGCCTTACGCCTGACGCCTCACCCCTGACGCTCCTCTATAGTGCGCTTTGAGCGCTTTGCGAGTTCCGTTGCGACTCGCGCCAGACGAAGAAGTCTTTAGCAATCTCGGGAAACAGAGCGTAGGACAGGACATCTTCTTCGCTGGTTGCGAATTGGCCCGCTTCGGCTCGCGCTTCCTCGAGCCCGGGTTTTAGGAGATCGGCCGGACGGCAGGTAATTGGCGATTTCTTTCCCAGAACTTTCTGTTTGATTTCATCGCTGATGTTTCCGGGCGGCTCGCCGTATAAGCCCATGACATAATTTTTCGTCTCGGTCGCAACCACTGAATAACGCTTGCCGGTCATGACGTTAAGGGCCGCCTGAGAGCCGACAATCTGACTCGTCGGAGTAACCAACGGCGGATATCCGAGGTCTTTTCGCACATGCGGCATTTCGCCGAGCACGGCTTCGAGCCGATCTTCGGCCTTTTGCTGGCGCAACTGAGCCACAAGATTGGACAGCATGCCGCCGGGAATTTGAGAGACCAGAATATCGGTTTTGATGCGATTGTTGACGGGGCTCTCGAAATCCGCGTATTTGCGACGGACGCCGTAAAAATAACCGGCGATCTCATTCAGCAAATTCAAATCTAACCCCGTATCGCGGGGAGTTCCCATCAATGCCGCCACCATCGCCTCAGTGGCGGGCTGTGAAGTTCCCTGAGAGAATGGAGCCAGAGCCGTATCGATGATATCGGCTCCCGCCTCAATCGCCATCATGTAACTCATCGGCGCCAACCCGGCGGTGCAATGGGAGTGAACGTGCACGGGCAGCGGAATACGCGATTTGAGGTTCTTCACCAGGTCGTAAGCGACGTACGGCGCCAGCATCCCCGCCATATCTTTGACACAGAGGATCTGGACACCCATTTCCGCCAACTTCTCACCAATCCGCACGAAGTAATCCACGGAGTGCACCGGGCTAATCGTATAGCAGACGGCCCCTTCGACCAGCTTGCCCGTTTTTAGGGCCGCTTCGATGGCGGTCTTCATGTTGCGGATATCGTTCATGGCATCGAAAATCCGAAATACGTCGATGCCATTGACGGCAGCGCGGTCAATGAAGGCACGGACGACGTCGTCGGGATAATTGCGGTATCCGACGACGTTCTGGCCTCGCACCAACATCTGAAAGCGGGTCTTCGGCATGGCGGCGCGCAATAGGCGCAGCCGTTCCCAAGGGCATTCCTTTAAATATCGGAGACACGCGTCGAAGGTTGCCCCACCCCAGGTCTCCAGGGACCAGTAACCGACCTGGTCCAGTTTCTCGGCGATCGGCAGCATATCCTCGGTTCGCATCCGCGTCGCTAGAAGCGATTGATGCGCGTCACGCAGGACGGTTTCAGTAATCTCGACTTTTTTATTCATAATCACCCTGTCGACGGAGGAGTTGGGTAGCAGGCGTAAAAACGCGATCCGCTATTCGTAGAAATCCGTCTGTTTCTCCTCCAACCGTTCTTTTTCCTCGGCATCGATCACGTACACGCCATTGACCTGCTTGATCTTGGACTTGTCATAAAAAACCTCCGAAATCTCCAGGCCTTCATCATACTCGTACATCTTGATGGCATCCCAAGGGCAGATTTTTTTGTCCAGGCGGTCTTCCGACTCCGTCCCGATGAGCTGAAGCTGGAATTTCTTGGGAACGGCATCGGGCGCAATGGGTTTTCGGTTGCTGTCATAAAACCGGTTGGCGTATTCGAAATAGATTTCTCCCGTTTCTTTATGTTGGTGGATCTTCGTCAGGTCCTCGCTGTAGCACATCTGGCAGCCGATGCATTTTTCATTGTCCACGAAAACCCGATACGGTTTCAATCCTCCTTGGGGAAGTTCCTCATAGACCAGATTGATGCAGTCGTCGACCGGGCAATGCGCTTCACAGATGGGGGAGCCGGCGCAACTCGAACAGTTTTCATCCATTACGGCCAGAAGAGCCGTTCCTTTGCGCTTTTTTGCCGCTTCAGCCGCCATTGAATGCGTTCCTCGCTTTCTTGAACCGACCTTTAAAAAAAATCGCTATCGCTATCAGCAGTCCTGCCCAGTAGTATCGTATGAGCCCGACCCGGCCCCATTCCAACCAGTACACAAAATTAGGCGATCGGGAGATCAACTCGCTCAAAACTTTCTGCGAGCCGGCGTAGTCTCGCGCTTCTCTGAGCGCCTGGGACAGGCCGTAAAGAGCGCCATCGTCGTTTGGATCTAGCCTCAGCGCCTGCTCGAAATCTTGTTTCGCCTCCCGCCAGTTATTTTGCTCCGCGAAGATCCAGCCGCGGTTGCTCCAAGCGGCGCTATATTCCGGCCGGAGCTTGAGAGCTTGATTGAAACTGTCCGCGGCCCTGTTCAGCTCTCCTTTTTTTTTCAGAGCCACCCCGAGATTGTTGTGGGCTTCCCAGGCATCGGGCCGCAACTCGATGACTTTCGAATACTGTTTGATGGCCGAATCGAAATCGCCGTAGATTTCAGAGTTGATCCAGCCGAGCAACGTCCTTGCTTCAACGTGATTCGGGTCTATCGCGATGGCTTTTTGTGTCGCTGCTTCAGCGGCTTGAGGGTCGCGTAAACGAAGTAACGTGATTCCCAAAAATAGATGAAGATCCGGTTCCTTCGGGTGTCGGGTAAGAAGTGCCTCAAAAGCAGCCTTCGCTTCAGCGGCCTTGCCGTCGGTTAGGTACTTTCGCGCCTCCTCCCACTGTTTTTCCTTCGCTAACAAAGGACCGGTCGAATCAACGGCACAAGCAAGAGTGACCCCAACAAGGACGGCTAATAGGGCTAGCCAACCTCTGAGCATCTATCACTTCCACATCTCATTCGGAATCTCGTCTTCTCTGCCTTCTTCGATGAGTTTGTCGTTTTTGCGCGCCTCTCTAAGCCCCAACCAGCTGAAGAAAATGACGAGAATGAGCATCGCGACAATCGGGATATTGTCAGGCTTGGTTATGATCTCCAATATATTATGCCAACCGCTTGGTTCTTCCATAAAGACTTAAGCACCCGCAATGTAAGGATTTCTGTTAAAGCTATTAAACTTCTTCCGCAAAGTCAACGAAACCGAGGCTCCTGGCCAACTACCATAACTTCGCGGCAGTTATCCACCCGCTCCCCTGCTCTCTCGCCTATCTCGTCAGTTTTGCTCCCGATCGTAGCTACGTTCCCGTGAAATCCGTGGTCTCTTACTCAGTCCAAATTCCCGCGTTCGTTAATCGCCTCACTCCTCACGTTTCACGCCTCACGATTACCTAATCACCTTGTCCGCCCGCGCGAGGAGGTCGGGCGGAATCGTCAAGCCGATCTGCTTCGCAGTCTTGAGGTTCATGACCAGCTCAAATTTGTCGAGCCTCTCGACCCGCAGATCTTGTGGAGGAGCGCCGGTCATGACTTTCTGCACATACTTCGCCGAAAGGCGACCTATCTCGTGGAAATTCTGACCATAACTAGCCAAACCACCGAGCGTAACGAGATTTTGCTCAGAAAACATCGTCGGCAGTCTCTTGGACGTTGTCATGTCAATGACTAGTTGGGCCTGACTCGTCACCATTGCATCCGTGGTATAGAAATAAGCGTCCACTTCTCTGGCTTTGAGATCCCCGAGACGCTGACGCAGTTCCTCGACAGAGGTGGCGTGCCGTTCGACTAACTGGACCCCCAGGTGCTGCCCTGCCTGCCGCGCCAGCGCGGCGGCGTCCATAGCCATCCGGTTGCCAGGATTGTAGACGGTTAGCGCCCGCCTCAGTTTTGGAAGAATTTCCTTCAAGATCTCGAGCCGCTTACCCGTGAGATCCGTGGTCGAGTACTCAACGCCTGTAAGTCTCCCTCCCGGTCTCACGAGGCTCTGCACGAGTCCGCTCCCGACCGGATCGCTCCCGACGGCGAAAACAATGGGGATGTGCGAAGTAACATTCTTGACCACTGTGGTTACAGAGGTGGTAACCGCGTATATCAGGTTGACTCTTTCCCGTTCAAAAATCCTTGCTGCCTCCTCAACGAGCTTCAGATCACTCTTTGTATCTCGGATCTCCAGGAGGATTTGTTTCCCCTCTTGGTATCCCAATTGCCGGAGCCCGTCCCGCAAGCCGTCCACTACCGCTCTATACGGTCCGCCCTGATGGATGACTCCCACGCGATAGACCTTAGCCTGCTGCGCGTCGGCGATTGCCGCCACGCCAAGCACAGAGCTGATTAAAAAACACCAAACAACCCTACTCATAACTGCTCCCCGCCAGGACTGAGGGATGAGTGCTGAGCGATGACTTTCCAATTCGCTCAGTCGTCGTTACTCAGTCCAGATTCCGGAGTTCATTGTCGCCTCACTCCTCACGCTTCACGTCTCACGATTACCTGATTACCCTGTCCGCACGAGCCAGCACGTTCGGTGGAATCGTCAGGCCGATCTGCTTTGCTGCCTTCAGATTGATGATGAACGCAAACTTCGTGGGCTGCTCCACCGGCAATTCGCCGGGCTTGGCGCCCTTTAAAATCTTGTCCACATACGTGGCGGCGCGCCGGGACAGGTCGATTAGGCTCACGCTGTAGGTCATAAGTCCTCCGTCTTCAGCCCATTCTGACGCGTAATAAATCGCCGGGAGCCGGCTCTTTACTGCAAATTCGACAACCTGTATTCGCTGAGAATTGAAGATGCCGCTCGGCAACAGGATGACCGCGTCAGCACGCCCTTTGCCAGCGGCTCGGAATGCAGTCGCAGTTTCCTTGGGATCTAGTACATCTAGATATTGAAGCATCACCTTGAACGCCCGTGCGGCGAGCTCCGTCTCTTTTAACATTTGCGCGGTGCCGGGCCGGCTCGAAGTCCCGAGGACGGCCACGTGGGAGAGCTTGGGAACGATCTCTTTCAGAAGCTCCAGTTGTTTTCCGCTTACCTCCGGAGCCAGGGTTGCCAATCCAGTGATGTTTCCGCCAGGTCGCGCCAGGCTGGCAACGAACCCGCTTCCAACAGGATCGCTATCCTGCGCCATAACAATGGGAATCGTAGAAGTTGCTTCCTTGGCGGGACGGGTTGCTGGCGGGGCGCTCGTGACGATGACGTCTACCTTGAGACGTACTAGCTCGGCCGCGAGCGCTGGAAGGCGATCTAGTTTTCCCTCCGCAAATCGCCACTCAATGACAATGTTTTTTCCCTCAACGTAGCCAAGCTCTCGCATCCCTTGGCGGAACGCCTCGACGCGGGCCGACATACTGGAAGGGGTGGAGGCAGTTAGGTATCCTATCCGCGGGATTTTCGTTGGCTGCTGAGCCTCGACCAACGAGCTAAGCGCCAAGAGCAAAGAGCTAAGCGCAAGGTAAAGGATTTTTTTACTCATAGAATTTCTTCCCGAGTTTGTTTTGCGGGCCGATTTTCTGCTCACTGTTGCCTAATGCCTGTTGCCTCGTGCCTATTTTCACTCAATCACCTGTCCGCTCGCGCCAGCACGTTCAGCAGAATCGTCAGTCTGATCTGCTTAGACTCTGTAAGTTGCGTTGGACATAGGCAAGACGTTGCACTACACTGCAATGCAAAGGGAGGCTTTGGTATGGAACGTCAATTAACCATGCGCTTGCCCGCGGATCTTGCCGCCAAACTAGAGCGCTCAGCCAAACGCCTGAAGCGCAAGCGTTCGGAAGTAGTCCGCGAGGCTTTGGAGCAATATCTGGATACCCAGCCGGATATTCGACCCATTGAGCGTGTACGCGACCTTCTCGGTAGCATCGCCAGCGGCCGGCCCGACTTAGGCCAGCGCCACCGCGACTATCTGATCCGCCGGCTGCGCCGTGGCCGATGAACTTCTGCTGGATACCGGGGCTTTCGTGGCCCTCGTGGACCGAGACGAGAAGCTGCACGATGAGTGCGTGGCCGCGCTGGAAAAGTGGACCGGGCCCGTCGTCACCACGGAAGCGGTGTTGACCAAAACGCTTTATTTGGTCGGGCCGGCCTGGCGCGCGCAGAAGGTTTGTCTTGAGTTCGTACTCAGGGGCGCCTTTCAATTGGTTCCTTCGTCGGCGAAAAGTTTGCAACGGGTCGCAGTTCTGATGGAAAGGTATCGAAACGTTCCGATGGATTTCGCGGACGCCACCTTGGTTGTCTTGGGAGAAGAACTGGAAACCGACTGGATTTTTACGTTGGACCGGCGCAGATTTACCACGTACCGAATGATTCGAAACCGAACCTTCCAGATAATCCCTTGATTCTAGATTTTCAAAGCGCGGATCCAAAAATCTTTTAACAAAACTCCTGTTCACGCTTTCGCTCCCTAATCCAAAATCCACAATCGGCAATCCAAAACTTCTTCCTGTTGCCTATTGCCTAGTGCCCATGCCTACTTAATTACCTTGTCTGCCCTTGCCAACACATTCGGCGGGATTGTCAGCCCGATCTGCTTCGCCGTCTTGAGATTGATCAACAGTTCAAACTTCTTTGGTTGCTCGACGGGCAGGTCGGCAGGTTTGGCTCCCTTCAGGATTCTGTCCACGTAATATGCGACGCGCCGGTAGCTGTCCGCGAGATCCGCGCTGTAGGACATGAGGCCACCGGCATCTACATCTGCTCTGCTGCCGTACATCGACGGTAACCGGCTCTTTAACGTTAAGTCCGCGATCCGTTTTCGGTTAGCATTCATTACCTGGCCCCCGCCGGGCACATAGAGTCCATCCGGGCACTGTTTGTTTAGCGCAGCGAATACCTTCTCGAAATCGTCCGCAGCTCGTACCTCCCAAGACCGAACAGTCAACCCCAGCGCACGCGCCGCAGCTGGGAGATCCTCTTTCACCTCGCTTGTAGTGCCCGGAACGGCCGGATCGTAGAGAACCGCGACATGGAC
>DASTOD010000090.1:0-9063 GCA_035762645.1 Binatia bacterium | reverse complement strand
CGCTTCGCGCTTGATTTGCGTCCGCCTCTTCGTATACACCTACGGGAACCGTAATCGCGTCTCACGGGAGTCGCCAGGGAGGTTTTAAATGGCGCACGTCGTACTTGTTCTTCTTCTCCTTTCGTCCTGTGCCTTCATCGGCCCGCAGATCGCGAGCGAAGAAGAAAAAAGGGCCCAAGCGATCCTAATGACCGAAGCTCAAGCCTGGCAAAAGAAGCAAGAGCAAAGAATTCTGGAAATTGCCGCCCGGCTAATATCGGCGGCGGAAAAAGTCGAGCCCCTGAAATTTAACTTTGCCGGCAGGAACCTCGAGGGCTGGACAACGATCGACGCCGATGCCGTCAACGCCTGGACCGATGGTGATTCTGTCTGGATCACCCGCGGCATGATGCGGTTTTTAAAAAATGATGACGAGCTGGCCATCGTTCTAGCGCACGAGATGGCCCATGCCTATCGGGGGCACATTCCGTTGCTACGAATGAAACAGGTCCTCGAGGCCGCGTTGGCCGTTGCCACCGAAATTTTCGCCCCCGGCAGCGGCAGGGCAGCGGTAGTTCTGCTGGACGTTGCTACCAAAAAATTTGATCGCGATCAGGAGAGGGAAGCGGATCTCCACGGCCTCATTTGGGCGCATAAAGCAGGCTTCGACGTGAGCGCCGCAAAAGAACTGTGGAAGAGGATGGCCATTGAAATGCCGGAAAGTGTGGAAAAAGGTTTTCTTTCGTCGCACCCGAGTTCCGCCGAGAGATTTCTCGCTCTGGAGAGAGCGGCCGACGTACTAAAGCAGGGAGAAGACCCCTTGAAAGTCTTCGCCACAAACGGCAGGGGAGATCAAGCCAGCCGTCGAACGTTCAGATCGGAACTCTTTGGGCCGCGACAGCCCAAGGCAGAGCGCCATTCCAGTCAGAACGTGAATCCGGTTGCTCAACTGGACTGATGCGGCGCGGGCTGATCGCGTCGAAATTTGCCTTCCTCGCGGAGTTGCGTCCACACCATTTTTCGATGCGGAATCCCGGCTTCCCGAAAAACCGGACCGGTGCAGCGAAAGCCCATCTTCTGGTAAAACTCGATGACAGCGACTTGCGCGTGAAGATAGATCTTTTGCGCGCCCTGCCTCCTCGCGGTCTGGACGGCGCGTTTCAATAGCGCCTTGCCGATGCCTCTGCCGCGGTGGCTCCTGAGAACCGCCATGCGGCCTATTTTTGCCCCCCCGTGGCGCACCACAACTCGCGCCGTGGCGAGCGGCTTTTCTCCATCAAAAGCCAGGAAATGAAATGCGCGCTTATCGTGGCGGTCTAATTCGATCTCTGCAGGCACACCCTGTTCCCTGACGAAGACGCGTTTGCGAATAGTAAAGGCCTTTTGCAGATCGTTCGTAGAAGAAACCCGCCGGACGCGGATAGCCATGCCACAGCCTTCTGAGCCTTTTTGCCGCAGGCGGCAAATCGGCCGTCATCTTACTTTTCCGGTTTTACTAAGTCTACGGATTTGAAATTGCCCGTGCGACTGTATAGAGTTGCTGCTGCGCGAAATTTTCCAAAGCTCCAGGGACATTCGGTAGCCATTGGGGCTTTTCTGTTTGATCTCGAGAAAAGAGGCCCGATGGATCGAATTTCTCGTTTGTTGTTGAGTTTGGCCACTTGTCTGTGCACGGCGGCTGTTGTCCGCCCGGCGTGGGGATTTCCACCGACACCCCAAGTCACGGTCAGGGAGCTGATCCCGCTCGCTACCTGGCAGAAGCAGTTCAAAATTACCGAAGGAAAGGATCGCGGCAAACTGGTTCCGCTCTCGTTTCGTCACGAGCCGGGCCATGATCAGCGCTTTAAGCTCCTTTTCGGCGACTACGCGGGCATTCTCATGCGCAGCGATTCCGGCGGCGGGCTTATCATGGAGAGACTCGACTTGCTCAAAAGCCGGAGCTATATCGTGTACGACCCGGTGCTGCCGATTCTCCCGAAGGAGTTCACCGCGGCCGTTTCGCCCCGGCGCCAGGCCGGCTTCAAGATGTATGATTTGCCGACAGGAAGACTCAAACGCGCCGGTCGCGTGACTCATAGGGTAAAACAGATCTCGTATTCGCAGTTCGATACTCCGGCCGGCCTGGTGGACGGCTACACTATCGATATCGAACACGGGATGGAGATGCCGTTTGCCCAGCTCGACCTGACGCTCAGGCTCGGCTGCCGTTTAGACGAGGGACCGGTCTATGGCTCCGGGCAATACACTCTCAAGAAGCTGGGGCTTTTTTCTGAGACCAAGACAGCCACGGCGGCGCTTGCGAAGATCGAAAAGATAGCGGGGACTAATTTCCCAAAACCTTCTTCAATCGATCGATGATCTCGGGTGGCTGGCTCGTGACTTCTTTGGCCACCTTTTCGAGCTCGTCGCCGCTTACCGGATCGAACTCGTAATTTCGCTTCTTCACTTCTTCTTGGAATTGCGGATCGTTCATCGTTTTTACGAACCCAAGCTATGCGAAAGCATGACTGGACGTCAAGAGTAGATTGGCCCAGTGAGCGGTGGCTTAAGGTAGGCTCATTCCGTCGCGATCCGACACCGCGACGATGCCGTATTTCTCCAGGACCGGTTTGATCTTGCGGGCGTCGCCCACTGCGACGATCTGCAGCACCTCGGGGTTCAGATATTTGCGGGCAACACGCTGTAGATCGTCCGCGCTAACCGCGGCGACCTTCGCGGGATAACGATCCCAGTAGTCCTCGGGCAAATCATAGAGCTTGCGCGTCAGGGCGAGACCCAGCAGCCGCGTGGGTTGTTCGAGGGTGAGCGCAAACCTTGCGACCACCGACCGCTTCGTCGCAGCCAACTCCGCTTCGCCGACTCGGGATTCGCGGATCCGCCGGATCTCATGGAATAGCTCGTCGAGAGCGCCGCCGGTGACTTCGGTGCGCACATCGCTGCCGGCGCTCCAGGCTCCCGGATATTCGCGAGCGGTAAAGCTACTATAGACGCCATAGGTGTAGCCCTTCTCTTCGCGCAAGTTGAGGAACAGGCGGCTCGCGGGACCGCCGCCCAATAAGTGATTCATGACGACCATGGGCACGAAATCTTCGCTACGACGGTCGATGGCGATATTGCCCAGGATCAGCGTTGTCTGCACCGAGTTCGGCCGGTCTACGAGATAAACGCGGCGCGTGGACGGAGGCATAGGGTGGGGAGGCATCGCTAGTTTGCCCGAGGGCCCGTGCCAATCCGTCAGCCACTGCGTCAATTTGGGGAGCAACTCGGACGGATTGACATCGCCGGCAAAGGCCAGGACGGAGCCCTCGGGCAAATACCGTTGGCGATGCCATTGCATCATCGCCTCCGGGGTCAGCGCGTCGATGGATTCAGGCGTGGCCGTGACGACGGCCGCAGGATGATTGCCGAAGACCGCACGATTGAATCTCTCGCCGGCCAGGAACCGCGGCGCCGCGCGTTGCTGGCGCAGTTGAACTTTTGCTCGCTGCTTGAACTGCTCCAGTTCCTCGGCCGGAAAAGTGGGACGCAGCATAATGTCCAAAGCGATCGCGAACCACTCGTCGAAATTGTCGCTCAAGCCGGAGGCCGTGAACACCGTCTCGGTGGCGCCGAAAGTCGAGCCGGCGCCGACCGACGCGCCAAGCCGATCGAGTTCTTCGGCGATTTGCCTGCTGGTTCGCTTTGGCGTGCCTTCACGAAGCAACTGGGCCGTCGCGGCAGCCAAGCCCGGCAGGTTATCCGGTTCAAAGAGAGCTCCCGCGCCCTGAATATGCAACTGCGCAACGACGCTTGGCAGGCGGTGATCTTCTAATATCAGTACCGTAAGGCCGTTCGGGAGCTTGGCTTCTACCGGTCGAGGCAGCCGGACGCGGAGCATTTCCGTAGAAACCGGGGATTTGTTCTTGCGTTCGATCTGGCTCGACGGAGCCACCGAAGCGTCCTGCGCAGAGACAAACAGCGGCGCAGTGGCCGAAACAGCGATCGTCAACGCAAGCAGCAAATTGACGAGCCGGCGAAAACCTTTCTCACAATCCTTCATTTGATTTCAACGGTGGCTCGCCGGCCGGCTGGAGCGCCGGAGGAGCGGCTTTGGATTTCGGCGTGGTCGTAACCACGGTCCGGTTGGACGCTTTCAGATAAGTCCCGGCAACTCGCTGGAGGTCGGTTTTGCCGACCTGTGCGATCTTGCCGAGAACGGTGTTGATCAGGTCGGGCTGCTTATAATAGACGGCATAATGGCCGAGCGCGTTGGCGCGAGAGCGAGTGCTGTAGCGGGCTTCGACTTCCTGCCTTCTGAGCTTGGTCTGGACTTTATCCAACTCCCAATCGGCCACCGGTTCGTTTTTCAAGCGTTCAATTTCTTCGTAGACCGATCGCTCGACATCGCGGAGGTCCGTATCGGGCCGGACCACCAAAGATACCCAGAACAAAGAAGTCCCGCGACGCTCCTCCGGCCCGCTGGAAACACTGACGGCGACCCGCAGATCTTTGACCAGCTTCTGGTAAAGGCGCGATGACAAGTCGCCGCCCAGAACCTGTCCCAAAACGCGCAGAGCATACCAATCCGGCGTATTTCCCGGCACGGTCTTGTAAACGATGTCGAGGCGCGGCGCTTGCGCGAAGGCGTCTTCGAGGGGTCTGCGCCGCTCGGCGGTTTGCCTCGGCTCGGCCATATCGGGTCGCGCAGGCGATGCTTGCGGCGGGATGCTTTCAAAATATTTCTTGATCAGCGCCAACGCGCTCTCGGTGTTGAAGGCCCCCACCAGCGACAGCACCGCGTTGTTCGGCGCATAGTACGTTCGGAAGAAGGCGCGCGCGTCTTCGACGGTGGCCGCGTTTAAGTCCTCCATCGAACCGATGGTGGAGTGTTTGTAAGCGAAATTGTCGTACGCCGCTTCGAGAACGGTTTCGTAGGTTCTTCCGTAGGGCCGGTTGTCGAAATTGAGCCGCCGTTCTTCCTGGACGGCGTGCCGTTGGTTATCGAGATTGGCTTGGCTGATGCTGAGCGCGCGCATTCGGTCTGCTTCCAAAAAAATCCCTAATTCGAGCTGATTGGCCGGCAACGTTTGAAAGTAGTTGGTCCGGTCGGGGCTGGTCGTGCCGTTGGCGCTGCCGCCGTTATTCGAAACCAGAATGAAATGTTCTCCCTTGCCGACATTCTCCGAACCCTGAAACATCATATGTTCGAAGAGGTGAGCGAAACCGGTCCGGCCCGGATGCTCGTCGCGCGATCCCACGTCATAGGTGATACAGATCGAATAGGTGGGAGCGTTGTGATCTTCTGAAAGAATGACCCTAAGCCCGTTCTTCAGCGTGAATTCCTGGAATACAACCTTCGGGCTGGCGGACTGCCTGACCGGCGCTTCGCCGGCCATACCGAAGCGCAGTACCGCTAAAGCCAAGAGAATTCCCAGCAGGCTCGATATCCGCTTTGTCTGCAAGGGACTTACCACGGAATGTTTTTATTTGACTTGAGATTTCAATTGCGCCATTGGTTCATCAAACCGTCGGCCCCAATCGGCTTCGCCCTGCTTGTAACAGCGGCTGGTGTGCCCGTGAATTTTATGAGCGGCGAACGATTACAACTCCGCTGATGGAAAATTCCTGAACCAAGAGCTGACTGATTTTGAGAGTATACTATAGAATAATTACGGCAGACATCAATAAGGAACCAGGCTATGTTTTACCGTCTCGGGAACAGCTCGATTTCGGCCCGACAGAGATCTACCGTCGGTTTCAACCCGCCCTTTTCAACTCTATAATGGCGGCATGGCCCGGTAGAGGAACTTCGTTTCCAAGGAGGCGTTTCCATGGAGATCAAATCGCTGGTTGATCCAGAAGGCGGTCTCATCAACCGTTGTATCTTTGCCGATCGCGAGATCTACGAGCTGGAACGCGAGCGACTCTTCACCCGCTGTTGGCTCTATCTCGGCCACGAGAGTGAAGTTCCCGATCCTGGCGATTTCGTCACCGCCTACATGGGAGAAGAACCGGTGCTGCTGTGGCGTGATCTGGGCGGCCGGCTGCGCGCTTTTTTGAACCTCTGCCGCCACCGCGGCAACAGAGTGTGCCGCGCCGATCGCGGCAACGCCAAGCTTCTGACCTGCTCCTATCACGGCTGGAGTTACAGCAGCGAGGGCAAGCTCGCGATTGTGCCGATGGCGGAAGCCTTCCGCGGCCTCGATCGCGACCAATGGGGACTGATCCCGGTCGCTCAACTCGACACCTATAAGGGCTTGATCTTTGGCACCTTCGATCCAGAGGCACCGGCGCTGCTGGAATATTTAGGCGACATGGCCTGGTACCTCGACATTCTTCTGGACCGGCGAAACGGCGGCACGGAGGTGAGCGGGCCCCATCGGTGGGTCGTTGATGCCAACTGGAAAACCGCCGCGGAAAATTTCGGGGGCGACGGGTATCACATCGCCAGCACCCATGGCTCGGCGCGAGAGCTCGGCGTCGATACGACGACGCACGAGACAAGAAAATGGGGCAAAGGACACCAGATTTCCTGCGGCAACGGACATATTCTGGTTGCATGGATTTGCGATCCGGACAATGCCGGTCCGTGGTTCGCGCAACCCGTACCCGAGCTGTCCGATTACATGCGAGAGCACGCGGCAGAGATCGAGAGCCGCCTGGGATCGACCCGCGCCCGGAAAGTCGTGCCTTCCGCGGGAACGGTTTTTCCGAACCTGTCGGTCCACTGGCTTACTCGCACGCTGCGTGTTTGGCATCCGCGCGGGCCGGACAAGATGGAGATCTGGAGCTGGGCAATCGTCGACAAGGCGGCATCGCGTCAAATCAAGGACGTGATGCGCTTTGTCTCGCAATACCGTTTCAGCCCCACCGGGGTCTTCGAACAGGATGATATGGACAATTGGGTGCAGGTGACCGGGGCGGCGCGCAGCGTGATCGGCAAGCGCTTCCCGGCGAACTACCAGATGAGCTTGGGCGACGAGACCGCGGCTGCCGATCTCCGTGGGCAGCTGAACAGCAGGTGGAGCGACTCGAATCAGTTAAGTCTCTACCTGCATTGGGCAAAAGTGCTCGAGGGAAAACAGTGGAGTGAGATCATCGATTCTCCAGCGGCAGTTAGACGCCCCATCCGATGATAGTAGATTTCACCACGAAGCTACGAAGAGCACGAAGATAAACATAATTCCAAAATCCTTCGTGGCCGTCGCGTGCTTCGTAGTGCTATCTATTTGTTGATGTAGCAACTTAGAATCGGTGTGAAATGCGTCGAATGATAATTGTCTTCTGCGCACAGTTCGCAGGCCATTTTTTCAAAGCAACTTTACAACGCCGCGCCAACTAAGCCATGGATTACAACCTTCGCCAAGAGATTGAAAATTTTCTGTACCTTGAAGCCGAACTTTTGGATGAACGACGGCTGCGGGAATGGCTCGATCTTTTCACCGATGACCTGCGCTACTGGATGCCGGTGCGCTACAATCCCCTGGACAGACCCGTTGACTTGACCGGCGAGTTGTCTAAACCCGGCGAGAGCTACTATTTCAACGACACCAAGGAGAGCCTGCGCGTACGCATCGAACGACTCTACTCGAAGACGGCGTGGTCTGAAATGCCGCCGTCGCGAACCCGCCGTCTCATTTCAAACGTCAGAATCAAACATGATGACGGCACCGAAATAGAAGTTCGCTCCAATTTTATGGTTTACCGCACGCGAATGGAGAAGGACCAGGATCTTTTTGTCGGCACCCGCAACGATATCTTGCGGCGGCTAAACGGCGCTATGAAGATCGCCCGCCGCACCATCATCTTGGACCAGGCGGTGTTAGGGGCGCAAAATATTAGCATCTTCCTGTAAGTTTGGCTCACGTCACCGGATCTCCGCTTCTTTTCTACCATCGCCAACAGCTCTCGATCAGCGGCAGCGTCGCTCGAGCGCCGGCAAACATTGCCGCCAAGGGCCGCCGGGGAGTACGCTCCGCAACGCCTTCGCACTCGCCGTTGGGTTAACGGCCATGCCAATGAATGACAACATAGGGCAAGTGAAGACAAACAAGGCAACAATGCCCGTTATATATCTAATGGGAGATCATATCGACGGTCGTGTATATATCTAAAGTTATATAAAAATATATCCTCGGCGTGTTGTTCTTCCGCCGAATTTGTACTTAAGTCTTCAGCTGTTACCGTAGATACCGGGTATGTGCCGTCAGTGCCAAATAGGGGAATCAAACGAGCGAATTAGCGTAGGGACGGAGTGAAATTTGCATGTGGCAGAGCGGTCCGGTTTTTGCTGAAGTAATTAAAACTTTAGAAATTTTTACTTGACGTTGGGTGCTGAATTGTATTATTGGAACGCTCGCGCCGATCACAGGAGAGAGTCTAGTCAGGAGCGGAATCTCATCACTAGAGCCGCACGCGCGTGGCATCGATTAAGGGGGACAAAACCCGACGAGGGAGCTGAGTCGACGCGGGGCCGTGGACCCAGTGCTGTAGGTTTGCCGGATCGAAGTGTCAGCGTTATGCTAGATTTGTTCTCGCGATACTACAGCCGCACCAATAGAGAACGACTAATTGCCGCCGGTCGCGTGATCCTGGCCGCTTTCTCGCTGCTGGCCATCCTGGTGGACGTTTCCGAACCGTCCAAGAACGCAGTCGTCGCCCACGCGCTCCTCATCGGCTATCTCGGATACGCGGCATTGGTCGTCACGCTGATCTGGAGGTTGCCGACGTGCCCGCGGGGCCTTTCCCTCGGCACTCACGCCATTGACTTGGGAGTTTTTTTCGCGCTCGTCTATCTCACCGAAGGCACCACCAGCCCTTTTTTTCTTCTCTATTTTGTCTTCTCGATCGTGTGCGCGACGTTGCGGTGGCATTGTTACGGAACCGCGTGGACGGGACTCGTCGCCGTAGTTGGATTTCTCGCAATGGGAGTTTTCACGCAGTACGTCCTGCACGATCCGGCCTTCGATCTCCCGCACTTCATTATTCGTAGCGTCTACCTCATCTTACTGGTGGTCTTCATCGCCTATTTGGGGACCTACCGCTGGCGGCTGCAGCGGGAGCTCTTCGGGCTGGCCACCTGGCCGGCGCAATTTTCCACCGAGG
>DASTOD010000089.1:0-7164 GCA_035762645.1 Binatia bacterium | reverse complement strand
CGAGCAGCCGCTGAACGACCGGCGCCGTCTGCGCCGCGGGACCGTGGGTGCGCAGCCAGTCGGGGCTGCCGAAGCCGGTCCTGTGGGCCGCGACGTCGTAGATGTCCTTGACCGCGAACGTGAGTCCCAGGAGCGGCCCGTGCGACGCGCCGTTCATCTCGACGTGGGTATGGCGGCAGAACGCTCCGAGCCGGTCGTTGGCGACGATCTCGTTCACTGAATTAATGGAACGCAGATAAACAAAGATAATTCAACCGGGAAGCGTGATTCGCGGGGAGTTAATCCGCAGCGTGGGGAGAAGTGACGTGTTCGTGATCGTGATTCGTGGTCCCTCGCTACGGCCCCTCGCTACCGAGACTCGGGGCCTACTCGGGAATACGGCCTCGGAAAAGACGTGCTCGTGTTCGTGTTCGCCGCTGACACTTTCACGTTTTGAGAATTCTCAAAACGTCAAAATGACCGGATTATGCCTCCCTGCCTAGGGTATGAACTGCGCAGGTTTTTATCCCTTGCTGATGTTATGATTCCGCATAACCAGAAAGGATAAAGGATAGACGAGACAAGACGTGGGCGTGATTCGTGTTCGTGACGGGGAAAAACCGTGGACGTGATCGTGAGTTGTTATTCGTGATCGACGGCCGACTGCCCTATGCCTTCCTGGCTTGGCCAATCACTAACACGAGGAACGCGTGCATCGTGCAGTTATTGTTCTTTAAGTTCTTTTAACTTGGCCGCTGAGCCGGTGACCTGAGGATCAAGGGTGACAAGCCCGGCTGTCTGGGAAGCATCGATCAATTCGCGGTCACTTGACACCATCACCACTCTAGCACCTGGCGCCGCGCGAGCTATCTGCTGCGCTGCGGCTAAATGAATCGCATCACCGGACCGCAGTCCGTGGTGCTCAGCCACAGTTACGGCGTCAGCAGCAACCCCCTCATTGAGCGGCCATACTCTGAATAGATCTCGGACGTCCAGGCGGAATCTGGCCAGAATTTGATTCGCTGTGTCCCTAGAGAGATGGCCGCCTCTCACCAGCCTGACCACTCCTGAGGTCAATTCAACAACAGACAGAAAGCAAATGAAGAACCTATCGTCTGGGGACGGATTAGTAAAAAGCTCCTCGACTATCTCAGTACCCTGCTCGGTCCGGTAACGCTTTACGAGCGCCGAGATGTCAAGGTAACCGCCATTTACCAGCGGGTTTCCCGCTCTCTCAGAATAAACTCCGAGAGTGACGTGTTTCCGAGCTCTTTGTTTACCCTGTTGCGCAAGTCCGCCAGCGATACAAGAGGCTCTCCGTAGCGGTGGAGCGCGCGATCTGCTGCCTTGCCGGCCTTTCGGATCTTGTTAGCGTAGGGTTTGACGTCAAGCTTGTACGTATACGGCACTTTTGGGGCTCTTTCGCTATGCGGCATATTTCTCCCCTCCGGATGGCTATTCGCGCACCCGTAAAATAGCTTACCGCCAGACTCCTGCCAAGTCATCTTGATAATAGGAAAGGGATGAACTCTAAAGCCGGGGAAAGGATAAGGGATGAAGGATGAAGGGCTTACCAGACAAGGAGACGCGGAGACAAGGAGACCGGGAGACAGGGAACGAACGTGATAAAGGCCGTGAGCCTCCTAAAGGACCAAGGAGAAGGGGTAAGCAGGCCAATGGACCCGGTCCTTACGGCAGATGCGAGTTCGTCCGCCTAAAAGTGCTGCTCGCGCCTTTTCCGCAAGTAAACAGCTTGGGAATTTCCATCACAGTGAGAACTCCCGCATCCGAAGGCGTAAACCTTCGGACAGGGGAGTTCTGTACTCTGTATCAAATGGTGGAGCCGATGGGAGTCGAACCCACGGCCTCTAGAGTGCGATTCTAGCGCTCTCCCAACTGAGCTACGGCCCCTAAACCTTATTCCACCGTCGCCTTTAAGTACGCGACCACCTTCTCCTTTAAATCCTTCCTTTTCAGCGCGTACGCAACGGTGGCCCGAACAAAACCGAATTTGTCGCCGATGTCGTAACGATCGCCGAGAAACTCGCAACCGTAAACCTTTCGCTCGCGCACCAGCCGCGCCAGTCCATCCGTTAATTGTATCTCGCCCCCTCTTCCGGGCGGCAGCGTTGCCAAAATCGAAAAAATCTCCGGGCGAAGGATATAGCGGCCGATGATCGCCATTCTGGACGGCGCGTCTTTGGCCGCGGGTTTTTCCACCGTCGCTTCGACCTGGTAAAGATGCTTTTTCAATTCCGTCCCCTTGATGACGCCGTATTGATGGACTTCTTCTTCCGGCACGTGCATCAAAGCAATCACGGATTCTGTCGTTTCCTCGAAAATGTCCAGTAGCTGCCGGACGCAGGGACGATTGCTGTCGATCAGATCGTCCGCCAAGAGCACGGCAAAGGGCTCGTCGCCCACCAAATCGCGGGCACACAAGACAGCATGGCCCAGCCCCAACGGCCGCTTTTGCCGAACCGATACGACTTCGGTCATCTCCGCGATGCGACGCAGCATTTTGACCGTCTCCGCCTGCCCCCGCTCGGCCAAAATCTGCTCTAACTCGGGCGCGTCGTCAAAATGGTCTTCGATGCTGTCTTTACCGCGTCCGGTGACGAAGATGATTTCTTCGATTCCGGAGTCCACCGCCTCTTCAACGACGTACTGAATGGACGGAATGTCGACGATCGGTAAAAGTTCCTTCGGCACGGTCTTGGTGGCTGGCAAAAAACGCGTGCCCAACCCCGCTACGGGTATAACGGCTTTCCTGACTTTCATGGCCTGGCGGGGTGTCAGACGATGCTTCGCGCCTTTCTTTCGGCGATTTCTTGGCTCGATTTACATTCGATACAGAGCGTGGTCATGGGACGCGCTTTCAGACGTTCGATGGCGATGCTCTCCCCGCATTCTTCACAGATGCCATATTCGCCTTCATCCAAGCGCCTCAGCGCCTCCTGGATCTTAAAGATGAGTTTTCTTTCCCGGTCGCGAATGCGCAATACCGAGTTGCGGTTGGATTCCATGGACGCGCGGTCGGTCGGATCAGGAAAATTCTCGTCTTCGTCCATATCTTCTACGGTTTTGCCGGCCTCCGATCGGAGCTCGCGCATCCGCTCGTTCAGAAGATTGCGGAAAAAATCGATTTCTTTCTTCGTCACAGCAGCCCTACTTTGTGCTCAAGATACGCGAAGTTTTATAACATTATTGCACAGCCAAGTAAAACCTCGGGACCACGCCAGCGAAGCGTTTGATGGGGGGTCGTCTCCGCCGCGGCGTGAGGCTGGGGTCGCCGTAACCGAGTGCAGTGGCGATGACCGCAGAGCTAGCGGAAGTTACCCTCCGAAGCCGACGGGCCGCGGATGTCTGAGCACAAAAATTTCCGTTACTTTGGGCAGCATGGAGCGACTCAAGATGAGTTGCGAATCCGTGATGTTCCGCACGGCGTAGCGCGCTTTGGCAAAAGTCGTGAATAGCTCCGCCTGGCGTTCGACGTCGTAGTGCATGGGAATGACCACGGGCGGTTTGACCTGCTCGATCACTTTCAAAATGTCCTCGAAACCCAAATTCGTCATCGCGTCGATGGGAATCATCATGACATCGACCCGGTGCAAGACTTTTTCCTGCTCCGGAGTCAACAGGTGGCCGATGTTTCCCAGGTGCGCCAAGCACAAGCTGCCCATTTCATAGATGAAGATCGAATTGGCCACTCCGCCCCACGTGGCGCCGCGCTGGCTCGGAATATTCACGATGCTGATGTCTTTCACGCTGGTTCGGATCGGATTCCACGTCTGTCGCAAGGTGATGCCCCGAAGGATGACCGGGTTGCCGGTCACCGCGCCGACATTATTGTGCGTGAAGTGATCGTTGCTGACGGTAACGGCATCCGCTTGGATGCCGGGCGTCACATTAAAGTTCGGATCCGCCACCACTTTGGTCTGGCTTCCGGAGTGAATTAAGAAACTCGAATGGCCGTACCACTGAATGAAATAGTGGCCCAGCTTGGGACTGCGGCCGCCGGAGCGGGCCTGGATGAGTTGGCGGCCGTTCTGAAACAGCCGAACCAAAGACGGATTGCAGACGGAATGCGCGACGCCGCGAAGGACCACCAGAAAGGCCGTCGCGGCCAAAGCGATAAAACCGCGCCGCTTCATCGGCACTCCTCGAGAATCAAAGCCGTGAAGCTGGACACGCGCGTGTCCCGGTCCTGCCAGGCGTGCTTGCGCAAACCCGCTTTGATACAAGTTTGTTCGAGGAATGTCTGAATGTCCCACCCGTATTGGGGCGCCACTTGGGGCAACAAAACCCCTCTATTTTCACCCCTGGCGACGTGCAACCCGTGCCGACCCACTTGTAAAGAGAGCGGATCGGGCGCCGCTTCCAATGCGGAGAGTATGGATATATCGATGTGGATGTCGCCCAGCTCCGCCGCGCGAACCGGCGCCATTCTGCGGTCTCGCGACGCCGCGGCCTCAGTCATTTCTATGACCAGTTGATAGAGAGGTTGCGTCGGCACGCAGCTGCCGACGCAACCGCGCAGCGCGGTCGCCTTATGGAGGCTGACAAAAGCGCCGTAGGCCACTGTTCGAAGGTAAGGGTCCTCAATCGTCTCATTTTGCCGCAGCGAGCCAAGCACGTATCGCTCCAGGGTTTGCCGCGCGATGCGCAGCAACCGGGTTTGCGACTCGGGAGGAAGGTGCACTGCCGACATGTTTTCCTCCGACGTGCCGCACTCTATCGTTGCGACAGCGCCTTTACAAGCCCGAAGAGACCACCGACTACGTAGTCTCGGACGTCGTTTCTTTCGTATCGCCCATGACCCTCACCCTAACCCTCTCCCTCGAAGGGAGAGGGTTAAGGAGAGGGATTGAATTTCCGGTGTGTCAGGGACCACTGGAAAAAGACGACACGGCGTGGTCGATAGTCCGTAATCAGTCGTCACCGCGAAGCGCCTCTGCGCGGTCGGAAGGCTTGCCCGTTTGGTTCATCCTTCGACCCAAGCCTCAGGACATGCTTCCGGCGGAATAAACTGGAGATAGCATTGGCAGGCTACCGGGAGCAATCCTTGCAGGTCCCATAGAAAGCTAGTTGATGGGAGGTAACCTTGAACCCCGCGTGAGGCAGTTTTGCCGGTTGGATTTCGTCGTGTCCTTCCACGAACACATCGTAGACTCGGTTGCAGGCTTCGCAGATAAAATGCTGATGACGTTGTGTGAGCGGATCAAAGTGCTGGGAGCGCCCCAGCATCAGAACTTGAAGTTTTTCGTCAGCCACGAGTTTTTGCAGATTGCGATAGACCGTCCCGAGGCTGATGTTAGGCACCCGCTTGCGCACCTTGTCGTAAATTTGGTCGGCCGTTGGATGAGACGTGTCGTCCTTGATCGCCTCCCAGATCACCTCCAGCTGCTTGGTCTGTCTTGCCCTTTTCTCCACCTTCAACCTCTTAGCATTTTAATCGGGCGCGGCGAGATCTTGTAACAGAGAGGCTCTGGTATCGGCTTCGATGGGCGCGCTCGCCTTGTAGTTCGGATGCTCGATGCGAATCTCCGCTTTTTCGCCTTGCCTGAACGCCTGGAGCGCCTGATCGTCGAATGGGAATTTCACGTACTGCACGGCGCTTATCTTGTCTTCCTTGCTCCGTCCCTCTTCAAAGCGGCCATGGATCGAATGCCCGCCCACTTTAAAAAAGACCGCTTCGTCGATGCCCAAAAACTTGAGAAGCTCCTCGCGCAAGTGGGTTTGATCTTCGATCTCTAAAAACAGCGTGGCGCTCAACTCTCGCGGCCCTGGAATCAATTCGTTGTAGACCTCGATTTCCTCGCGAATCTTGTCGAGATCGGTGATCCTTTCGGCCCTGAGCATCTCCTGGATTTGAAAAATAACCGTGTCCCGATTTTCAAACACCAGGGACACCTTGTCGCCCACAGAGACCCGCCTTTTTTGTTTCAGCGCGATGATCCTGTCGCGAAACTGCCCGCGCACTTTTTCATAAGCCGGCAGGCCCAGTAGGTCGTCCAGCACGATCTTTTTCACGACTTCACCTCATCGTCGAGGCCGTAGGCGAGCTCGAGCACTTGGATCGGATGAAGCGGCTTTCGATTCGTTCCCTGTTGAATTTGCAGACCTGCCAGAGAGCAGTCCGAAACCATCAGGTCCGGTTGGCCTTGCCGGATTTCCCGCAAGAGCGGCTCCGCGACCTTCACCGAGAGGTCGAAATATTGCCGTTTCAGCCCCCACGTTCCATCGATCGCCGCGCATTTTTCGATGACCTGAACCGTCGTACCGGGAATCAGCTGCATCAGGTCGCGGGATTTGTAGCCGATGTTTTGCGCCCTCAAATGGCAGGGCATCTGATAGGCGATTTTACCGGCGCCGTGCGCAAACCGCGTGTCCAACTTCTTTTCACCATGCAGCGACATCAGATACTCGCAAACGTCAAACGTTTTCGCCGCCACCGCCCGTGCCGCGTCCGACTTCAAGAGCCACGGGTATTCTTTCTTCAACATGTAACTGCATGTCGGACCGGGCGCCACGACGTCGTATCCTTGCCGTACCCAAGAGTACAGGGAATCGATATTCGCTTGAGCGTTTTTCTTCGCGCCTGCCACATCCCCGCCGTCGATAAACGGCATGCCGCAGCAGCGCTGCTCCGGGCACTGGACCTCAACGCCATTCTTTTCCAGAACTCGCACGCAAGCTTTGCCGATTTCAGGCTCGTTGAAATTGACACTGCAGGTGTAGAAGAGAACGACCTTTTTCGGGCTTTGCGCCGCGCGTTTCGCCGGTCGCCGGTCGAACCACTTACGAAATGTGACCGACGCATACTCGGGCAAGTTGCGTTCGCGGTGAATGCCGGCCACTTTCTCCAACACCCATCGGCTGAGGGCGTTGCGATTGAGCCAATTCATAACCGGCGCAAAGGCGCTTCCGACGCGGCCGATAAAGTCCACTTGACCCAAAAACCGATCCTGTAACGACACGCCGTCGCCTTTGACCTGAACGGCTTTGGCGCGCAGCATCAGTCGCGGGAAGTCCACTTCCCAGCGATGGGGCGGAGTGTAGGGGCAATGATTGAAACAGAGCTTGCATTGATAGCAGAGATCGGTGACTTGCTTGAAGTCGGCTTTGCCCAGTTTCTCGGCATCGCCGTCGACGGATTCCTGATCGAGCCGGACGAACAGATCA
>DASTOD010000088.1:0-4446 GCA_035762645.1 Binatia bacterium | reverse complement strand
GTTCCCCGCCGCGTGTCCTAGCGGGGATCCAATCCAAATATTCCCTGGATTCCACTTCGACAAGCTCAGTGTGGCGAGCCCAGTCGAGCCACCGCTAAAAGCATGCGGGAATGACTTCCGGTAAGGGAGCACATGCTTCGCGCTTCACGGTAAACCTGAAGGAGCCTATTTAGTTATGCATCACGCCAAACCGATTTTGGCTCGAATTCGCCGCCTCGTCATCCGGCGGTGTAGCGCTGGAGATCGCGGCTAAACTCGAGACCCAATCCCGGTTTGATCGGCACTGCCAATTCGCCGTTCACCGGCACCGGAACTTCTTCAAACAATTTGAGCGACCATGGCATATATTCGACGGTGAGGCCGTTCGGTACCGACGCCACCAGGTGCACGTGGATCTCGGGCAGCAGGTGACTGACCACCGGAACGTTGAACGCCTCCGCCATACCGGCAACTTTCATCCAGTTCGCAATGCCGCCGACGCGCAACAAATCGATCATCACAATATCCACCGAACGCGCCTCGAGCATATGGCGGAATGGCGCGATGCCGTATAGGTATTCGCCGCCGGCCACGGGCGTCGCCAAGGCATCGGCGACCCGGGCCAAGCCGGGGTAGTCATCGTGCGCCGTGACATCTTCCAGCCAAAATAAATGAACGTCCTCGAGGCGCCGGCCGATGTCGATTGCCTGATTCACACTCCAACGTTGGTTGATGTCGCACATGAGATCGATATCCGGCCCGATCGATTCGCGGATACGCCACGCGCGGTCTACTTCTCGCCCCGGATTCGTATCGCCCGGCAGGGCGAGCTGCATCTTCATCTGCTTGAACCCCTTCTCGACGAGCAGGGGACCGGCTTTCACAAGGTGTTCCAAAGGAGCAGTCCGCGATAGCGCGCCGCTGGCATAGGTGGGCACACGATCACGCAAGCCCCCGAGCAATGCGGCAACGGGCTGATTCAGGGCCTTGCCTTTAATATCCCAGAGCGCCATATCGATGGCGGAAAAGGCGAGCGTGGATATGCCGCCCGGCCCGGCGCCCGCGGCCGCGTTGCGAAGCTTGCGGCCCATGGCTTCGATGCGAAGCGGATCTTCTCCGATCGCCACTTCGCCCAGTTGCTCCACCGCCTGTTTAAGCGTCGGCGTAAGCGCCCCACCGAAGAACGTGACGCCGATGCCTTCGAGACCCTCGTCGGTCTGAACCCGGAGAGTGACAAACTCGAGGAACTGCCGGTGAAATCCCGGCCCGCCGGCAAGCGGCTCATCGGCGGGGAGGCGCACGAGCCGCGACTCAACGCGCGTGATCTTCATTGAAGCTCCTATTTTCCGGGTTTTCCACCGACCCACAACCGCTGAATAAAACCCTCCTTTTCCAATTCCTGAAAAAAGCGGAAATCGATAAACTGCTCTGGACGGAGATTCGCCACGCGAGCGTCCGTCTCGACCATCTGGTCCAAAACGGTCTTCAGGGCCTCCGGCGACGGCTTGGGGACTTGCGGGATGTTTTGCAAAATATAGAGATCGTAGAGATCGCTGACAAACGCGGTATCGTTGTTCCGCAAATATTTTTTCATTACCGGGACGGAAAAGTTCTTTTGCGTTTTTGCAAAATGGATGCCTTCAACGTAACCGCGCACGAATTTTCGCACCGTGTTTTCATTACGTTTGATAAAGGATCGCGTCGTGCCGATGGAAGAAGTGGGGAAATTAAGTCCCACTTTGGCCAAGTCCGCCAGTTCTTTGAAGCCTTCCTTGCGCGCCACGATGGCAAGCTCCGCGTTCAGGATGGCGGCATCCAACGCGCCGCTTCTCAGCGCGGTCAATTGTTCGGGCATGCCGCCGATTTGAATCACGGCGAAATCGCGCTGCCGTTTGAGCGGCCATTGCCCTTCGATGTAGCGCAAGCCGAAATCAGTCGCCGAGCCGAAGCGCGTAATGCCGATCTTTTTTCCCTTCAGATCCTCGACCCGGCGGATTTCAGGCCGCGCTATCACGGAAAATGTCATAACATTCATGCAACTCGCAATCTTCACCAAGTCGCCGCCCGCAAGATTCGAGTTGATGACCGCCCCGCCGGTAAAGATACCGATCGGAACCTCGCCGGATTGTACGACCTGCGCCGCGCGCCCGCCCCCGCCGACGTATAGAAGCTCGACGTCGAGTCCGTGTTTGCGGAAAATCCCCGCCTCGTAAGGGATCCAGACAGACGCTTGAGATCCACCGATCGCGCTGTAGAGCAGGCGCAGCTTTTCAGGCGGTGATTGAGCCTCGGCGCGCGGACATATAGCGAAAACCGCAACGAAAGTACTAAGGACATACCGGCGCACGATTCGTTTCATAGATCTCACCTCGATGGGTCTGGGCATCTGCCAACTGTTGATCGCTACGTCGTCCGTCTCAAGGGTTTTCGAAATACCACTCGGTCCTGCCCCGGTCCCGCATAATCCTTGACCACGTGAACGCCTTGCTGATCCGCACGATCATTTCCCGCAAACTCCATTCCCAAGGATGTGTGGAATGCAATCGATTGCTGGTTCCCAGGCGTCGTCACCGCTTTCAGCTCCGCACATCCTCGACTCAACGCGAACGCGACAAAGCGATCGTAGAGCCGGCGCGCCAATCCTCGCCGGCGGTACGAAGCTCGAACTCCGACGAGATGAACATACGCCGTGGGCTCTGTTTGCGAAATCAAGCCAAAGAGATAGGCGACCACATGATCGCGATCTCTGATAACGTAGGCGGAATTGCCAAATTCGTACACAAAGATCGGGTGATGGAGGTAGAGCGTACGGTCGCTCCCCCAGAACTCATGGATTTGGGAAACGATTTGATCGTAGTCCGACGGCGTGCAGTGCGCAATTTCCATATCTGACGGCGAGCCTTCAGAAAGCATCGCCGGGGGGAGCCGTGGGTTGAGATTTCGATGTGTCTAGTAGATTGAGAAATTCCGAAGCCAGCTTGGGACCGATGCCTTGGTCCTCGTGCTTAAAAAACACGTACGTGTCATTCCACCGTTGAGTGAGTATCCGCTCTTTCCACTCAATCAGATCAGCGCCGCTGTATTCCGCGCGGCGCAGTCGAAGATAGCCCCAAGTCGCCGTGGCGACCAGATTTCCGTTCTCCGTGACATCCGTGTCAGCGACGCAGAGCGCGCAATCACGCGCTCGCAGGCACGCGAACACATCCTCTTCAAACCACGACGGATGGCGGAACTCAAAGGCCACGGCCGTTTGCGAGGGCAAGGCCGACAAGAAATTCTGGAGCCGGTCGAGATCCTTACGCAGATTCGGAGGAAGCTGAAATAGAATGGCGCCTAAATTCGTCCCCAATACAGCGGCGGCTCGGAATAGATACTCGACTTCCGCTTGCGTGTCCTTGAGCCGTTTGACGTGAGTAATTTTTTGCGAGGCCTTGAGCGCAAATCGAAACCCTCGGGGCACCTGCTGGGCCCAAGAGGCAAGGATGCTTTCCTTGGGAAGTCGGTAAAAAGTATTGTTGATCTCGACGCTCGGCAAGCGCGAGGCGTAAAAACGCAGCATCTCCTTGGCCGCCAAACGGTCAGGGTAAAAATTCCCCAACCACTCCTTGTAACTATAACCGCTGGTTCCCGCCCAGACCTTCACAAGCGATCATCCGTGGTTATTTCGGCCGCACCGCCGAAAGTCAGGACATAACCGCAATTTCGCACCGTAGACATTTTGTGATTGGTATGCGTCCCGCTCCAAAGCCTCTAACGAAACGGAAGCGCCCGCAAACAACTCACGCAGATTTCGCGTAATCGACCATTCCCTGAAAGTCAACCACCACCGCCGGCTCGTTTCCCACGACCCAAGCGTCATGACCGGAAGGAAGGAGTGAAAGATCCCCAGCCCGGCACTCGAACTCGCTT
This sequence comes from Binatia bacterium, assembly GCA_035762645.1. Taxonomy (GTDB): domain Bacteria; phylum Desulfobacterota; class Binatia; order UBA9968; family UBA9968; genus DASTOD01. The sequence continues at coordinate 558 of DASTOD010000088.1, read as the reverse complement.
CCGTCGTCCATCTTCACCTTCAAAACCCCCGATACGTGATACTGGAAGTGCGGTGCCTCGCAGCTCTTGGTCTTTACCAAAGGCTGGACGGACGTTGCCCACCTCCAGCCGGGCTCGAATACGGCTCGACCGATGGTCGCACCGCCGATCTTAACCAGTTCCAGCCGTCCCTTTGGAAACTCACGAACCTCATCAGGCTTTCCAAAACTCTTTAGTTCAGCGTTATCCATAGTGTACTCCTCTCTGATGACACTTATGCGCTCTGGAGATCACAAGTCAACCTCCAACGTGCTAAGCCCGTATCAGTTAGTCTTGGTGAAGGAGCGCGTTAGCGACGATCCACCGCGCCCCAATGAAACTGCATGATCATGCGCGGTCTTACACCAGTGCCTGAGCCTGACCGGCATCGCCCAGGGATCAAAAAGGAGCCAATCGTCACCGATGTCCGAGCAGATTGTCCCACCTTCCGCCGCAGCGTCCTGAATCACAGTTTGCGGCAAGCGATATGCGAGTGAACGCATACCAAATGCGATCCCGAAGATCGTCTTTTCACGGGTA
>DASTOD010000087.1:0-2493 GCA_035762645.1 Binatia bacterium | reverse complement strand
GATGCTGACACCAAGACAATTGGAACTGGCGAGATGGTACGCTCAGGGCCTCACCAGTAGAGCCGTAGCAGCACGAGCGGGCATATCCCTCCGCACAGCCCGCTCCCACCTGGAACATATCGGACCAGCGGGGGCAAACGCGGTCGGGTAGACCGAAGAGGTTACCCTTTTCGGCCCCCCGCAGATCCGGACGTGCCCGACTCAGGCATCCGGCTCCTCGGAAACAGAGGTTCGCTACGTTTTGAACGTACTATGCACAATCTTAGCCTGGGGTAGCGGATATTGTTTGAGAAGCTGACGAAAGTTTTCCCATCGGAGTTTACTCCGTTGAGAGCGACGATCCAGCCATTTCCACCAGATCTTGATTACGCCCTCGCGGAATTGCCTTAGGCTCCGACTGTTCGTCGTCTTTCCGTAGTAGCCATAGTGCCCCCGGAGTTTGAGGACCAATTTCTGGTGTTGCCACCCGATCTTGGCATGTCGTTTCTCCCGGCACCAAGCATTGATCCGCTTCAGGGCACGGCTCAGGCGATCTGAAGCCGTCTTCAACCGCACCAGCCAGAAGCCTCGCCGTGATCGCCCCCAATACAGAGTAAATCCCAGCAAGTCAACTGACCCCGGCCACGTCTCATCCTCCTCGCCTCGCCGACGGCGCTTGCCATAGGGCGGGCGTGTAAATCGAATCAGACGTGTCTTGTCAGGATGCAGTGTCAGGCCGTATTTCTCGAATCGCTTCGGTAGCACTGCCATCACCCGTTGCGCATCGTTTTCGCGAGCGCAGATGATGACCGCGTCATCGGCGAATCGGCATAATGCGGCGTCCCCTCTGAGCCGAGGTTTCACCTCGCGCTCAAACCAGGTGTCAAGGACCTCATGCAGGAACAGGTTTGACAAGATGGGTGACACCCCTGATCCCTGCGGGACGCCAGTATCCGAATGCGTTACGCATCCGTTTTCCAGCACCCCGGCCTTGAGCCACTTATCGATCGTGCGACGAATCACGCCGTCACGTACCCGTTGGTCCAGGATGGCCCGTAGCTTTGCGTGTGAGATCGTATCAAAATAGCTTTTGATATCGATTTTGATCAACCAGCCGCCTTTCATCCGCATCGTGTCATGCCAGAAAGCATCAATGGCTTGATGTGGAGAGCGTTTGGGTCGAAACCCATACGAGCAGTTGAGAAAGTCCTGCTCGTAGACCGCCTCCAGCACCATAGCCACCGCCCGTTGCAGCACCTTATCTTCAAACGAAGGAATGCCAATCGGGCGATATGCCTTGCTATCATCCTTCGGGATATATACCCGCCGAACCGGTGGCGCGTAGTAAGTACCGGACTTGAAACGGTGCAATAAGGAAGCCAAATTCGCTTCCAGATGCTGCGCATAGAAATGCGCCGTTTGGCCGTCGATACCCACTGCACCATCTTTGCGGGTTCGCCTGTAGGCTTCCTTCAGGAAAGGCAAGTCGATATGGTGGGCAAGCGTGGTCAGCACCCGCTGCGGGTCTTCACTGGCCAGTGTCGCTATCCGTTGAAGTCTCGTGGAGATGGGTATGGGACTCGATGTTCCCGTCATCTTTCCCTCCAATGGGTCTTTGTTTCCGGGACTCCCTTTCCTCCACCGGGTCGCCTGGAGCGACTTCCCCGGCTTCATAGGTAGTATGAAGTCCTCCGACATCTCCAGCCCCTCCCAAGTGCCTCCGGTTTCCCTTGGCACCCGGTACCTGCGTTGGGTGATTGATTTTGCTCCACCGGTAGGATCACCCGATCTACCGGCAGCCGTGGTCCATGGTCATCGGTGGACCTGCCCGATGGTGTTCGCAGGAGACGGGAGACTCTCCCAGGTTTCCGGGGAACCCCTTTGCATGCGTGCCCCGCTCTTTGACCCCGGTGGGTCGGACCGCTCTCGCCTTAGATCGACCGGCCCGATGTTGCCTTCCAGGTTTCTGACCCTGTCGGCCACCACAATAACCATACTTTCGAGGCTCAATCACGCGGCCCACGTGCTCGCTGTCTACGCTTCACGACGCGGGTCACCCCAACGCCGCGCAAGACTCGCTACCAGTTGATTGGCTAAACCTTACCTGGACAGGATTTGCACCTGCTGGGTTCCAATCTCGAATTTCAAGGCGGCATCAAATCCTCCTCTCCCAACGAGCCAGACTTGACCTGGCGCACCAGAAAGTTACGGTTTCACCTTAGAAGGAAGCCTTTACGGGTCTAGATTGTCGTCTCTGAGCAGTCGTCAGTTGGGGAATCAAGCCCCAAAATGCTTTCAAAATCCCGAATTGACGAAGAAAAGGTCAAAAAGTGGTATTTCTGCACACATATTGACGATAAAAGTTGACCCTTTTAGTCGTCGTATATCGCCTAAAAAATCGTTCGTATTTTTCGACAGAAGGCTAGAAACGCAATTTTTTCGCCTATAAGGCTCTGTGAAATCAAGAGTTATTCAGAACCGTAATTCCTTGTTTGAATGCCCCCGCTAGTCCGA
>DASTOD010000086.1:0-2312 GCA_035762645.1 Binatia bacterium | reverse complement strand
GGCAAGGCGATCGTCGCGGCGCTGTTTGCGCGCGAGACGCTTGGCCATGGCCAAAAAATTGAGACTTCGTTGCTGGAAGCGGAGGTGGCATGCCTCATCAATGTCGGAAGCAACTATCTACTCGAAGGGTCAATTCCACAGCGTTGGGGCAACTCTCACCCGAGTATCGTTCCGTATCAAAGCTTCAAGTCGTCAGACGGCTATCTCGTTGTCGGCGTCGCCAGCGAGGCGATCTGGCGCCGATTTTGCGCAGCACTGGGCCGAAACGAACTGGTCGAGGACCCGCGGTTTGCGAAAAATTCAAACCGGGTTGAAAACCGCAGCGAGCTAATCCGCATACTGGCCGATATTTTCATCACCCGCCCGACCGCCGCCTGGCTAAACTTATTCGCCGAAGCCGAGGTTCCTTGCGCGCCGGTGCAAACCATCGATCAGGTCTTTAGCGCGCCGCAGGTCTTGCAGCGCAACATGCTGGCCGAGGTCGAACATCCGAAGGCCGGCACGGTTCGCATGGCTGGAATCCCGGTCAAATTTTCCGCCACGCCGGCGTCGCTTCGACTGCCGCCGCCCACGCTGGGGCAGCACAACAGAGAGGTTTTAGAAAGTTGGTTGGGCATGAAGCCCGCGGAAATCGATGAACTCAAACGAAAGAGCATCCTATGAAAGGCATCACCTTTGACGGCTTTCATCCCGGCGATCGGTTTATCACTGGCCGGCGCACGATCACCGAACACGACATCATGCAGTTCGTTTGCCTCGTCGGTCTCACCGAACCGCTCTTTCTCGATATGGAGTACATCCGGAACGAGAGTCTGTATGGCGAGCGCATTGCCCCTGGAAGTCTCACGTTCGGCATGGCCGAAGGGCTCACGGTGCAGACGGGAATCATCCACGGCACCGGCTTGGCGTTTGCCGGCATCGACCGAATGAAATTATTCGCGCCGGTGAAAGTGGCCGACACCATTCAAGTGGAAATCGAGGTGCTTGAAACGAAAGAAGTCCCGGACCGCGGGGGCGGGATCGTGCGCTACCGCCATTGGGTCAAAAATCAACGTGGTGAGACAGTCATGGAATACGACGTTGCGCGTCTGATCCGTGGGCCAAGATAAACAACAGCAGGAGTGAGCAGTGTGAGCAAAGATAATCGTCTCAAGTTCGGCATCCTGCTTCCGACGCGGGAAGCGGTCATGGCGGGGCGGTCCGACCCGTCGAGCATCTTTGAGTCGGCCGATCGAGCCGAAGCCTTAGGCTTCCATTCCGCCTGGGTCGGTGACAGCTTGACCGCGAGACCGCGTGTCGAAGCGTTGACTACGCTGGCTGCGGTGGGGGCGCGAACTCGCCGGATCCGGCTGGGCACGTCGATTTTCTTGGCGGCGCTGAGGCATCCGATTTTGCTGGCGTACCAGCTCGCGAGCGTCGACTGGCTCACGTGCGGTCGCATCGATCTCGGTGTCGGCTACGGAAGACGGAAAGAGCCCTCCCAAGAGCACGAGTTTGCAATATTGGGTCTGTCGGCTGGGGCGCGAATAAAAATGACCGAAGAGCTCGTGGGGGTTATGCGACGATTGTGGCGCGAGAATGACGTCTCTCATGCCGGCGCCTTTACAAACTTCGAACACGTCACATTGGAGCCGAAGCCCGTTCAATCCCCCGGCATACCCATTTGGTTGGCTTCCAACAACATCGATCCTGGTTTGCGGCGGGTCGGCCGGATGGGAGACGGCTGGCTGAACAATCTCACGAGTCCCGCCATTTATCGCGAATGCTGGGAAAAAATCCGAGCTTATGCGGCAGAGGCGGGCCGTGAGGCCTGGGCAATTCAGCCGGGCCTTTACTTCACGCTGGCTGCCGGCGAAGAGGGCGCTGTATCGGAGGGACAAAGGTTTGTCGCGCAATATTACAACCGCCCGTTTGAGGCGGTGTCTAAGACGATGCTCTGTGTTTTGGGCTCATGGAATGAAGTGATCGATCAAATCGAGGCCTACCGCGATGCTGGCGCGCGGATGTTCGTGCTTCGGTTCGCGACTAGCGATCAACTGGGCCATTTGGAGGCCTGCGCCGAGGCCCTGAACCGGCGCGGGTTGCTGGCGACACCATGAAGTACTTCCCTCCATCGACCAGACTGTCGCAATTCACCAAAGCGCCCTGATGTCATGCTGAGCGAGGGCGAAGCATCTCGAATTTCCAACCTGTTACGAAACTAGATTCTTCGCCTGCGCCTCGAATGACATTGAGACACAGTCCCCGACGGGGAGAGGGCAGAGGCGCATTTGCCCTCGCCGTGCGTTTCTCCCGCCTTAAGGGATATGAGC
>DASTOD010000085.1:0-3407 GCA_035762645.1 Binatia bacterium | reverse complement strand
AGATACAGTTTTTCCGATCTGTTCTTCATTCCATACTTCAAATTCTTTGGCTAGTTCTTTTCGGGAGAGCGAAAGATTTCCGAAAGCCTTCGACGAAGCCCCGCCTCACCCTCCGGCGGCAGGTCGAATTTTGTGGTCTCGTCGGTCTTTTTTAAGATTCTCCGCCCCAGGTCATCTTCGTGCATCGAGAGCAATATTTTCTCAAGGCGGTCGGCCAGCGACGCGCGAAAATCGTTTCGCACGGAGAGAAAGTGACGTGGAAGCGGCTCCGTCTCCCCGAGGATGCTGATGCCCGAGCTTTTCTTCGGGTCAAGTCTCGCATAGTCATCGTCGCTAAAGACTCCTGCCGCCGCCTTTCCGGTGAGCACCGAGTCGACCAATTTTTCCTGGGAATAGGCAAACAGGTAACCGATGTCGGTCGGGGAAGCGTGGGGTTCAAATCGGCTCTTGTCGGTGAACTTGAATCCCTTCCGCGACAGGAAAGCCCGGGGCAGAAAGTGACCCGAAGTCGATCCGGGATCCTCGAAAATCAGGATCTTACCCCTGAGATCTTCCAGGCGATTTATTTCGCCGTTTCGCTTGGTAAAGATAACGCTTCGATATTCCGCCATGCCTCCCTTCCAGCGTCTCAGGAGCAGCTTGGCGACCCTGTGGACCTCGTTGACGAGATAGGTCGGATAAGGACTCTCCATGTAAAAGTCGACCTTCCTCTGTTCAATGAGCGCGGCGAGCTGAAACGGCGTGGGAGCGATCACTACCTTACCTTCGAACTCCGCCGCTGAGGCGAGCTTTCCCGCGACATAGCGCACAAAATCGGTAAAATGCTCCGCGACCTGCCCCCGCTGTCTCTCGGAGACGATACCTAGCGAGACCGATTGAGACTTCGGTCTCTCCGGTGCCTGTCCCCGGGCATCCGAAGCAAAAATCATCCCACAAACGACAGCGAGTGCCGGCAAAAATGAGAGTTGACGCGGTTCTTTTCTCATGACCATACACGAAGACCGAAGCATGGGCTTCAAACTGCGCTGAATTCTTATATTAAGTGGAAGCATCTTGGCAAGCGCAAGGCCCTCACAATTCTCTTGCCAAGCCGCGGGCGCCGCACTAGAATCCACGCGATCGCTCTTTGAGACTTTTGCTTCTTCAATAATAAATCGAAATCTGACAAGCGGGCCCGAAATGCTCGGCAAATCTTGTCGTCGCACTTCCGCGAAAGGAAAGAGCCATGAGGCCTCTTCTTAAAATTTCTTTGCGTGCTTCATTAGCCGCGGTCATCGCCTCAGCATCTGGCTCAGCAATCGCTCTCGATACAAAAGCCTGGGAGGATTTGACGAATATTGCGACAAAGGAAAGATACATTCCTGTAGAACTCTGGGCGGGAGCTCAGTGGGATGGAAAGAAAGAGCTAAAGATGCCCAAAGTCGATGGCACCTATCGACACCGTAGAGCTACCTATCAGATCAAGGGCCCCATGGAATGGGAACATCCCACAATGGAACGGAAGTTTCTCGTCTATGAGAGAATCAACCCGGGCAAAGACGGAGTTAAATGGCAGCTTTTTACGATTAACCAGGATCAAAACGGTCTTGGCAGGCTCTATGACGGAAGACCCGGTCGGGATGGAAGATTATCCTCCGGTGGTCTCAAGTTTCCACTCGGCCTGTGGAAAGAAGGCGAGACCAGGAGATTTGTCTATCAAGTGTGGCAGTCCAAGGAGGCGGAGCGGGTAGAGTCCATTACCATTCAACAGATTGATTTTGTCTTTCAGGGAAATTCGCACTGCTTAGATTTTTACTGGACGGCGACTAGCCGAAACGGAGGCACGATCTACGATCGCCAGACCTACATTTATTGTCCCGAAAAAAGCATGGTGAGTCAGACGCAGCACTGATGGCCTCCTCAGGAGAACCCAATGTCAGACAACCCTCGTTTGCTTCTTTTGATTTGCGGCTAGCGGCATAGAAATGACGCAGGGCGCGCGCGGAAAAACTGTTCGCTTAATGCTGTTCGGCTTGTTTTTGATCGTATTCTTCTTTCTCGTCAGCTCTCTTTGGGCGTTTTATATGTCCGTGCGCCCGCCAAGGATCATTTCAAGCATCTCACCGAAAGATCTCGGCCTGAATTATGAGACGGTGTCTTTCGCCACTGATGACGGCGTGACTTTGCGGGGATGGTTCATTCCCCATAAAGACGCGGCGGCGAAAACGATCATCGCCTTGCACGGCTATCCCGCCGATAAAGGTAACATACTGCCGGCGTTGGTTTTTCTCTGCGAGAAATACAACCTGTTCTTGTACGATTCCCGTTACCTCGGAGAGAGCGAAGGGTCGTACTCGACGGTGGGCGCGAAGGAAGTCAAAGATCTCATTGCCGCGATCGGATTTCTGAACACCCGAGGGGTCCGAGAGGTGGGAGTCTGGGGATTTTCGATGGGGGGCGCGGTAGCTTTGATGACCGCGCCGAGGGCGCCCGAAATCAAGGCACTGGTGTCGCAGTCGAGTTACGCGCGGCTCGATCTCCTGGCGCCGGCGCTCTTCAGGCTGCCTGCGCTCAAATCTCTACTCGCCTGGCTCACGACTCTTTGGGCAAAGATATTTCTGGGCATCAATCTTAGAGAGGTGTCACCGAAAGATGCTATAAGAGATCTCAACATTCCCGTACTTCTGATTCATTCGAAGCATGACTCGATGATTCCATTCGATCATGCATTGATGCTGCAACAGTCGCTGACAAATAACCCAAAAGCTCAATTTTGGTTCGACGAACAGCTGGTCCATGGTCAATTTGCCGCCGAATATAAGGAACGAATCGGCGCGTTTTTTGACAAAAATCTATGACGTGGACCAATGGTCCAAGGAAATAGTTTCTTGTTCCAAGTTTCTTGTTTCTAGTCCTTCGCATTTGCCCCGAGTCCCTCGCTACAGCCCTATGGCCTACTCGGGACACCGGAGACCATCCGGCTTCCCCGAGTCTCTCGGTACAGCCTGGCGGCTTACTCGAGAATCCGGCCACCCCGAGTAGCGAGCGACAGTTCGCGTATCGAGGGGAGCGCATATCGAGGGGAACCTGAAACCAGAATCCGCCACGGGGATCGACGGATCTTGTCCTTCGGCGGAAACTGAAACGAGAAACGCGGAATAATGCCGGCACAATCCAGCGAAATGAAATCATGGACCGACAATTGACCGATTTTATTTTGAAGGCTGGGCGTGTGCTCGATCCGGCGAGCGGTCGCCATGGGTTGTTCGATATTCGGGTAAAAGAGGGTGTTGTCGAACAAATCGGGCCCGATCTCTCGGCGGACGGGGCAACGGTGCTCGACGTTAAGGGTCTCATCATCACACCGGGATTGATTGACGTCCATCCCCATCTGATGAAAGGCATGGGGGCCCATGGTGCGGATCCGG